>NZ_OZ244997.1:4539878-4842537 GCF_965223285.1 Candidatus Leptofilum sp. | reverse complement strand
CGACTATGAGAAATACGACGCTCTAGCTGCCCGGCAACATTCTCAGCAATTAACTGAGCATCTGTATCTGGCTGAGAAATCTCTTCCACCTCAACCCGAACAGATTTCTCCGTTAGCTGCCGCAGCTTGCCGCGTAGATCTTTAACAGAAGCACCTTTCCGGCCAATGACGATACCCGGACGTGCTGTATGAATTGTTACCTGAACCTGATTCGGGAATCGTTCAATCTCCAAAAGAGAAATACCCGCCGAAGGCAGCTCCTTCATAATGAGTTTGCGAATAGCAAAATCCTCATGCAGTCGCTCTTCATACTGTTTGCCTTCAGCAAACCAGCGCGTGTTCCAATCACGAATAGCTTTTAAACGGAATCCCACAGGATGTACTTTGCGTCCCAAGATTAATCCTCCATACCACCAGCAGCATTCACACCGCCAGTCCTAACAGCAAACTTAATCACCGTACTCAACCACATCCCGTTCAGCAAGAACCACTGTCACATGGGATGACCGCTTAATAATTGGCCGAAAACGGCCGCGTCCAGCAAACCGCCCACCATAAGGAGCTTTACGATGGCGCGGGCCATCATCTGCAAAAATCTGGCTTATATACAGCTCATCAGCTTCCAAACCAAAATTCTGCTCTGCATTCGCCACGGCCGAGGCAATCAGCTTATAAACAGGGTCAGCAGCACGTTGGGGCATAAAGCTCAAAATATCCAGAGCCTCCTGCGCCCCCTTACCACGTACCGCATCAACCACCAGCCGAACCTTCTGTGGCGTAATCTGCAAATACCGCAGCTTTGCCTTAATCTCGAATGCTTCAGCCATAATCACTAACGCCCCCTCTTCTCAGCTTTGCTGATATGACCACGGAACGTCCGCGTGGGGGCAAACTCACCCAACTTATGCCCCACCATGTTTTCCGTGATGTAAATCGGAATATGGCGACGGCCATCATAAACAGCAATCGTATGGCCTACCATCTGCGGGAAAACCGTGCTAGACCGAGACCAGGTACGAATCACCTCGCGCTTTCTGGAATCATTCAGCACTTCAACCTTCTTCAATAACTTCGGGCTAATGTACGGCCCTTTCTTAAGTGAACGAGACATATCCTAATCTACCTCCTACCGACGCTTCTTGCTGCGACGACGGAAAATGAACTTATCCGTTGCCTTATTCCGACGAGTTCGTCTACCCTGCGCCGGCTGACCCCAAGGCGTCTTTGGTGCAGCCATACCAATTGGCGAACGACCTTCACCACCGCCGTGCGGATGGTCATTCGGGTTCATGGCTGAGCCGCGCACACCAGGCCGAATACCCATATGGCGCTTACGCCCAGCTTTACCCAGCTTCACATTGCCATGCTCCACATTCCCAACCTGACCAATTGTTGCCAAACATTCCTGTGGCACATAACGCTCCTCGCCAGACGGCAAACGCAACGTTACATAGCGCGGATGGTCTTTTGCCAAAAGCTGTGCAGAAGTCCCAGCAGAACGAACCATCTGCGCACCACGCCCAACTTGCAGCTCAATGTTATGAACTTGGGTACCAAGTGGAATGTTTTGTAAAGGAAGCGCGTTCCCCGGCCGAATCTCAGCCTCTGGGCCACTCATGACATCATCGCCAACGCGCAACCCAAGCGGCGCAATAATGTACCGCTTCTCGCCGTCTGCATAAACCAACAGCGCAATGCGAGCAGATCGGTTGGGATCATATTCGATTGAACTTACGCGTGCCGGAATTCCAAACTTGTCGCGCCGCTTAAAATCAATCTGGCGATAACGACGTTTATGTCCACCACCCCGATGTCGGATGGTGATCTTCCCTCGAAAGTTACGGCCACCTTGTTTTCTCAAACCTTTTGTCAGGCTACGTTCCGGGCCAATCCGGGTAACCTCTTCAAAGGTTTGCCCACTCATGTCACGGCGACCCGGCGACGTGGGCTTAAATACTTTAATTGGCATATGTCCTCCAGAGACGGGCTACAGGCATTTTGACCTTCGAGGAACAAACCCTGATAAGCAAATGCCCTCATCCCTGCTCAAAACTTAAACGCTACACACCCTCAAACAGTGGAATCGTATCCCCAGGTGCAAGCGTAACAACAGCTTTTTTCCAACCTGCCTTACGCTGGGTTACTCGTCGAAAACGACGTGCCCGCTTGGCGGGCATGTTTGCTACCCGAACCTTTTCTACGGAAACTTCTGGGTATGCCAGCTCAACAGCCTGCTTAATCTGCATTTTGTTGGCCCGCGAGTGCACGACAAACGTGTACTGGTTGTTGAAGTCAACCATGTAGCTACTTTTCTCGGTCACTACCGGGCGACGAATAATTTCACGCCAATGTATCTGCATGATTATGCTTCCTCCCCAGCTTCTTCAATTTCATCAAAAGATTCTTCATCACCAAGGTAGTTGGCAATAACATCCAAAGCAGCCAGTGGCATTACAATTTTGTCGTACCCTAGCAGGTCACGAATGTTCAAGTAATTTGCGTGTAACGTCTTCACATCGGCCAAATTTCGGGATGATTTTTCTATATTCTCATTACGGCCTGGTAACAGAACTAATGCGCTTTCCCCTTCTACCAATGTGTCTACAATGGCCTTCATGTCCCGGGTCTTAGGAGCATCCAAAACCAGGTCTTCAACCAAGATAATGTCTTCGCTCCCGGCTTTTGCGCTCAAGGCAGACCGTAGAGCAGCCCGCCGCATTTTTCGGGGCATTTGCTTGGTATATTTTCGGGGCAAAGGGCCGTGGGCAACACCACCGCCCACAAAAATGGGGGCACGTTTGCTGCCATGACGGGCATTACCCGTACCTTTTTGCCGATATGCTTTAGCACCGGTGCGGCTTACTTCTGAACGCCCTTGTGCCTTATGTGTTCCCAGGCGAGCATTAGCCAGCTGGCGTACCAACGCCTGGTGCATTAGATCACGATTAATTTTTGCTTCAAATATGCTAGCCGGAAGGTCTACGCTGTTAACTTCCTTGCCAGCACTGTTGAAAACTGAAACTTTCATCACAACGCCTCCGCTAGCCTTTTGCAGCTTTCCGAATAACAACGAGCGCACCTTTGGCACCAGGCACAGACCCTTTAATGGCCAACAAGTTCCGCTCTGTATCAATACGCATTACTTCTAGATTTTGGGCAGTGAGCATATCGTTCCCCATCCGACCTGGCATCTTCTTGCCTTTAAATACGCGAGAATTACCAGAGGTGGCTCCGATAGAGCCAGGGGCACGCCAGCGGTCAGATTGGCCATGTGTTTTGATGCCACCGCCAAAACCATGCCGCTTGACAACACCAGCAAACCCTTTGCCTTTGGTTTTGCCAGTCACGTCAACGCGTTCGCCAATTTCAAATTGCTCAACAGTCAATGTTTGGCCTACTGCGTAATCAGAAGCATCCTTAGTACGGAATTCACGCAGATGACGCAAGGCTGGAACGTCTTGACCCTTTTTACGGCCTCTGCCCTTTTGCAAGCGGCCCAAGTGCCCTTGCTGACCTTTACTTAACCGTTTTTCAGAAATTTCTTCAAAACCGAGTTGAACGGCCGTATACCCGTCAGTCTCCTCAGTTTTTATTTGCGTCACAAAACATGGGCCAGCTTCAACGATGGTCACAGGTGTCACAACACCAGCCTCATCAAAAACTTGAGCCATGCCTACTTTTTTGCCTAGTAATCCTTTCACCTCAACCTCCCAGGACTGTCAGCAACCAGGCTTCTGCTGCATCATCCTTTGATCAGAGATCCGTTTTAGATAGAAATCTCAATGTCTACCCCAGCCGGCAAATTGAGCCGCATCAGGGTATCAATTGTTTTTGAGTCCGGGTTGATCACGTCGATCAGCCGCTTGTGCGTCCGAATCTCAAAATGCTCGTGTGAATCTTTATCAATAAACGTGCTGCGACGCACGGTAAACCGTTCAATACGTGTTGGCAATGGCACGGGCCCTACCACACGAGCACCGGTACGTTCGGCCGTACCTACAATACGCCGTGCAGATTGATCTAACACGCGATGGTCATATGCTTTTAACCGGATACGAATTCTCTGCTTTGCCATACCTTTCCTCGAAAGTAGAGGCGTTGGATTTCATTAAATCAATCTCAACGCCTCTATTACAATCCTAATTCAGGATTTTGGTAATCACACCAGAGCCAACGGTCAAGCCACCTTCCCGAATGGCAAACCGACCACCCTCTTCCAACGCCACCGGCTTGCTCAACTTCACATGCAGGTTCACATTGTCCCCTGGCATCACCATCTCTACCCCGTCCGGCAACGCTATCTCACCCGTCACGTCCAGCGTGTGGATGTAGAACTGCGGCCGATAGCCTGGGAAGAATGCCTTGTGTCGGCCACCTTCGTCCTTGCGCAAGACATACACCTCGCTCATGAACTCGGTGTGGGGCGTGATGCTGCCTGGCTTGGCCAACACCTGGCCGCGCTCAATCTCATCCCGACCGATACCGCGCAGCAACAAGCCAGCGTTGTCCCCTGCCTCTACCTTGTCCAGTATCTTGTGGAACATCTCCATGGAGGTGACGGTCACTTTGCGGGTCTTCTCGGCCAGACCGACGATCTCCACTTCGGTGTTGGCGGTGAGGGTGCCGCGGTCGACTCGTCCAGTCACAACCGTGCCGCGTCCCTTGATGGAGAAGACGTCTTCAACCGACATCATGAACGGCTTGTCGGTCTGACGTTCTGGGGTGGGGATGTATTCGTCTACCACCCGCATCAGCTCCATGATGGGGGCATACTCGGGGGCGTTGACGTCGTCGCTGCTGCATTCGAGGGCTTGCAGGGCACTGCCACGGACGATAGGGGTTTCATCCCCTGGAAATTCGTAGGTGTCCAGCAGCTCGCGCAGCTCTAGCTCTACCAGTTCCAGCAGCTCTTCGTCGTCCATCATGTCTACCTTGTTGAGGAAGATGACGATGGCGGGCACCTCTACCTGACGCGCCAGCAGGACGTGCTCGCGGGTCTGGGGCATGGGGCCATCGGGAGCGGAGACGACGAGAATGGCACCGTCCATCTGAGCCGCACCGGTGATCATGTTTTTGATGTAGTCGCGGTGACCGGGGCAGTCGACGTGGGCGTAGTGCCGGTTTTCGGTTTCGTATTCAACATGGGAGATGGCGATCGTGATCCCGCGTGCTTTTTCTTCGGGAGCGTTGTCGATCTGGTCGAAGGCGGAGAAGTCGGCGAACCCTTGCAGGGACAGCGTTTTGGTGATTGCGGCTGTCAGGGTTGTTTTGCCGTGGTCTACGTGACCTATCGTCCCTATGTTCACATGTGGTTTTTCGCGCACAAATTTTTCTTTTGCCATAATTTCCCTTTCCTCTATGCTAAATAAATCGTAAACAAATGCTGTGTGTTACTGTTTGTTACGCTAATTCTCAAATTAACGGCCGCTTTTCATCACACCTTGGGCAATCTCTTCACTAACCGGCGCGTAATGCTCAAATTCCATCGTAAACGTACCGCGACCTTGGGTCATCGACCGTAATCGCGTAGCGTAGCCAAACATTTCAGCCAGCGGCACCCTGGCTTTGATAGACTGCAAACCTTCGGAGCGCATCTCCATCCCTTCAATCATGCCGCGCCGAGATGAAATATTACCAATCACATCACCGGTATACTCTTCAGGAGCCACTACTTCAACTGCCATAATCGGCTCAAGCAAAATTGAACGGCCTTGCTGCATACCTTCTTTCAGGGCCATCGAGCCGGCAATCTTAAAAGCCATTTCCGAGGAGTCTACTTCATGGAATGAACCGTCATACAAGGTAACCTTAACGTCTACAACGGGGTAACCAGCAAGCGTCCCGCTCTCCATTGCTTCCTGAACGCCAGCTTCTACTGGCTTGATATACTCTTTAGGAATTGCGCCACCAACTATTGCGTTTTCAAAAATAAATCCTGAGCCAGGTTCCAAAGGTTCTAACCGCAAAACGACATGACCAAATTGCCCACGGCCACCAGACTGTCGCACAAATCGAGCTTCTGCTTTATCTACTGTGCGCGTAATGGTTTCCCGGTAAGCTACACGGGGCTGGCCAACATTTGCTGCCACCTTGAATTCACGCAGCATTCGATCTACCAAAACTTCCAGGTGCAATTCACCCATGCCAGACAAAATCGTTTGGCCTGTTTGCTCATCTACTTTTACCTGGAAAGTTGGGTCCTCTTCAGCCAATGCACGAAGCGCAATGCCCATCTTATCCTGGTCAGCATTCGTTTTTGGCTCAATAGCCAAGTTAATTACCGGTTCTGGGAACTTAATAGATTCCAAAATAATTGGATGGTTAGATGCAGACAGGGTCTCACCCGTGAAGGTCACTTTCATGCCTAATGTGGCAGCAATATCACCTGCGTGAACCTCTTTCAAATCTTCACGCCGATCTGCATGCATACGCAAGATACGGCCGATCCGCTCTTTCTTATTCTTCGTAGTGTTTTGTAACGTATCACCTGTCCGCAATACGCCAGAATAGACGCGGAAATAGGCTAATTTTCCCACGTAAGGGTCGGTAACAATCTTGAACACTAATGCAGAAAGCGGTTCATCGTCAGAAGGAGACCGCTTTTCCTCTTGCTCAGTGAAAGGATTTATGCCAGTAATTGGCGGCACGTCCAGTGGAGAAGGCAAGTAGTAAATAACTGCATCCAATACGCGCTGAATACCCTTGTTCCGCAACGCGGTTCCGCACAAAACAGGGGTTACCAGATTTTGAACGGTCGCATTGCGCAATGCTGCACGCAGCTCTTCGGTCGTGATTTCCTCACCTTCCAGGTACCGCTCCATCAACTCATCATCAGTTTCAACAATCCGCTCAATGATAATTTGACGAGCCTCTTCCGCTCTAGCTTGATAATCTTCGGGAATCTCAACAATTTTCGCTTGTGCACCTAAATCATCATCTTCCCAAACGGCCGCTTCCATCGTGATCAAATCAATAATGCCCCGGAAATCTGCCTCTGAGCCAATTGGCAGTTGAATAGCAATCGGATTTGCTCCCAACCGATCCCGGATCATGCTAATCGTGCGCACAAAGTCAGCACCCGTGCGATCCATCTTGTTCACAAAACAGATGCGCGGCACGTTATAATCATCAGCCTGACGCCAAACCGTCTCGGACTGTGGCTCTACCCCAGCAACTGCATCAAATACAACGACACCACCATCCAGCACGCGCAAACTCCGCTGCACTTCGGCAGTGAAGTCAATATGGCCCGGCGTGTCAATAATATTAACTTGATGATCGAGCCAGAATGTGGTTGTTGCCGCAGACGTAATCGTAATACCACGCTCCTGCTCCTGTACCATATGATCCATCGTGGCGGTTCCATCATGAACCTCACCCATACGATGGATCACACCGGTATAATACAGAATGCGTTCTGTCGTGGTAGTTTTGCCAGCATCAATGTGTGCAATGATGCCGATATTCCGCACGCGGTCTAATTGCAAACGACTCATATTCTAGTATCCAATTTCCTTAAAAGCGGAAATGCGAAAATGCCCGGTTGGCCTCAGCCATACGGTGCGTGTCGTCACGACGCTTCACAGCAGCACCCTGATTAGTGGCAGCATCCATAAACTCATTAGCTAGTTTTTCTGCCATTGAGCGGCCACCACGGCTGCGAGCTGCCATCAGCAGCCAACGCATTGCCAGTGAAAGCTGGCGCCGACTATCAATTGGCGTGGGTACTTGGTAGGTAGACCCCCCTACTCGACGGGGTTTTACCTCAATTTGAGGTGTCACATTCTGGATAGCTTGTTCAAAAACCTCGATTGCAGGTTTCTTAGCACGCTGCTCAATCAAATCAAAGCTATCGTAAAGCACCCGTTGGGCCGTGCTCTTTTTGCCATCATACATAAGACGGTTAACAAACATAGAAACATGGGTGTTGCCATATTTCAAATCAGGTTCTACCTGTCGTTTTTCAGGACGATCACGTCTTGGCATTTTGCAACTCTCCGTAAATTAACAAACCGAGCTATTTCGGTGTTTTTGTTCCATATTTGGAACGGCCTTGCTTGCGATTATCTACACCGCTTGCATCCAGCGTACCGCGAACAATGTGGTAACGAACGCCGGGCAAATCTTTTACACGACCACCACGTACTAAAACAACGGAGTGGTCCTGCAAGCTGTGGCCTTCACCAGGGATGTACGCCGTTACTTCAATGCCATTCGTCAAACGTACACGGGCCACCTTACGTAATGCCGAGTTCGGCTTTTTAGGTGTCATGGTTTTGACTTGCGTACAAACGCCACGTTTTTGCGGCGCACCTTTAGGTTGACGCGTCCGACGCTGCTTAAAAGAGTTGAATGTCCACTGTAAGGCAGGAGCCGTACTCTTTTTACCTCTGGCTTTACGCCCCTTGCGAACAAGTTGATTAATCGTAGGCACGCTGATTTATCTCCTTACTTTTATATTCTTCCTAAATCAATGAACGTTTGCGCCCAAATATGGCTACAAACATACCTTTACCCGACAAATGGAGGCCATCGTAGTTGTAACAACTCGATGGCCTCCACATGGTTTTACCTATTCAATTAGTAACTACGTATTTAGTTACCTGTTTGGGACAGACATACGAAAGGCAATTCTATCACAGTTAGTCTGGTTGTCAAACAGTTTTGATACGATTTTTCAAACAACTTTTAGGCAGGGAATGCGGTTTCAGAATCGCATTCCCCGCAAAGAATCTACCGGCGACTACGGGCTAAATCCATCAGACCAGTACCGGCCCATTTCTTATTTTTCTTCTCGTCTTCTTTGCCAAAGCGAACCACATCACCACTATCTGTTACTGCTTCAACGGCTAACCCCAAACTTTGCAACTCTTTTACCAAAACACGGAATGAGGCAGGTACGCCGGGTTCATCTATGGGCTCATTTTTAACAATAGATTCGTAGGTTTTCACGCGGCCTTGCACATCATCTGACTTGATGGTGAGCATTTCTTGCAATGTATAGGCAGCACCATACGCTTCCAATGCCCATACTTCCATTTCACCAAAGCGCTGACCACCGAATTGGGCTTTACCACCCAGAGGCTGCTGTGTAACCAACGAATACGGGCCAGTAGAGCGGGCATGGGCTTTATCTTCAACAAGATGTGCCAACTTGAGCATGTGTAAAATCCCGACCGTTACTGGCTGGTCAAACGGCCGTCCAGTTTTACCATCAATCAGCATCTCCTTGCCTAACACAGGCAGTGGCTCATGCGTAATTGTCGTGATTTGGTGAGACAAGGTTTGTAATGTACCAACATCAGCTTTCAACGGATCAACCTGAACCGCTTCAGGTAACCCATCAATAAACTTGTCTAAAATGTACGTATACCATTCACGAATACAAACTTCAATGGCAGCTTCATTGTGCTCTACCCAGTCAAGCTTGCGCATCGTTTCATGATGCTCTGGGAACAGCAAATCAGCATCCCAATCACGGCCACGTACCCATTCACGCGCAACGCTCCACTGTGCATAGCGCAGATCGGTTTCCAACCGTTCTACATCATATCCCTCTTCACCAAGCCAACCGGTAACAAAGAGCCGACGGGCTTCATCTTCGTCTTCCAACGATTCCAGATCGTACTCAATTTCGGTGAGCCAATCCCAAGCCCAATCTACAGCCACTTCCCAAGCACGGCCTAAGAGCCAGGCGCGGGCCAACTCTGCTGAGATTTCACGCTCGTTGGCCCCATCAAACACGGGGGTGATAGCGCGGAAACCCAAGCGGTGTGCTGCCCAACCCAGATGCGTTTCCAAGACCTGACCGATATTCATACGGCCGGGTACTCCTAGCGGACTCAAAATAATGTCGATGGGCGTGCCGTCTGCTAAGTAAGGCATATCTTCAATAGGAACAATCTTGGAAATAACACCCTTGTTCCCATGCCGCCCGGCCATCTTATCACCCTCAGAAATCTTGCGCCGTTGAGCAACGCTTACACGCACCATGGTTTCTACACCAGCAGGTAAATCGCGGTCATGTTGACGATCAAAGACGTGCACATCTACAACCTTACCCCTGGCACCATGCGGCATCCGCAAGCTGGAATCTTTAACTTCCCGCGCTTTGTCACCAAAAATGGCGCGGAGTAATTTTTCTTCTGGGCTTAGTTCCTTCTCACCCTTGGGCGTAATCTTACCAACCAGGATGTCCATCTCATTCACATCTGCACCCACGCGAATAATGCCGCGCTCGTCCAAATCTTTGAGTGAATCCTCGCTAACGTTGGGGATATCGTATGTGATTTCTTCTGGCCCCAACTTCGTATCGCGGGCTTCTACTTCGTGCTTTTCAATGTGAACAGAAGTGAAGCGGTCTGCTCGCACCATTCGTTCACTCACCAGAATAGCATCTTCATAGTTGCCACCTTCCCAAGAAAGGAAGGCAACCAAAACGTCCTGGCCAAGAGCCAACTCGCCGTATTCTGTAGACGAACTATCAGCTAGAACATCCCCTTGCTTCACACGCTGCCCTTTAACAACGATGGGACGCTGATCAATACAAGTGCTCTGGTTAGAACGGTTGTACTTGCGTAGGTTATAGGTGCGTGGACCATTTTCGCTGACGACGACGATGGTATCACCAGTTACATTCACAACCTCGCCATCTTCTTTGGCCACGACAATCTGGCCAGAGTTGATAGCTGCCTGCTGCTCCATACCAGTGCTAACAATCGGCACATCTGGCGTAAGCAGGGGTACGGCCTGACGCTGCATGTTTGAACCCATTAGGGCACGGTTGGCATCGTCATGATCCAGGAAAGGAATTAACGCGGCTGAAATACCCACAATCTGGCGTGGAGCAACGTCAATGAAGTCGATGCGCTGCACGGAGGTAAAGCGGAATTGCTGATTACGCCGTGAAGAAACGCGTCGGTCGGCAAACTGTCCTTTGTCATCAATGCGGGCATTTGCCTGCGCAATGGAGTAGTGATCTTCCTCATCCGCAGACATATAGACAATTTCGCCCGTTATATACGGCTTCACTTGTACTTCTGCAATGCCCGCTTTTTTGATTGCCTTAGCAGTCTTGTCGGTAATGGGTTCGCCAGCCGAAACGATAATCTCACCCGTCTCTGGATGGACAATATTGTTGAAAGCATCGTGACCTACCAACTCATCGCTATCGCCAGAAATGGTGTTGAGCACCCGACGGTATGGCGTTTCAATGAAGCCATATTTGTTCACACGGCCGTATGTAGCCAAACGACCAATCAAACCAATGTTAGGACCTTCAGGGGTCTCAATGGGGCAGATACGGCCGTAATGACTGTGATGCACATCACGCACTTCAAACCCGGCACGCTCACGCCGCAAACCACCAGGCCCTAACGCCGACAAGGTACGCTTATGAGTCAATTCTGCCAGCGGATTCGCCTGCTCCATAAATTGGCTCAGCTGCGAACTGCCAAAGAATTCGCGCACGGCTGCTACAACTGGGCGAATGTTAATTAAGGAAACAGGCGTTACAGTATCGCTGTCACGGATAGACATCCGCTCACGAACCACGCGCTCCATGCGGCGCAAACCGACACGCAGCTTCGCTTGCAGCAGTTCGCCCACCGTCTTGACACGACGGTTGCCCAAATGATCAATATCATCTGGCCCTTCCAGCCCATTGTTGATGTTGATCATTCGCCGCACTAGGCGAACAATATCTTGTTGAGTGATGGTGCGGTGCGTAAGCGGCACGACATCTTGCAACGCCAGACGCTTGTTCAGTTTGTAACGCCCAACGCGAGCCAAATCGTAACGGCGTTGGTCGTACAGTTGCTCTTGCAAATATTGGGTTGCGTTATCCAAAGTTGGCGGATCGCCGGGGCGCATACGCTTGTAAAATTCAATCAGTGCCTGTTCAGCCAGGGATTTGTCCGGGTCCCACGGGGGTTCCTGCTCAATGCTGCCCTGAATGTAGAGATGCTCCCCATTGGTATCAATATCTTCAAAAAGAGCATAAATCTCTTCATCTGTGCCCTCAGTGAGCAGAGGATTATTCAACCCATCATCAATAGCAGCCATCGCCCGCAGGAAGAGAGTAATGGGAACGGTACGTTTGCGATTAAATTTAACGGTGATGTAATCTGTCTTGCGCGTCTCGAACTCCATCCAGGCGCCGCGATCAGGGATGAGTTTGCCAGTGGCTAACGGCCGTCCCGTTGTGCGTTCTTCTTGCACTTCAAAATATGCGCCAGGGGAGCGAATAAGCTGGCTAACCACAACGCGCTCGGTGCCATTAATGATGAACGTACCAGCCGGGGTCATAAGTGGAAAATCACCCATGAAAATATCCTGCACAATGGGCTGGTCTTGATCGGTGCTATACAGCATCGCCTTTACATACATGGGGGCTGCATAGCTCATATCCCGCTCAACGCACTCTTCCACTGAATATTTTGGTTCCCCAAACCAGTAGCTCAGGTCAAATCCCTCAACCTCTGGCCGATTGCTAGGAAAATACAGCTTCAGATCACCATTGAAACTTTCAATGGGTGAAATCTCGTCGAAAAGCTCGGATAAACTATCCTCAACGAACTGTTTGAAAGAATCTAACTGAACGTCGATGAGCGTTGGCAGCTCAAGCAATTCGGTCATGCGGGCATAATTTTTTGTTGGAAGTTTAGACATTTAAGATTCCTGCTCCCTAAATTGTTGGTAACCGACGCCATCAAAGTTGGATCCAATTTTTTGTCGATTACTGGGGCGAAAGCGATTTATCGCTTCTGCGCAACCACTCTTTCCAAAAAATGCGAACTTTTTCAGAACATCACAATAACCACAAACAAAGGGTGCAACGAATTCCCTCAAATTGTTGCACCCTGATTTCAATTCCAGCTGTCTTTTTTGCAGATGAAAACTGTTTGCATAGACAGATAAGGCCGTGGTCTTTTTGCACGTTGTAATGAACGAATAGCAATTCGCGAACGGGGATTATAATGAAATAAGGTTAACTTGTCAACTGTTTATATATGGAAACGATGCGCTCACCAGCCTTTTGCCAACTGTAAACTTGCAACGCTCTCTGGCGCAGCTGTTCCCCCAAAACCAGACGCCTTTCTGGCTGGTGTAACAGCATAGCGATAGCCTCTGTAAAGGCAGCAACATCCCCGCTAGAGGCATAGACCCCTGACTCAGCCAGGTACTCACGATGCACGGCCGAATCGTAGGCGACGACAGGTTGCCCCAATGCCATGTAGTTTAGCAGCTTGCCACTGCCCTCGCTGCTAGACATTTTAGGAGCAACAGCAATATCACCTAGCGAGAGGTAAGCAGGCGCATTTTGATACATCACTTTGCCGGTGAAGGTGATCATATCTGCTGCACCACTTTGGCGCGCCAGGCTTTGGTAACGCGCCACGTTTGGGTAGCCCATAATCAAGAAGTGACATTTCTCGCCCGCTTGTTTAAGTCGAGCGGCAGCTTCGATCAGATGGGGTATGCCTTGATAATCGGTTAGCAAGCCGAGATAAGCAACAATTAGCCGATCCGCAGGAATACCCAATTTTTGGCGCAGATTTTGCTTCATTTCTGGCGTGAATTTATCAGGATCGAAGCGACGGTGATTGGCACAGTCTGGTAAGGGAATGAGCCTTGACGTCGGCAGCTGAAACTCTTCCTCAAGTAATCGCGTGGCTTTGATGGAACTGGTGAGGATGGCCTGGGGCATTTTGTTGATGAGCTTTTCCAGGCCAAAGGCTAGACGGTACAGACGGCCGTCCTTTCGCAAGAAGTTATGGTCGGTCATTTCGGCCGTCAGGCTGCCCTGGAAGTCAAACACCAGCGGACGGCGCAGCAGCCTGGCCAGCACCCCACCAATGAGTGCGCCTTCATGCATGTGGCCATGAATGACATCTGGCTTGAAGCGAATACCTTCAACCAGCGATTGCCACGCCAGGTACACATCGAAGGCAATTTTGTGGCGGGAGGAGCCGACCTCATATTCGGGTCGCCAAGGCAGCGGTGCTGTGCGGCGAATGTCGAGATCGGGCATGTTGCTTCCTTTATAATAGGTAACGATGGCGACCTCATGCCCCATCCCTTGCAGCGTGTAGGCTTCTTCCAGAATGCGAATGTGACCGCCGTAATCGCTAAAAAAGGAGGTGGGGGCAATCATGAGGATACGCAACGGCCGTTCCACATCAACTGCCTTGGCCTGCGTTTTGGCTGACATCTCCGCCTCGCCCACCGCGGGTTGGGTGCTACGCATCTTTCCTGCCTCCGCGACGTGCCAACCCACCTAGCAGATGATCAGCCATGCTGCGCCGCTCAATTGGGGGCGACTGTCGTTCATCCCAATCATTTTTCTGGCGGGAGTCTAGCCATTTATCGCGCTCAATGCCCATTTGCTCAGCTAACGCCGCCAAAATCTCTGCTTCTTCATCATGAACCAGACGACGCACTGCTTTTAGCTCCGCCATGAGGGCATCTAGCCAGCGCAGCGTAGCCTGCTTGTTTTGCAAAGCGTGATGAGCAATATCCCGATCCTGCTCCAGCGAAAGCGTGCTGAGAGCAAACGGTTGCCCGGCAAAGCGAAGCATATCTCGCCAGCCAATTGATTGCTGCAAGGCACTGAACATCGCTAAAGAGACTAGGGCTGGTAACGTTTCAGTACCCTGCATCAAGCCATCATATTCATCTGGGTCTACAAAGTATGGAAGCGCGCCGAGCACAATACCGAAGTTTACGGCCGTTTCTACCGCTTGTGGATCTGCTTTGGGAGAAGGCATCAGGCAAAAGGCACTGTTTTGGAAAAGGTCTGCGGAGGCACTGCTGGTTTGGGAACGGCCGTCTGCCAAGTAATCAGCTGCCAGCACAGGAACCGCCCCCACATAATGCCCTTGCTGTAAATGGCGCTTGGCCCAATCCAGCCCCAGCCGCTTCAAGCTAGATAGATCGATCACCAATGTATGTGGCTGCACTTCTGTGCCAATCACCTGCAAAATGCTTTGAATGTCTGCGATTTGGGCGGTGATAACCAAAATGTCCGCCTTGCGGGCGGCATAGACCAGGTTGCCTTCAAACTTGTCGATGGCTTGCACTGCGTTCAAAGCTGCCTGACCCTTCTCTTCATTAGGGTCATGGCCGATGATGGTCACGTCCAGCGGTGATTTTTTGATAGCCAGGCCAATAGAAGCCCCAATGCGATCCAGTCCGATGATGGTGATGGTTTGTGTTTTCACAATTTTCCCTGTAAGAAGTTCAACTTCTGAGAGAAGTTGAACTTCTTGAACTTAGTTTTGGTCGTCTGCCCATTGCAGCAGGCGAAGGAGTTTAGCCTCTTCGCTGTCGTCTCCTGGGGCAATCGTTTCCTGGTGTCGGCGCATCAGGGCGATGGCTTGTGGCAAGCTGCCCGCCTCCGAAGCCATGTCGGCACTCCAAACTGGATGCTGGGCTTTGACTACAAACGGCCGTTTCCAGCCCACCGCCTCACCCTGCCCCCAAACGGCCGTTTGCCTAGGCAGTAAAATGGAAGCCAGCACAATAAGCGACCGTTCCCAGATGGACAAGGACAGTTTTGTTTTGCCGACATCGTGTAAAAGGGCAGCGACGAGTAAAGGTGGTTGGTTATGTCCTGCCTCTTGCAGCATCTTCATCACTCGGTAGCTGTGCCATTGGTCGTTGAGTGAAAATTGGTCAAACAAGGACATTTCAACGGCGGACAGGATAGTGGCAATTTCTTCACGAGCGGCTGGTTCCAGGGGAACGGCCGTGACTATCTGCCAAAATTGCCACAAACGATACCGAACCATCGAACCTACACAAAAAATGGCGCAAACGGTCCCAAAAACAGTGGGAAGAAAAAGCTAATCACGGGACCAATAATTTCAAAAGCGATATTGATACCCACGGCTGGCAGCAGGAAAAAAACGCCCAAAAAGATAATTTGGCTGTATTGGCGCAAACCCTGCAATCGGTATGCCAGATCAACCGGTAAAATGCCTAGTAAAATAGTAAAACCATCTAGTGGCGGGATGGGAATCATGTTAAAAGCGAAGAGCAGTAGGTTAAAGTAAACGCCAAATGCTAAAAATGAGTAGATTGATGGCAAAAATTGGCTTGGTGCTTGTACATCAACCAATCCTAACCGCACTGGCAGGCCCATAACCAGGGCAATGAGTAAATTCATTAATGGGCCAGCAATAGCAACGATCGCATGCGATGTCCGCGGATTGCCGCGCAGGTAGCGTGGGTTAATGGGCGTGAAGGCGTAGCCAAAGCCAATGAGAAACAGCAGAATGAGCCCGGTGCGATCCAGGTGGGGGATGGGGTTGAGGGTGATACGGCCGTACGAACGTGGCGTTGGGTCACCTAACCGATCTGCCACAATGGCATGGGCAAATTCATGGTAAGCAAAAGCAAGCACCGCAATTAAAATGAAGCTAACGGCGGTGGGAACTAGATATTCGGCACCTCGTAAAAATAAAAGCATAACTTTCCCAAATTGTGTTTAAGCATTGGGCGCAAGTATACCGTGTGGCCAAAGTGGGGGCGAATGATGGCGGGAACGGCAGGAGCAAAGTTCATTGGTTGTTTAGGTTGTGTAGGGGAAACGGCCGTCCTGCGTATTGGCAACGGCCGTTCCCCCGCCTATAATTCCGCACCATGTATGTAGAAGTTCATTTAGGCGATATTGTGCGCCTGCGCAAGCCCCACCCCTGCGGCAGCTATGAATGGGAAGTGGTGCGCGTTGGCACCGACGTTGGGCTGGTGTGCCAAACGTGCGGCCGTCGCATCATGCTGCAACGCGGCGTGTTTAACAAGCGGCTCAAAACTATCGTAAAATCTGCTGCCGATGAGGTAGATTCTACCGAAGCAGCCTCAGAATGAGCCAACTGGTTCTCATTTTGTACTTTGTTGCCCTGGGCGGATTGGCTCTCTATGGCCTGTTTGGGCTGCTGACGTTTGGGCTTTATTGGCGACACCGCCACGCCACCTTCCCCACGCCGCCGTTTCCCAACGATCCCCCAAGCGTGACGGTGCAGCTGCCCCTTTTTAATGAACCTTTTGTAGTGGAGCGGCTGATCCACACGGCCGTTTCCCTCCACTACCCCGCCCACAAACTGCAAATCCAGGTAATCGACGACTCCACAGACAGCACCACCGAACGAGCCGCTCGCTGGGTGGCGTATTATAGGAAAAGGGGCATCAACATCTCTCTGGTACACCGCAGTCAGCGAGCCGGGTACAAGGCGGGTGCGTTGGCTCACGCACTGCCTCAAGCCACCGGAGAGTTTATCGCCATTTTTGATGCGGATTTCCAGCCAAAGCCAGACTTTTTGCAGCAAACCATCCCCCATTTTGCCACCAATCCAGCTTTAGGCATGGTGCAAACACGCTGGGGACATCTGAATGACGGCCGTTCTCCCCTCACCCATGCCCAAGCCATCGCCTTGGACAAACATTTTGCCATGGAGCAAACTGTGCGACACCGCGCTAATCTGTTCCCCAAATTCAACGGCGCGGGCGGTGTGTGGCGGCGGGCTTGCCTGGAAGATGCTGGCGGCTGGCAGACCGACACAGTGTGTGAAGATATGTGCCTGAGCACGCGCGCAGTCCTACGGCAATGGGAATGCCTCTTTTTGAACGAGGTGCAATCCCCTGCCGAGCTGCCCACCACCATTTCAGCCTATAAAAGCCAACAGGCCCGGTGGTCCAAGGGGTCATCACAATGTTTGCGCAAATACGGCCGTCTCATCGCCACCACACCTCACCACACGCTTTTGGCTCGATTTTATGCCCTCATCTCAATGTCGGCTTACAGCACCAACCTGCTGGTCATTTTGCTGCTGCTGCTGCAAATCCCCCTGCTGCTGCTCGATTTCCACTTCTCATCGTGGATGCTGCTGTTTTCAGTAGCGGGCATTGGCCAGCCGCTGCTGTTTGTCATGAGCCAGCAGGTTTTGTACAAAGATTGGCTGTGGCGACTGCGCCACTTCCCCACGATAGTGCTTATTGCCATCGGGCTGGCTCCCAGCAACAGTCGAGCCATCTTGCAGACACTCTTTGGCAACCGGCATGAGTTTGTACGCACTCCTAAGCAAGGCAATCGCACCGCTTCGCCGCTGCAAGAACTTCGCTTCGACTGGCTGCTGCTAGTAGAAGTGGGACTAGCCATCTATGCCTGGATAGGTGTAATCTTAGCAATGCAGCAGCAAAATTATGGCCCCCTCTTCTTTTTGGCTAGCTGCGCCCTGGCATACAGCGGCATGGTGGCCTTAAATATGCGTGAATGGCGCTGGCATCTCAAACAAGTGCGCCGCGAAACGGCCATTTCCCCCTTTCCTTAACCCATTTCGCCACAAATTCCAGAAATCTATTAAAAATATTGATAATCTTGACTAATTCATTCATATTATCAAGAGGTGTTCTCATTTTCTATAAATTTATCTTGACACAGCTCAAGAAATAAATTATTATTCGGGAAATTGTTAATTTTATTTATAGTTATATTAATTTTTCAACTTATCAGGTAAAGAAAATGAAAACTGTGCATTTTACAGAAACAGTTGAAGCCAAAACAAAGCTCGATGTGTGGGTAGAAATCGGATCGGTAGAGATACGGCCGTCTGCCGACGACAACCTGCACATAGAAGCCACTTACCGCCATATGGACATTTGGGTAGAGCGGCACGAAGGCACCATTTTTGTGCGGGCGGAACAGGATGCTGATTTTATTCAAAAACTCGCCCGTTTGTTCCGTAACAACCATCCCAAAGCCAAGCTCATCATTGATGTACCGGCCCACTGCCCCATTCAGGCCAAAACCGTCACTGGCTCTATGGCGATTGAAGGCGTTGCCGCCCCGGTTTCGGCGCGAGTCGTTGCCGGGCAGCTCCGGATGCAAGATATTGACGGCTCGATTTATGCCAAAGCCGTCACCGGACAGCTCACGTACACTGGCAATCTGACTGATGAAAATCACCGATTTGAGTCGGCCACCGGTGAAATAGTATTAACGATTCCCGAAACGGTAAACGCCCAGCTATCGGCCAAAACAGGCGTGGGCAATGTAAGCTGCACCCTGCCACTTACGGACCAACGTGCGGAACGCCATTTGGTGGGTGGCAATTTGTGGGGCATTTTGGGCAGCGGTGCAGGTCGGATTAAAGCGAAGATTGGCACGGGGACTTTGGAAATACGGCCGTTGCACCCCAAACAAAAAGAGCCAGAAGAACAAATACCCGAACCGGAACTCGTTTAGCGATTTCTGGACGAATTCTTGAACTGTTTAGTATCATGGGCGGCATCAGGCCTGACAGGTTTTTGCAAATCCCAATTCTGACAGTTTAAGGAGACCTAATTTATGAATTCAGTGATTGGCCAATGCCCCATTTGCAGCGACACCCTTCACGTAACCCGGCTGCACTGCCGTAACTGCGATACTAGCATTGAAGGCCATTTTTCGCTGGGTAGACTGTATCAGCTTACGCCAGCGCAGCTTGGCTTCATCGAGACGTTCATTAAGTGCGAGGGCAAAATCAACCGGGTAGAACAAGAAATGGGCATGTCGTATCCGGCCGTGCGCAGCCGCCTCACAGAAGTGATCGAGGCGATGGGTTACGAGGTTGGCCCGCCAGAGCCAGAGATCTCTGAGGAGACACGGCAAGCCGTATTGGGCGATTTAAGCAGTGGCAAATTATCGGCCGAAGAAGCATTGGAAATATTGCGGGGCGAGGGTTAGTCGGTAATCAGTATACAGTTACCAGTAATCAGTAAAGTGCTTTTACTGATTACCGAATACCGATTACTGGAATACGGCCGTTGCCAACTCAAAATCGCCCCTATAAATGTTGGTAATCGCGCTTGTAAATTGCGCTTTGTAAGAAATTGAAACATTCAATCAACTAGGAGCATATCATGAGTAAACCAAGCCGCATGGAAATTTTGGAACTGTTGAGCAATGGCAAAATTACGGCTGCTGAAGCTGCCGATCTGTTAAGCGATGTCGGTGAACCGGCAAAGGCGGCTGCACCCCCGCCACCCCCACCTGCTGAAAAAGCCCCCGCCCCCGAACCAGTGGTTGCTACCAAAGGCGATGACAGCCAGGAGCCAAATTGGTTTCGCGTGCGCGTGGCCAATCTAGAAACAGGCAAAAACCGGGTCACAGTCAACATCCCCGTCAAGATGATGAAGTTTGGTCTAAAGATTGGTAGCCGCTTCAGCCCGGAAATTGATAATCTGGATTGGAATGAGCTAACGGGCATGATGAAGGATATGAAAACGGGTATGCTGGTTGATGTGCAGGACGCCGACAGCAACGAGCATGTGCAGGTCTACTTAGACTAAGTTCTACGTTACCAGGAGTGGCAGTCTTTTGAGCTTTTGCGCTATATGCCGAAACGACTGAAGGACTGCCACTCCTAATTAAGAAGGTAAATCAATGAATCAGGAAAAGATTTTAACAGGCAAAGCACCCCAAATTAGCATTGCTGACTGCAATGGGGATTTGGTAGTACGTACCTGGGCAGAAACGGCCGTTTCCCTCAAAGGTGAAAGTTTCGATGTTACCGAAGGGGAAGGAAAGCTCTCCGTCAGCAGCCAACGCGCCCTTAAGCTCACCGTGCCTATCCAGAGCAGCCTCTCCGTTAGTTATGTCAACGGCGATGTGGCCGTAAAGCTGCTGGAAGGGGATTTGAGTTTGGTAGAGGTGAATGGCGATGTCATTTTACGCGGTGGCGGCAATGTTCACATTCAAACGCTCAACGCCGATCTCTCTGCCAAAAATCTTGATGGCGATTTAACCATCGACCTGATTAACGGAGATGCTTCCCTGCGCAATATTGGTGGGCTAACCATTCAAACCATTCAGGGCGATCTATCCTTGCGTAATGCCAACGGGGACGTGCATTTGCATCAGGCAAATGGAGACGTGGGTTTGCGAACTGTCAACGGCAATGTCACGGTGGAAAATGGTCAGCGAGACATCAATTTGCGCAATTTGGGTGGCCTGGCTTCGGTTCAGGGGGTTCAGGGCGACATTCGACTTTATGACGGGTTGAGCCAGGGCGATCATGCTTTTGCCGCAGAGCGAGACATCATCGTGCGCTGGCCCGTCACCTCACCCCTTAACCTGACGGCCACCGCGCCAAATATCAAAAACCGCTTGCCGCTAGAAAAAGAGACCGAGATGGAAAACACGCTCATCGGCCGCTTGGGCGATGGGGAAACCAACGTAAGCTTAACGGCAAACGGCCGTATCATCCTGAAGGAAGGTGACATTGTGGACCCCAAATGGCACGACGCCGCAACTTTTGAAGCAGATATAGATTTTGATTTTGCCAACCTCGGCAGCCAAATTTCCCAACAAATCAACGACCAGGTTACCCAAATAAGCCAAAAGCTGGAAACCACGCTGGGGCCAGAATTTACCCAGCGCATGGCAGAAAAAATAACCAAAAAAGTGGAAATTGCCACAGCAAAAGCGGAAAAAGCTGCTGAACGTGCCCGTCATCGCGCCTCCCAGCAACAGAGGTATCGAGGTACACGGCAGCAGCAGCATCGGGGTGTGCGTGCTAGCCGCACGGTTACGCAGACGCCAGAACCAAAAGAAAAAGCCAGCAGCGAAGAGCAGCTCAAAATTTTGAAGATGGTTGAACAGGGGATTATCTCCCCAAGTGAAGCCGCTACACTGCTAGAAGCATTAGAGAAATAACGAAAGCACTAAACAGCCTTCCTGGCCGTGGCCGGAGCATCTGGGCAGTTGCTAAAAAGGGTAAACTATGACCATACCCGTCCGAATTGAAAATCTGCAAAAGATATACAAAACCAAAAAGCGACAAGGGCTGTTCAAATCGTCTGTGCGCGAAGTAGAGGCACTTAAAGGCGTTTCGTTGGAAATCGCACGGGGCGAGATTTTTGGTCTGTTGGGGCCGAATGGCGCGGGAAAAACCACGCTGATCAAATGCCTCACCACCCTGTTGCTACCCACAAACGGCCGTGCCTGGATCAACGGCTTTGAGCTTACCAAGCAAGATGACGCCATCCGCGCCACTGTGGGCTGCATGTTGATGGGCGAGCGTGGTCTTTACTGGAAGCTGACCGGACGGGAAAATCTGGTCTTTTTTGGTGCCTTATACCACCTGCCCCCAACTGAACGCACGCGCCGTGCCGATACGGTCATTGAGCGACTGAATTTAGGTGAATTTGCCGACCGGCCCGTAGAAACCTACTCCTCTGGGCAAAAAATGAAGCTCGCCTTTGCCAAAGCCCTCATCAACGATGCGCCTCTGCTAATTTTGGACGAGCCGACAAACACGCTGGATTTGCCCTCGGCGCGTGAGCTGCGCGCCATCGTGCGTGACCTGAACGTGCAGGGCAAGACGGTGATCTATACGACCCACATCATGGCCGAAGCGGAAACATTATGTGACCGCGTGGCCATCATTGACCGGGGCGAGGTGATTGCGCTCGGTTCAGTGCCAGAACTCAAGGAGTCTATTGGGCAAGAGACGGTCATCAAGCTGGAAGGGGTGATTCCCACGCAGGCAACTGCGGCCGTTTCCAACCTCAACGGCATCTCACGCTCGGCAATGAGTTCCGTGAATGGGCACAGTCAGCTAACCGTGGTGACGCCAAACCAAACGGCCGTACTGCCCCAACTTATCCAAACGCTCAGCGGGCACGGAGCCATTTTGCAAAAAATCACACCAGAAGAAGTCACGCTGGAAGATGTTTTCATCGCCCACACGGGCCGCACCCTGGCAGAAGATACCACCCAGTAAGCAGTGATCAGTGGTCAGCAATCGGTTTTTCCTGGCTCACTGGTTGCTGATCCACTGATTACTAAATATTTTTGAACAACTATGACAACGATTGCGTACACGCCCCCTACCTTTCGCCACAAGCTGTCGGCCGCGCTGGCCGAGACGCGGCTGCGGCTGATCAATATCTCTCGCTACCCTGGGCAGTTGGTGATGGAATTTATCATTCCCATCATTTTTGCCGCAATGCCGATGCTGTTAGGGCAAGCGACGGCGGGGGATGATGCAGCGGCCAACTTTGCCGCCAACACCGGCACGGCCAACTATGTGGCTTACCTGCTCATCGGAGCCAACGTGTTTACGATTGTTTCCGGCGCGTTTTGGCATATTGCTTACTGGGTACGTTTTGAGCAGGAAACCGGCACGCTGGAAGCCGTGTACGTCACCCCAACCTCTAGCTCGGTGCTCATCGCCGGGGTAGCCATGTACAGTGCCATTCGGTCCACGGGAACGGCCGTTGTCGCTTTTTTGATTGGCTGCCTGGTATTCCGCGTTAACCCTTTCCAGGGAGACATCATATTGGCCCTGCTGTTTCTGTTTATTGGGCTTATTCCACTGTACGGCATCGCCTTCGTTTTTGGCGCAGTAGTGCTCAAAATTAAAGAGTCTCAATCGGTACTAAACCTGATGCAGTGGCTGGTGAGCTTCTTGATGGGCATCTTCTTCCCGGTGACGGTGCTGCCGCCATTTTTGCGTGCGGTGGCCCAGCTTTTCCCACCGACGTGGATGGTCAATGGGGTGCGCTCGGCCCTGCTGGGCGTAGGGTTCTTTTTGGAAAATTGGTATATGGACATGGCCGTGCTGTGGGCATTTTTATTATTTGCACCACTGTTTGGCATTTGGGTGTTTAACCGCACCGAAGGCAATTTGCGCGGAAATCAGGGCATTGGGCAGTTTTAATAAGTGTGTGACTAGGACTGGCAGTCCTCATTACAAGTTGGTGTACGTAGCGCCGATTCAGGACTGCCAGTCCTTCAAGGTGAGGAAGTTATGAGCGAAGCATATAAATCAGTTGAAAAGCAGGTAACGGTTTTGCCGCAGGACAAAGAGGTTTGGCAGCCAAATGACAGCAACAAAGAGATGATGACCCAGGTAGAAACGGTTCGTTCGCTTGCCAAGGCAGCTCCGGTAAAAATCGGCCGCCGGGCACTGTTTTCGTGGCTGCGAATTTTTGTACATCATCCCAGCGACGGTGAGCGCGTGAACTTGCGCATTCCCATTCCGCTGCCATTGGTCGGGTTGCTGTTACCTACCCAGCCCCCGGTAAACCAAGCCCTGCGCCTTCGCAACATGATGGCCGAGAGTGATAATCCGGCCAAAACGCTGGAGACGTACATGGATTCGCTGATGGCCGTGGAGTTTGTCCGCGTAGAAGATGATGATGAGCTAGTGATTATTGGTTTGGATTAGATCAGGAGATTAGAAACTGGAGATTTAAACACACCAATCTCCAGTCTCTAATCTCTTTTGAGGTATTTTTGATGACGGCCGTTTCTCCCCAAAAAGAACCGTATGAACGCTTATCGGAACCAATGGCCACGCTGAGTGCCTTTGCAGCAATGGTGAAGAAAGAGTTCATTATCCAACTGCGCTATCCGGTGGAGTTTGTGGCCAGCTTTGCCCAAATTTTCCTCATCGTACTGGTGCTGACTCTGGCTGGGCTTATGTTTGCGCCCAACGGCGTCGAGAGTGAAACCACCAGCGAGGTGACCGGCATCGTGGTATATGGCTTTGTGCTGTTCATTTACCTCTCGGACACGTTGTGGAGCGTTGGGTTTAACGTGCGGCGGGAGCAAAAGCAAGGCACGCTGGAACAACTTTACCTGAGCCCTGCGTCTAAATTTGCTGCCCTGGCTTCACGTGTGGCACTCACGCTGTTGTGGACTGGGCTGTTGTCTATTGCCGCGGCCGTTCTCATGAGTTCTCTGCTGGGTGAGTTGCCAATTAACAATGGGCCGCTGGCACTTTATATTTTGATCATGACGTTGTCTGGCACCTTTGGCACGGGGTTTGCCTTTGCTGCCATGACGTTAAGAATTAAGGAAGCGGCGCAAACGGCCGTAAACCTGCTGCAATTTGGGTTCATGGTGTTTTGTGCGCCATTTTTCCCGTTTGCGGCATTGCCTGAGCCAATGCTGTGGATTGCCAAAGTAATTCCGCTGTCGTACGGAGTAGACGCATTTCGCTCAACTTTGATGGGATATCCAAATGGATTCCCCGAACTGGCCCCGATTGGTGTAGAATTAGGCATCGTAACGCTGTTTGGCGTTGCTATGCCTCCGTTGGGCTTTTGGCTGTATCGCAAAGCAGAAAATCAAGCCCGGCGCAGAGGGAGTTTGTCGGAATATTGAGTTTGCAGGTGAGCGAGCAGCACGTATGCAGGGAACTCGCTAACAACTTGCATACTCGCCTACTTGCACACTCGCAAACTGTATGATTGTTACCGCGCCCTCGCAAGACCAATCGCAAAACGGGCTTCGACCTATCAATTTGAATACCGACATTCCGGGAATTTTGAGATTGCTGGAATTGGTGTTTGGGACTTCCCTACGAGCAGAAGGGAGGCCAATGATTGCAAGCAATGAACTGGCGGCCCAATCACCCGCCATTTTGTGGCGTTTAAGCCCAGCAGCCGCCAAGTTGGCTTTGGGTTTTGTCTGGGAGGCAGACGGCCGTATCGTCGGCAACGTCACGGTGCTCACGACTGAACGGCCTGGTCGGTATTTGGTGGTAAACGTTGCTGTCCATCCCGATCATCGGCGGCAGGGCATTGCTCGGCTGATGATGAAGCAAGTAGAGAGTTTGGTGCAGCAGCGCGGCGGCAACCACATTTTGCTACAGGTGGTTAAGCAAAACAGTGCCGCTATTGAACTTTACAAATCGCTTGATTACACCCTTATCGGCAGCATGACACAGTGGGCTACGTCTGTGTCTCGGCTGCGCCGGCTGGAGCTGAATTTGGACAATGCCGGGTCGCCCATCCGGGAACTGCGGCGGCACGAGTGGCGCGCAGCCTATGCGCTGGACCGGCAAGCATTGCGGGCCGATATGCATTGGCCGGAGCATCTGAAATCAGATGCATACAAAACCGGATTTTGGGTATCCGTCAAGAATTTTTTGAACGGCCGTCAGGCAGAAACATGGGCCACTCGCGATGCACAAAATCAGCTCACGGGCCTTGCCAAAATTGAGTCTGAATGGGGTCGCTCGCATAATCTAACATTGCGGATTCATCCAGCTTGGCAAGGTCGGCTGGAACGGCCGTTGCTAGCAAAAATGATTCGCCGCCTGCAAAGCATGTCGCGCCGCAGTGTAACTATTGAGCACCTGGACGAGGATGAGCTGGTGAACGCATTGTTACAGGAAGCAAACTTTTCGCCGCGCCGTACGCTAACGCACATGCGGCTGGACTTGGATTAGAGGTTAGTGGCTGGTGGTTAGCTGCCCGTACCAGCCACTCGCAAACTAACCACTAACAAACTATATCAACGAGGACAATCATGGCATCCGCAGAAGAACGAATGCAAATCTTAAAAATGATCGAGGAAGGGAAAATCAGTGCCGCCGACGGTGCGGAACTGCTGCGCGCCCTGGGCAAAGAAAAAGGCAGTAATCCCTCGATGCCTTTGAAAGGGGGAGCTAGCAATCCGCGCTGGTTCCGCGTCCGCGTTACAGACACGTTTAGCGGCCGGAACAAAGTAAACGTAAACATTCCCTTTGGGCTGGTTAATGTCGGCTTGAAGATGGGTGCCCGCTTTGTGCCCGACATGGAAGATGGCAAGCTGCAAGAGATGATGGCCGCCATTCGCAGCGGGCAGCAGGGCAAAGTGATTGACGTGACCGATGAGGAATCTGGCGAGCGCGTTGAAATTTTTGTTGAGTAAATAATCCAAATGCACGGCGTTGTTTCTGTTTTAGAGGAGCCACATTACAGCCAGGTCAGCCAGCTTTGGGCTGAGTTGAAGCAACGTTTCGGGGTTGGAAGTCCGCAGGCGACGGCCGTTCCCCACTTTAGCTATCATGTAGCGGGTGACTATCAATTAGAGAAGTTGCCAGCGATATTGGCAGAAACGGCCGCTGCAACGCCACCCTTCACCGTCAAAGCCACTGGCATTGGCATCTTTCCTGGGGAGTTGCCCGTCCTGTACATCCCCGTCGCCCGCTCGCCGGAGCTGCAAGCATTGCACCAAACGCTCTGGCTAAAACTGGAAGCCATTGCACAGGAATCAATCAACTATTACGCTCCTAACATTTGGTTTCCCCACATTACACTGGGCCACAGCGATATTACCTCGGCCAATCTGGGGCCAATCGTCACCTGGCTTAACAATCAGTTGCTTGATTGGGATGTTCGGGCAACCAATCTCACCCTTCTCCACGACAACGGCGACCTCCACGTGCCACTACATCGAGCAATGTTAGAAGGCTGAACCAAAACCCAAAATCAAGTAGAATACGCAGCATGAATGAAATTTCTCACCCGTTTGATACCGAAACATGGGAGCAGCTCCCGGCTCTGTTTGAAAAGCTGCCGGAGCCAGTTCACGTCATCATGTGGGGCGACCCGGCAATGAGTGAAGCTGAGAAGGAAACGGCCGTTCTCCTGCAAAGTCTCACCGAACGTTTTAGCCAACTCTCTACCCAAACCCTCCCCCGCCGCATCAACTACGACTTTTACCCGGTGCTGGGCATCATGGGCGGCCTTGCCGCCGAGTGGCATGATTTTGGGGTGCGCTTGATTGGCTTACCAAATGGATATGCGATGACGTCGTTTGTAACGGCCGTTCAGGCCGTCTCGTTTCGGGGGATGACGCTGGAAGCGATGACACGCATCAAGCTCAAGCAGCTCAACAGGCCAGTCAACATTGAGCTGTTCAGCGCGGCAGACAATGAAGCCGGGGCCTTAATGGCCCAACCGCTATTCAACATGGCCGTGGTGAATGAGCAGGTTCGCACCTTTTTCATCATGAGTGACCAATTCCCAACGGCCGTAGACCGTTACTCACTCAACTATTTGCCGCACATGGTGCTAAACGGCCGTGTTCATATGGAAGGTGTCGTCGGCGAAGAGGAGATTTTGAAGCAGATCGCAACGGCCGTAAAAAGTAGCTAAGGTAATTTGTGAAATTCGCGGCGAAAGCTAAGAAGTTCGGCGAAGTAGCCAGACAAACCAGGCAGCCAGGGCCACAAACAGGGCCGTTGCCAGCAAAAATGTGAACTGAATGGGCGTTGCGTCTGAATTTGCAATCGGATTAGGTGGATGCAGCACCAGTTCAGCCCGCATATTGAACCACAAGAGGACGAAAATTATTGCGGCAGCCAGCCCACCGCGCACGCGCAGCCACGGCTGCCAGCTCCCCAGCACCAACAAAATAATTGCTACCGCCAGCCCGTTGAGCGAAGCCGCCATGCGTGGCTCCTGTAAAAAGACAGACCCCCAATTGTCGGCTGAGGCAACCATGCTCATAAACACGCCAGCAGCATAAAAGCCCAAGGCCACCCAGCTTACGGGTGACAGCCAGCGCAGCCATGCCGCTTTTTGGGTAATAAGCAGCCCCAGACCCAACGCGGCCGTTACGCCAAACCCCACCAAGCCAGCCCAAATCAACCCAACATGCAAATATACTGAGCGAATGCCGCTGCCCAGCGTACGCTCTTCTGGTCCCAAAGCAATGAGCAGGGCCACCCCTACCAGCAATGCCAGCGGAATGCTCCAAAACCAGAGGGGAAACGGCCGTTTCGGCTGTTGGCTACTTTTTATTTGCATCTCGCATCCTGGCGTGGGGCGTGGGAGAACCCGCCACGCTATCAATTAGCTTGCGCCGCCACTTCTTCAGCTTGGAACGGCCACGCGCCGCAATGTATCGCGCCCGCCGCCATTCCCGGCGCGGCAGCGAGACCTCTGGTGGCGTCACGTTCCACTTCACCACCGACGATGCCCAGGTAAGCCCTCCGCCGAAGCCCACAAACACTACATTGTCATCCGGGCGTAAACGGCCGTCGTGCACCGCATCGCACAACGCAATGGGAATAGAAGCAGCCGACGTATTGCCTACCGCGTGAACATTCATGTAAAAACGCTCGGTCGGGACTTTGAGTCGCTTAGCGGCCGTTTCAATAATTCTGGTATTTGCCTGGTGAGGTACAATGAGCGCAATATCATCAATGGTTAAATCCGCCTTGGCTATCGTTTCCTCAATGGATGCAGCGATCACCTGCGTGGCAAACCGGAACACCTGACGGCCGTTCATCTCCACCGTGTTCTTTTTGTGCCCGTTGTGCAGATATTCTGGCCCCAGCATGGGCATCGGGTTGTGGTAGACAGCGGGCAAGCTGAGCAGGTCACCACCAGAGCCATCGGAGCGCAGCGTAGAGGCCATCACGCCGCCAGGAATTGAGGAACCTTTTAGCACCACCGCCCCGGCACCATCCCCAAACAAAATGCACGTACCGCGATCTTGCCAATCTAACACGCGCGACATCGTTTCCGCCCCAATTACCACAGCGTTGCGCACTGATTCTGTCTGGATCGCCTGTGAAGCCATGCTGAGGCCATACACAAAGCCAGAACAGGCTGCGCTCAGATCAAATGCACCTGCTCTGGTCGCCCCCAAATAATCCTGCACCCGGCAAGCAGTAGAGGGGAAAATATATTCTGGCGTGGAAGTGGCCACAATAATCAGTTCTACCTGCGACGGATGTAAATCGGCACGTTCCAGGGCGCGGGCCGCCGCTTCAAAGGCCAGCGTGGCGGTTGTCTCTTTCTCGCTGGCAATGCGCCGCTCGCGGATGCCGGTGCGCGTGTAAATCCATTCGTCAGATGTGTCCACCATCCGCGACAGGTCATTATTGGTTAAAACTTTATCAGGACGAAAGCTGCCCCATCCCACAACGTGTGCGTATTTCATAGATTCCCTCTAGACTACTGCCCTTCCACAGTACAAAACCCAGGTAAGCAAGTTCCGTTGCGCTAGACTTTAATGCCCGCCGATTATCCGTGACAACTGCGAACTGCCAACTGTAAAACAGTTGCTAGACATGAAGGCTCACAACCCCCTAAACTGGCAATTTGTGTAGATTTGCGCGCTTTTGGCGTCAAATGCGTATAGGTGAAAACGGGAAAGCCGCTTGAATTAAGAAAAGGATGATTCTCCCGTTTTCCCTGAGTAAATCACCATTTTGCAGGTCAGTTTACAACAAATATCTTTTTGTGATTTACATACAAGATGAGAATCCACACGGAGAGTGGTTTTTTGCACTGGACAATATGCCGCAGACCGCTATCCTACAAGAAAACAATGCGTACCTTTTGAACTGATGAACGATTACGACGACTACCAACCTTATACACCTGCCACAACGCCTGAACCCAACAACAATAGACGCCTTTGGTACATTCTGGGCGGTTGCCTGATCCTCTTTTTGTGCTTGGGCTGCTTAACGCTTGGTGGCGGCTATTATCTTTGGGTGACATACAGTGACGAGATTTTGTCTGAATTTGGTACCACCACCCCAGAACGGCGTGACAATGATGCTGATGAAGACGAGGACCCAAGCCCTACCAGAGATTCCAGCGAGGGACGGGAGGGGGAAATTACGCCCACGGCTGCGGTGGCAGAATTGCCCAGCCCCACACCAGATAACCCAACCAATCCCACAGCGACACCAGCCACCGAAAATACGGCCGTTCCCGAACCAATCCTCGCTGACATCCCCGCAGAAATTGACCAACGCCCTGTAGCAGCCCGCGCCGAAACGGACCTCACTCTATTGTACAGCACCAACTACCCCTCACACGATTATTTTGAAACGGCCGTACGTTTGGGTGGCGAAAACCTGGGCGAGCGTACCGTCACTGCCACTGCCTATTCGGTTGGGGACGTTGAATCATTTTACAACGGTTCCGACCGCATCGACGCCCGCCTAGCCGTGGTCACAGAACACGTCTATTTTTGGGTGGAAGAAGGGCTGGATTTAGATCAAACCGATCTGGAAACGGCCGCAAATCGGCTAGAAAACGAATATTATCCGCAGCTCGTCTACCTGTTTGGCGAAGTGTGGACACCTGGCATCGATGGCGACCCCCATTTCTCTATTTTGCACGCCCAAAATGGCTCTAGTGATGAGCTTGGCCGCTTCAATAGCGAAGACCAATTTCCCCGCACGCTTTATCGTTACTCAAACGAACAAGAGCTCGTCTACATGAACATGGGTGAGCTAACGTTGGGAACAGATTTATACTACGGCACGCTGGTTCATGAAGTGCAACACCTCATTCAATGGTATGTTGATTCCAGCGAGACGGTCTGGCTAAATGAAGGGCTTTCACAACTGGCAGAAATTTACCTGGGCTATGATGACACGGCTCCCAGCACAGATTATCTGGAACAGCCAGAAATTCAGCTCAACACCTGGAATTATGAAGATGATTCTGTCTATGCCCATTATGCCGGGGCGTATCTGTTTTCGGTTTACTTGTGGGAGCAGTTAGGAGATGCCGCCATTCAGGAACTGGCGCGACATCCTGCCAACGGCATGGCCAGCGTTTGGGCGGTGCTGCAAGGCTACTTGCCCGATGTCTCGCTGGAAACATTTACAGCTCGCTGGGCGGCTGCCAACTACCTGGATGATGACAATGCGGAACGGCCGTACTACTACCAATCCCTCAACCTGCGCCAACCGTACATTGCGACCAAGCTAAACCAGGAGGATCCATCGCTGGATCGGCTGGAGGAGATCGCACAGTTTGGCGTACATTACATTGATCTAAGCGATTTGCGAGGAGACACGACGATTACTTTTGCGGGGGATACGGCCGTTGATCTCATTGGCGCACCCCCTCGCAGCGGTGAACAGATGTGGTTTGCTCCTGGCGTTAACGATATGAATGCCCAGCTCACCGCTACTTTTGATCTTTCCAATGTCGATCAAGCCACGCTCAGATACGCGGTTTGGTATGAACTGGAGGAAGATTATGATTATGCCTACGTTTCCGCTTCGGCTGATGGCGGGCAAACGTGGGATATTTTGCTGCCGACCCATTACACGGCTGGTGAGTTTGGCCCCGCTTACAACGGCCGTTCTGCCGACCGGGATGATGCTGTGGATGGTTGGCTCAAGCAATCTGTGAGCCTAAGCAGTTATGTCGGGCAAACCATCCAGATTCGCTTTGAGGTACTCACCGATGGTGGCATCACCGAGCGCGGCTTCGCCATTGACGACATCGCCATTCCTGAACTGGGCTACGAATCAAATGTGGAGACGGGGACAGACGGCTGGCAAGCCAACGGCTTCATGCAAATTGGCTGGCAAATCCCCCAAAAGTGGAGCGTGCTGCTCATTGAAGAAGGTCTTACCCCAACGGTCACTCCCCTTCCCCTAAATGAAAATAATCAGTTACAGCGGACCTTGTCTATTGGCAAAAGCGGCGGCGTGCTGGTCATCATGCCCCAAACCGCTTTCACCGGCGAGACGGCCACCTACTGGCTCTCCATTGAGCAGTGAGTCGGTAATCAGTAGGTCAATACTCAGTATTCAGACTGACTACTGATTCACTGAAACCTGCTTACTGAGTACCTTCCTTCATTCGCTCAAATTCAGTTTGCAGCTTGTGGCGGGTTTGCGTACGCGCTTCCTCTGCTTCCCGCTTGGCTGTTTGCCAGCGGTTTACCGCTTGTTCCCGCAAATCGTTGCCAGAGGAAGGCGTCAGTAACAGAGCCGTCACGCCCCCCACCAATGCCCCACAAATTGCTCCGGCCATGAAGCTAAATACCTTGTTCATCTTAAACTCCTTCATTTCCGTTAACGATTATCCATAAACAGTAAACCGTTTTGACCGTTCACCGATTACTGATTACTGATTACGAAATAATTATACTGTACACGCCAATCATCTGCCCATCGTGGTCATCATTGTTATAATGCACAGCATGTCTGAGTATATTGAAATTGAAACCGAAATCAGCGACGATGACAGTACCTTAACGGTCTATACGAACTTGCGCCTCAACGAAGGCGAGGTTGAGCAATATCATTCCTACGACGAGTTGGAAGAAGGCTCTCCTGTGGCTCAGGCTTTGGCCGTTATTGAAGGCATTGTCTACCTGCAAATTCAAGCTGGCGATCTCACCGTGCGACGTGACCCGGACACGCCCTGGCACATCATTGTCAGCGATATTTCGGCTGCGCTAAAAGATTTCTTCCTCTAATTTCAGCTTCATGACCTCTACCACACGCCGCACACCCTCCCCCCGAACTATTTTATTTGTTGTGGCCTTTGGTGTTTTTGTCGCCGCCGATGATTTAACGGTGGTTTCTACCATGCTGCGCCAAATCATCTTCGACTTGGAGATTCCCTTACCCGATGGGCTGGACCAGGCCGCCTGGATTGTGAATGCATACCTGATTGCCTACGTGGTGGTCATGCCGTTTATCGGCCGTTTGAGCGACATTTGGGGACGACGCAATGTATATGTAGCCTCGCTGGTGCTCTTCTTAGCGGGTTCCATCTGGGTACCGTTTGCGCCAGACCTCAACAGCTTCATCGTAGGCCGCGTGCTGACGGCTTTGGGCGGCGGCGCGATGGTGCCTGTGGCAATGGCGGTTATTGGAGATGTGTATCCGCGTGAGAAGCGGGCCTCGGCATTAGGCGCGCTGGGTGCCATTGATACAGCAGGCTGGGTGTGGGGACCACTCTATGGCGCACTGCTGATTCGCCTTTTGAGCTGGGAGTGGCAATTTTACCTAAACATCCCCTTGAGCCTGTTTGGGATTGCGGCGGCGTGGTGGGCATTACGTGACTTGCCAGAGCCAAAAACACGGGAGCGGATTGACTGGGTGGGAACGGCCGTACTCACCATCTCCTTGATCAGCCTCAACATTGCCTTACTCAACAGTGGCGACGTGCAGGCCGCAGGCGGCTTTGCCCAGCTGCAAAGCAACGAACCCAGCACCAACACCGCTCTGCTCTATGCCATCGCCGCAATCACCTTTGCCATCTTCCTTGCCATCCAACATTACCTTGGTAAACAAGCAAATCATCATAATTTAGAGTCGATCACCCCTTCACCCGGTCACCTGCGTTCGCAGAACGCCATCACCTTGTCACCCCCACCACCTCTCATCGACCTCACCCTCTTCCGCCGCCGCAACTTCTCCCCTGCCATTCTCATCAACTTTCTGGTTGGCGGCATCTTGATTATTGCCATGGTGAACGTGCCGCTGCTGGTGAATGTGCTGGAGTTTGATGTGGAAACGGCCGCTCTCACCAGCGGCTATCTACTCAGCGGCATGACGGGAGCAATGGCCGTTATGGCCTGGGTAGGTGGCCAACTGACTGAGCGCATGAGTTACCGACCAGTAACGGCCGTTGGCTTGGCGTTTTGCGCCGCGGGCATGGGGCTGATGGGCTGGCTCTGGCTAGTAGACACGCCGTACCTCAACATGGCGTCCCATCTGGTGGTGCTGGGCATTGGCTTTGGTCTGGTCATTGCCCCGATTGGCGCAGCCGTGATTAACGCGGCCCCAGAGCACCAGCGGGGCGTCGCCAGCAGCCTGGTCATTGTGCTGCGCCTCATGGGGATGAGCGTGGGGCTATCTGGCCTCACGGCTTGGGGGCTGTACCGCTTCGAGATTCTGCGCAAGTTCATCGACCTGCCCGACCTGCCGCTAAGCGACCCCACTTACCAACAAGCACTGGCCGATGGACTGACTCAAGTTACCGTCTCTGTCCTCACGGAAACGTTCCTCATCTCGGCAGGGGTTGCGCTGCTGGCGTTTTTGGTGGCCCTGTGGCTTAAACGAGATTAAGCCAACCTGAAAATCCCCCAGCCCCAACTTCCTCAACAGTACAATCAAAGAAAAACAGGAGATTTTTGTAGATGTCTAGATTGCTAAAAATTTTGGCCTTTTTGACCATTGGTAGCGTTGTGGCCTTTTTTCCACTGCGCTGGCTGATAGAACGGAGCAGCCCGCCGCCGGATAATTTGGGAATGGTAGACGGCCGTTTCGCCCCCTGCCCCGATAGCCCCAACTGTGTTTCTACCCAGGCCACTACTGAACTGCACGGCATTGAACCAATTGCGTATGATGGCGACACATCCACAGCCTATGCAAAAATCTTAGCCATTTTAGAAGCTGACGACAGCATAACCGTCATTAGCCAAACGTCCACCTACATTCACGCCGAAGCCCGCTCCGGCTTGTGGAAGTTTATCGACGATGTGGAGTTCCAATTCAATGACGCAGAAAGCATTATTCAGTTTCGCTCCGCTTCCCGGTTAGGGTACAGCGATCTTGATGCCAACCGCCAACGGATGGAAAACATCCGGAACGCATTCATGGCATCCCCCTAACCTACCCAAGCCACTCGTCACATCGCTTGGTAACGAAATATGAGCTACAAAACGCCAGTATCCAACAAGGCTTTTATTGTGATACCGATGCCTGCGATTGTGATAAACAATGCACTGGCAGCAGGCAACAGCCGCATCAACCCAATCTGATTTGCAGGCAAGCGTGAGAACAATTTACTGGCGTATACCATTGCCAAACCAATACCGGTCAGCACGCTAGCCAAGCCGATGCTAAAGGCCACAATCAAAATCAGGCCCAAGCCCACTTTTTGCAACGCCACGGCACTCAGTAACAAAATCAGGGCTGAGGGGCAGGGGAGCAAGCCGCCCGAGACGCCCAATGCCAATAGGCTGCGCCAGCCCATCTCTGGTTTGGGCGTGTGGGTGTGGCCAATGCCAAAATGGGTATGGTATCCTTCCTCATGCTCGGCGGGTTGGTAGCGGTGCAGCCAACTGCTGAGATGTCCGCGAAAGAGTGAAAAGCCGATGCCCACCACCAACACGCCGGATAAGACGCCTAGCCACGGATACAATGTTTCGGGCAAAATGTAGCGCGAAGCAAACAACACCAGTAACCCAAAAGCAAACACGCCAGCCGTGTGGGTAATGGTTGTCGTTAGGCCGAGAAAAAGCGCGTGTTTGGGCGTGCCGCGTGAGCCAACCAGGTACGCGCCCACAATCGTTTTGCCGTGGCCGGGGGTGAGCGCGTGTGCCGCACCTAAGCCAAAAGCCAGAATCAGGGCAATGGCAATCGCACCGGGCTGGTCTAACGTAGTCGTGAGCAGATTGGCAAATTCGTCCTGGCTGAAGCGATTGGTATCGGGGGTGACGGCCGTTTCCACCCCCACACTCTCCATCTCCCCAGCCGACAGTGCTACTCCCGCCAGAGCAAACTGTACCTGGGCTGTATTCACCGCCAGCGGTGCTTGCAGCAAATCTTCTGGGTAATTTCGGAGCTGATTGCTTACGTCCTGTGTGGGGACGCTGCTTTGCACAATTTGCAGGTCAGCAACGGCCGTAACCACCGTTTCTTGCCAGCCTAAGCGATCCGGAAAGTTGTTGTCCGTGTAATTTAGCTGCCAAATCTGGTCGGTTTGGGGGAGTACGGCCGTTGCCAACAGTTCCAGGCGCAGGGTGAGCAGCTCTCCCTGCCCCGGCGGAAACGCTATCGTCCACGATTGGGGTGTGACGGCGACAGCTTGCCCGTTAACCAGCAGAGACAAGTTTTGCGCCAGTTGGGTTACTTGCTGGCTGGCATAGGCTTCGCTTTCGGCAGCGTCTATCGTGCCATCGCCGTTTGGGTCTGTGTACGGCCGTTCCTGAAAGGTAGGAATCTCCGCCATGTCGATAATGTACAGCAGTTCGACCGTCTCTGGCAGCAAAGTCAGGTGTGCATAGCGGCTGATAGTGAAGTTCCCCAGCGGGTGCGCCCAGGCAGCGGGTGCCAGGACAAACAAGGCCAGCAGCGCGGCCAAAATAGAAACAGTTCGTTTAAATTTCATGATAACTCCAATATGTAGCCGCGGATTCTTTCCGCGAAAAATATGCACGGAAAGAATCCACGGCTACGTTTTAGGGCAGGTTTTCCAAAGTTTCCTGGGCAATTTGAGCCTGGCGGAAGTCAAAGTGGGGGTTGAGTTCCAGCACTTGCGTTAGGTGCTGTTTGGCTAGCTCCGCCTCACCCTGAGCGGCGGCGATCATCCCGGCGTGGTAGTAAAAAAGAGCTTCGGGTGTGCCAAGCTGGAGGGCTTGCTCACTGGCGGCGGCGGCTTCATCGAGACGGCCGTTCTTAAACAGCACCCAGGCCAACGCATCATACCCGTACACGTCTGGGCGGCTTTCTAGCTCTGCTTGAGCCGCAGCCAAGGCCTCGTCCAAGTTGGTGTCGTGGTTGGCGTAGAAGAGTGCCAGTTGACGACCCACCAGTGCCGCATCAGTGCTTTCCAAATCGGCGATGAATTGCACGGTGTCGTACTGCTGCTGTGCGGCCGTTTTATCACCCGCCAGCGCATAAAAGTCACCCAAAGCCGCCACAAACTCCGGCTGCGGCAAGCGTTCCACCAACTGCTCATATAAGGCGATGGCTTGATCAAAATCGCCGTTGGCAGCAGCAACTTTGCCTTCCCCCACCAGCACCAGGTAATAATCAGGCCACGTTTGCTTGGCGGCAGCGTGCTGCATCTGCGCGGCTTCAATATCGCCCATCTTAAAATGCAGCTCACCTAGCTGGAACTGATACCAGGCCAGCCGTTCGCCCGTGAGCCCACTTTCTTCGGCAGCGGCGACGGCTTGCTGCATCCACGAAATGGCGGCGACAGGATCGCCCTGAACCCAGGCTAACCGGGCGGCGCGGCTAAAAACGGCCGCTCCCGGAGCCTGTTCCAGCAAGGTTTGGTAGGCGGCTTCTGCTTCTTCATAACGGCCAAGCTCCAAACTGGCATCGCCGATGGTGGCCAACGCCTGCATTGCGCCGGAATCAAAGTCGTAAACGCGCTGGGCGGTGGCCAGCGCACCCGCAAAATCGTGCTGAGCCATTTGGGTCACGCCCAGGTAAGAAAGGGTGAGTTCGTAGTTGGGGTTGATGGTAAGTGCCTGCTCTAGCGCAGCCTGCGCCCGGCTGTAGGCCGCCGCGTCCCCCGTTTCGCGCCCGCGTTGCAGGTACGCCTGCCCCAAATAGGTGAGGCTGACGTAGTCGCGGTCGTCCCGCTGCACTTTTTGCTGCCAGAAGGCGATTTGCTCGTCGCTGCTTTTGATGCCGCTGCTCGGCGGCACACTTTCTACAGGGATTGTAATTTGTTCTGGATTGGCATTGGCGGGGGTAGCTTTGTATGAATTGAAAAGATAAGAGCCGAGGATGAAAACGGCCGTTGCCATCACCAGAATGATCGTTTTGCGAGTGGTCATTAGCCAAATCCTTGGTAGTAGCCGCAGTTTCTTACTGCGTTTGACTACGCGGTAAGAAACCGCGGCTACTATGAGATTGTTTTAGTGCGCCGGAGCCAGGTACGGGAAGCTCGTCAGGAAGGGAACGTCGTTGGCATCCACGCAGTCGCTGGTGAGGACGGGGGAGCCGTTGGCGCCCAAGCCGCCGGTGACGACGAACAGTTCAAAGTCAATCACGTCTTCGGCTAGCTGACGGCCGTTCAGCGGCGCAGTCGTGAAACCAGCCGTGGAGGTGGTGTCCAGCGCCAGCACGTCTGGCAGCAGCAAGCTGGTGACAAATTCTGCTTCGGCTTCGGTGTAGCCAGAGCCGTCCAGGCCGCTCAGGAAGAGCAGATTGGCTTCAAATTCGTCTGACCAGGCCGCCACGTCGCCAGATGGATTTGTGGCGTTGTAGGCATCTTTGTTGCCAGAGCCGATGAGGACGGTGTTCAGCGCGGGCTTGCCCATGCGGTCAATCATGCCCCAGCGGTCGGCGGTGCGTGCCCAGATGTTGATGTTGTCGGAAGCGGCCGTTAGGTGGTTGCTAGGCACCTCTAGCACAATGGCGGTGACGTTGGCGCCAGCAAAGAAGTCGTTCTCATTGCCGTCGCAGAAGGTGCGGCTGCCACCTGCGCCCAAAACCTGATCCTGGAAGGCCACCAGGTCAAAGAAGAAGGGATCGTCGCGCAAGCCCACAAACAGGGAACCGCCACCGGAAACCGGGATGGTTGCCTCGGCCGTGCCGCGCGCAACGCGGGGATTTAAGGCACCCACATCATAAAGGGTGATGGTTTGGGCATCTCGGCCGCTGGCCTGCACGCGGTAAACAATGTCTTCGACAAAGTCGCCATCGTTATCAATGACAAACTCATACGGGCTGTTTGGCCGCAAATCGGTGCCGTTGAGTACGCCAGCCAGCGGGTTCACGGTCATCACCATGACGGTGTTGTCGCCGTTAATAAAGGCGTAGATGTCGTTGATGTCGGTACGGCCGTCTGCCTGAATCAGCGGCGCGTCCAAATGGTCAGCCGCGCCAATGGTAGTAGCCGAAAGCCCCACAACCATCGCGGCAGCAACCAACAGTAAAACTGCAATATTGCGAATCTTTTTCATCTTGTTTTGCTCCTTAAAAATTTCAATCGGTGGGTGTCTACAACAAGAACAAACAGGTAGGTCTAAGCCATGCAACACCTCCTCATTTGGAATCTGGTGCTGATTACGCACCACGTTTCTTTTTGCATTCATCGCTGGGAATGATGGTTGGTGCGATTCATGGAGGATTACGCAGCGGGGTTGGTTTTGCATTCAATATGGAGGAGTGGGCATCCTCAGATGCCCGGTTCGCATCTGAGGATGCGAACTACTCGTTTCGATCTACTGACTATAGTTAAGACAACGCCCGACGATAGTATGTGGACAACAAAAAGTCCTTTGAAATAAAATGACTTGTATGAGCTTTTTGTTCTCTTGAAAGTAATTCTCGGGCAGACAGTGTAGAAACAAGAAGGATCAATTATGAGTGAAAAATTGCGGGTTGGTATTCTGGGAGCAGGATGGGCTGGCGGTGGTCACGCTAACGCCTTCTCAGGTTTGCCCAATGTGGAAATAGCCGCGCTTTGGAGCCGCACTCGTACTCATGCGGATGTATTGGCCAGCCAACTCAATGAGTCAAGCGTCAAGATTTATGATGACTGGCGCGAGTTGGTTGAAAAAGCCGAGGTGGATGTTATTAGCCTAGCAACACCGTCAATTTTGCGACGTGACCCTCTGCTCATGGCCTTGGAACAAGGATGTCACGTTCTGGTAGAGAAGCCGATTACAGTCGGTTTGACCGATGTTGACACAATAGCTCATGCAGCCAAGCAGACCGATATGGTTACAGCTACTGTTTTCAATTGGCGTTATAGTCCGGGAAATCAAGCGGCTAAACGAGCGATTGAAAACAGGCAAATTGGCAATATCCTTGATGTTAGCCTGGAATGGCGGGATGCCGATTTTCCGCGAGAGTTTGTTGAACAACGACCATGGATTAAGGACTTTGATCAAAGTGATGGTATTTTGGGTGAAGCTGTTAGCCACGATTTGGACTGTATTCGCTTTTTAACCGGCTGTGATTTCAAACAAGTTGTCAGCCAGTTAGTTTCTAGATCGCTTCCTCTCGCGCCGGAGATTGAAGTCGCAGGCGGCACCTCTATAATGCTAGCTGAACTTACTAAAAGTATTTTAGCCGATATTCGATATATGGTAACGGCTGGACTACCGGAAAGGAGTCTGATCATTAGTGGCGAAACCGGGACACTGAAAGTGACTCATGAAACCACAGTCCAACAACGCCTTGGCGAGAGTGAAGCGATAACATTGGAAACTCCCGTATCAGACCAAGTTCCCAATGAGGTAGACCTGATGCAATATAGTTGGAACAGATTAATCGCCGATTTTGTCACCGCTATCCAAGGAGGCGACAAGGCCCATGCTACTGTACCAAATTTGCCAAGTCTGGATGACGGCTTGAAGGTGCAACAGGTTATCAGTGCAGTACATTTGTCGAATAAGGAGAGGCGTTGGGTCGCCTTAAATGAATTGGTATAAGGGGGGACTTGTTTGCGTAAATGCCCCTGTATAGTTTTTTATGACGAGGCAACTCCAAGCAGGATAATTTGGTCGGGGGTGGGCTGTTCGCTGCCGCCTGCGGGTTCAATGGAGACGCCAACGGCATCGTAGGTGGCTGCCAGGGAGAGGTCAATGTCGAGGACGACACGGCCGTTTTCATCCACCTCAAAAATACCCGCACTCAATGTTTGATCACCGCGAATAATCCACAGTTGGTAAACCTGATCAGCCGTGAGCGGCTGCAAATTGTCGGCCATAAAGGTAGCTGTGCCAGTTTCAGAAGAAACCGTAAGCGTGGCGCGTGCATCTGGGTTTTCGCCACTGTTGTCGCCAATTGCCAGGGTGTTGGTGCCGGGGGTCTGGTAAGAGGCTAAGATGTCATTTTGGGCTTGCAGCTCCTGCTGAAGCAGTTCGTTACGAATACGCAATTCGTCATTGTCGGTTTGTAACGTTTCTAGCTGGTCTGCTAGCACGGTTGTGTCGCTGCTCAGATCGGCAACCTGCGCCTGAAGATCATCGAGTTGCCGAGTCAATGAATTTGCCCAGATGAACAGCAAGATTGCAGCGAGGACGGCCGTTCCGGCCAGCGCGGGCAGGGCAAAACTTTGGCGGAATTTGTCCCACCAAGAGAGCGGCGGTGGGGACGGCCGTTGCCTATCCATTTTTGGTACAGGGGTGGCCAGGGCAGAAGCTCCACGCGGGTCGGCCTGCACCCGCGCCATCAAATTGGCTTTCACATTGGGTGAAGGGGCTACGGGTTCAACGGCATTTGGTAGGAGAGCGGCCGTTTCTTGCAGCGCAGCCAGACGTGCTTTGGCATCTGAATCGGCAGCAATGTACGCTTCAACCTCCGCTTTTTCTTCATCGGTTAATGCACCCAGGGCATAAAATGGGAATAGTTCTTCTTCGATTCGTCTGTTCATGATTCCATACCTGCCGCTGCCAATGCCGAGCGCAGCTTTTGCAAGCCGAGTCTGGCTCTTGTGTGCACTGTTCCCAGCGGTTTATCAATCGCCTGGGCAATTTCTTTCCGGGTTAACCCTTTGAAGTAGGCCAGTTCAATCACCTGATACTGCTCTGGCGACAACTCAGTCAGGGCAGACCGCACCCGCGCTTGCACAATCCGTAAAACGGCCGCTTCTACCACATCGGCATTGTCCGGCTCCCGCAGCATCTGTTCCTCTTCAGCTTCGCTGCCCGCCGCTTCTGGGCGCACCTTTTGCCGCCGCGTGGTGTCAATCGCCAAGCGGCGGCCAATGCTGTACATCCAGGTACTGAATTTCCCCTGCGCGGCATCAAATGTGGCAGCCTTGTCCCAGACGCGCCAAAACGTTTCCTGCACAATTTCTTCGGCGACGACTCGCTGCTGCACAATGCGTAAAACCACCCCCAGCAAAATGGGAGCGTAGCGATCATACAAGGTTTCCAGAGCTTGGCTGTCGCCAGCCGCCACTTGAGCCATCAGCGTTTCATCAGCGACAGTCATCTTTTAACAACGCCTCGCTGACGGCCGTACCATTCTTTGTGCATGGATTATTTCCTCTGTCTGGCAATACGCAGGAATCAGACGTTTGAATCTGTAGCGAGCCAATGAATGCAAAACGGCCGTTCCTGCGTACACCAAAATAATCACACATTTGCCAATAACGAAAACCCAGATTCAACAGATTTCTCTTATCCCTCTGTGTTCTCTGTGGCAATTTTTTTCTAAGGAGCGTAATTATGGTACTCAACTTATCCAAAACCCACAAAAATGAAACCAACTTGGCAAACAAGGCGGCCCCCATGCCCGCTGGCCCCATTGTTTACCGGGAAGATGGCGCAATTGATTGGGGCAATATGTGGGATTCATTTTGCGTGTTGGCCCTGGACGGCGGGCCACCCCACCGAGGCGACTTTTTGCAGGCACAGCAAAACCCAGACGTCACCAGCAAGGCATACCAGTTTGCCGTTAGCGAAATTACACGGGGCATTTGGGAGGTGGCAGCAATGACGGCCGTTCCCGCCGAACCTGGCTGGCTACAAATTGAATGCGACTCGGCAGGGCAAGCGCGTTGGCTGGCAGAAGCCATCGAGGAAGAAAATGTGCAGGCCAGGCACGAAAGCAACCTCCTGTTTGTGCCGGTAGGGGATGCGTTTAGGTTGAAGCAGGAGATTAAGAATGTGATTACGGCCGTTGCCAAAACCACCCACTACTGGCAAGAGCATCTGGCCGTGGAAGTTAAGCATGCCCTGGCTATTCAAGACAAACTTGGAGGAATCTGGCAGAAACTCAAGAATGTAATTGGGTAATTGGGTAATTTTTGGCGGCAAGCCAATCACCCAATTACTCAATATCTCCCTATGCTTTTTTCTCTTTAACCGCCAGAGCAATATGCAGCTCATCAAGCTGCTTTTTCACGACGGGCGACGGCGCACTCGCCATCAGGTCAGTGGCCTGAGCCGTCTTGGGGAAGGCCATCACTTCACGGATGTTGGGTTCGCCCGCCATCAGAGCTACCAGGCGGTCAATGCCAGGGGCGATGCCACCGTGTGGCGGTGCACCATACTCAAACGCCTCCAGCATGTGACCAAATTGCTCTTTGGCCTCTTCAATAGAGAAGCCGATCAGTTCCATGATTTTGCGTTGGAGCGGCCGTTCGTGGATACGAATACTGCCGCCAGCCACCTCAAAGCCATTGCATACCAGATCATACTGCTCGCTAAGCACCCGGCCAGGATCGCTGTCCAGCAGCGGAATGTGCTCCCGCTTGGGAGCCGTAAACATATGGTGGCTTGGGGCAAAATGTCCATCTTCCATTTCTTCCTCAAACAGTGGGAAGTCCACCACCCAGGCAAATGCCAATGTATTCGTGTTGGTTAGACCCAGCCGATTGCCCATTTCGGTACGCATGGTGTGCAGCACCTCATGCACTACCGCTTTTTTGTCGCTAGAAATCAAAATCAGGTCACCGGGGCCAGCTTCCATTGTTTCCGTAATCGCAATAAGCTGCTCTACCGTGAAGAATTTGGCAATAGGGCCTCGCACTTCTTCCGTCTCGGGGTGAATAGCCAGCCACGCCAAGCCTTTGGCCCCAGCATCCTTGGCAATGTCTTCTAATTCAGACATCTGTTTGCGACTGTAGCTGCCGCAGCCCGGCACACAAATCGCCTTCACCGGATTGCCAGCTGCCACGTTTTCAGCAAATACGCGGAAGGCACTGCTGCCCACAATTTCAGAAATGTCTACCAATTCCAGACCAAAACGCAGGTCGGGGCGGTCGGTGCCGTAACGGTTCACTACATCAGCGTAGCTCAAACGCGGGAACTGTTCGTAGGCCAAAGGCACCAGGCTGGCATGTTTCACCATGCCCTTCATCAACGCCTCGATCAGGTTGAGGATATCATCCCGCTCGACGAAGCTCATTTCCATATCTAGCTGGGTAAATTCTGGCTGTCGGTCAGCGCGTAAATCTTCATCCCGGAAGCAGCGGGCAATCTGGAAATACCGCTCGTAGCCAGCCACCATGAGGAGCTGCTTAAGCTGCTGCGGGCTTTGCGGCAGAGCATAAAATTGGCCAGGATGTACGCGGCTAGGCACCAAATAATCCCGTGCCCCTTCAGGCGTACTTTTGAACAAAATGGGGGTTTCTACTTCTAAAAAGCCACGCTGGTCTAAAAAGTCGCGGATAAATTTGATTGCTTTGTGGCGAATAACTAAATTGCGTTGCATTCGCTCGCGGCGCAAGTCCAGGTAGCGGTATTTTAGGCGCAAACTTTCATCTACCACGTCATCTCGGTCAATGAGGAAGGGAGGCGTCTTAGCTGGATTCAGCACGACAACAGAGTCTGCCAGCAGCTCAATGTCGCCAGTGGCCAGATTTTCATTTTCCTGGCCAGACGGCCGTTTGCCAACCTCACCCGTCACCTGAACCACATATTCACTGCGGATTTGCTCTGCCACGCCAAAGCCTTCAGCCGTGCGACCAGCGTTTACCACCACTTGCGTCTTGCCATCCCGGTCACGCAAGTCAATAAATACCACGCCGCCCATATCCCGGCGACGGTTTACCCAACCTGCCAATGTGACTGTTTCACCTACATTTTCAAGCCGCAGTTCACCGCAGCTATGTGTTTTTAGCATCTTGTTTTCCTTACGATTTTCAGAGCAGATTCACACCAGATTATTAAGCCCTGCTCAATCGCAGATAAAATATCGTGAACCATCTCCTTGGGATTGTGAAAATTGTATCATGCCCACAATCTGCCGACAAAGCACATACTAAACAAAAAGTGCCGCAAATTTTTGTGTACGTTAGAATTGAAAACTGTCATCAATTCATGATCAGGACAATTTTTGTGACTATTTCAACAGGCAATTCAACATCTCGCCAAAAGACCCAATTTGGTTGGTTTATCTTCGTTCTTACCGCGCTGGCTATTTTGGTGCGGCTGTGGGGCATTGGCGAGCATAGCTACTGGTTTGACGAAGCGCGTGAGGTGGTGCGCTCCCTCACGCCTTGGCCCGATGTGCTGTTTGTCACGGATGGCGCGGATCCCCCAGTGTATCGCTTGTTGCTGTTTCCAATTGCCCAGCTTACCGTAAACGAATTTTGGCTTCGCCTACCTTCGGCACTGTTTAGCGGCGGGGCTGTTTACTTATCGTACGCCTGGCTGGCCAGGCAAAAGTTGCCTACCGTAGGGTTGATAACAGCACTATTCATGGCTGTCTCCTCTGTGCAAATTTATTATGCACAAGAGGTTAGCCAGTACAGCTTTGTGGTGTTTTTGGCACTGCTGCTGCTCGCTTCCTTTGATCAGGTTGGTCGTCGTGGCACTGTTCGTGATTGGATTGTTCTAACGGCCGTCATCATCGTCTCGCTTTATTCATATTATGGCCTAGCCTGGTTGCTGCCCGTCCTGGATTTGCATTTATTGTGGCGTCTTTGGCAGAGAAAGGAGCGGGTTCAGTACGGCCGTTTCCTCATTACACATCTCATCATTGGTCTTAGCATTGCACTGCTTTATTTCACACAGCTAGCCATCCACATGAATCGGTTCTCTACCAACAAAGGGTTAGAGCCGCTCTTTGTCAATCCAGGCTGGCTGGCTAGCATACAGCAATTCGACACTCAATTTCTGGATGGCTTCATCTCCTTCTTCACCTTTCCATTCAGCAGCTTACCTTGGCGATGGATGCCGCTATTCTTTCTGCTGGTAACGGCCGTTGGCTCAATCCACCTGTGCCGCAACAACCAGAAAACCTGCCACCTGACAGTCTACTTTTGGGGAGCCGTCTTGATCTTGTTCTTCGTCCGGTTTATTGGCATCTACCCCATCGGGCAGCGGTATGCGTTGGCTGTGCTTCCCCTGTTTTTCATGCTGATGGCTGCAGGGGTCGATTATCTGAGGAAGTGGCCTGTGATAGCCTACGCTTTGGGAATTCTGCTGGTTGGTGTCCAGCTCTTTTTTTGGCCCCAGTTAGCCCAACTGAACCCCTGGCTGAGCCTGCCGCGTGAATCGCTGCGGCCAGCAGTGGCATATTTGAACGAGCAAGCCCAACCAGATGATGTTGTGTATGTTTATTACGGTGCAGGGCCAGCGTATAAAGTTTACCAAGGCAACTCTCCGCTAGAGACCATCTACGGCACCTGGTTCCGCAACTTGCCCACACCAGAAAAAGTGTCCGAAATTCATCAGGCAGTTAACGACGCGCCTCGCTTTTGGCTGGCTATGTCGCACATTTACCAGCGGGAGGATGAAGAGCTTGTTCAAGCCTTGGCAGAAGCCAGCCCCGGCTACATCGTTGTGGACCAATATGAAGCAGAAAATGCGGCCGTTTTCCTCTTCGTCCGTGCCCCATAATCTTGAAAGATTTGCCAGCTTGCTATTTGATAAGAAATTGTTGATATAAATTGACACGAGTCCGGTTGCTTGCTAGAATGCGGAGGCAATAATCAAACAAACAAACTAAGGAAAGGAATTATGGACCTTCTTGAACAAACGAACGTAGATGTAGAAACAATTAATCTGACAGACGCAGCTGTTAACACCGTAAAGAACCTCCTGGTTCAAAAGGAAGTACCGAACCACGGGCTTCGCGTGTTTGTTTCTGGCGGCGGCTGCTCTGGGATGCAGTACGGCATGGCATTAGAAGCGGAACCACGCCCTTACGACCACGTCATTGAAAAAGGTGGCGTCAAAGTTTTCATTGACCCTACCAGCATGATGTACTTGAACGAGGCCACGATTGATTATGAAGACAGCATCATGGGTGGCGGCTTTAAGATTGACAATCCCAATGCAGTTTCTAGCTGCGGCTGCGGCACTTCTTTCAAGACTGCTGGAAGCCAGGAAGCTGCTACCGGTGCTGGCGGAGGTTGTGGTAGCTGTGGCTAAACGCCGCATTCCTTTCACCGTTTGCTAGATTTTTCGGCGGGGCGTGTTGTGCGCCCCGCTTTTTTTGTAACAATTTGCCTAAACAAATTCCAGATGAAATATTTTACTGTTGAAGAAGCCAACGCCTTGTTACCTACCCTTGAACCGCTCATGGAGAAGCTGCTCACTAGACGTGCGCGAGCTTCACGGTTAGCCAAACAATTGGGTCATCTTCTTAGCGATTACCGCAGCAATATTGGTAGTGCTGAGCTTTCAACGCTGACGCAAGACTTTGTGGCCATTGAGCGGATGATTAACCAGATTCAGACGCATGGCGTGTTGCTTAAAGATGTGAATGCAGGTTTGCTAGATTTTTTGTCTGAGCGAAACGGCCGTGACGTTTACCTCTGCTGGAAATACGGTGAAGATAAAGTTGAGTATTTCCACGAATTGCACACCGGATTTTCCGGACGGCAGCAAGTGTAAAACAAAAAAGACGGCCGTTTGCGGGAAACGGCCGTCTCATTCTTTACCAATTACTGTTTACTGCAAGCTAACTACCGGTCTGCCATCGGCACAAAATCCCGTTCACCCTCACCCAAATAAATCTGGCGGGGCCGAGCAATCTTCTGCTCGGAATCCTCCAGCATTTCTACCCACTGTGCCAGCCAACCAATTGTACGTGGAATCGCAAACAGTACCGGGAACATAGCAATTGGGAAGCGCATCGCCTGGTAAATAATACCAGAGTAAAAATCGACATTGGGGTACAGATTTCGCTGCACAAAGAAATCATCCTCCAGCGCAATCCGCTCCAGCTCTAAAGCGATGGCCAGCAGGGGATTTTTGCCTGTTACTTCAAATACCTCATCAGCAACCTGCTTGATGATTCGCGCCCGGGGATCGTAATTTTTGTACACCCGGTGGCCAAAGCCCATCAACAGCCGCTCACGATTCTTCACCCCTTTGATGAATTCAGGCACGTTTTTCACATCCCCAATTTCCATGAGCATTCGCAGCACAGCTTCATTAGCACCGCCATGCAGTGGCCCATACAATGCTGCGGCCGCACCGGCCATTGCCGTGTACGGGTCTGTGTGGCTAGAGCCAATAACGCGCATGGTAGCCGTGCCGCAATTTTGCTCATGGTCGGCGTGTAGAATAAACAAAACGTCCAGTGCACGTTCTAAAACCGGGTCTGGCTTATATTTCACTTCCGTCATCTTGTCTAACATACTGAGGAAGTTGCCCGTGTAGCTCAGATCATTGTCGGGGTAAACGTAGGGCAAGCCCCGGCTATGACGGTAAGAGAACGCAGCAACGGTTGGTAATTTGGCAATGAGCCGATGAATCTGCTTGGTACGAATCCACGGATCAGAAATGTTGCGCCCTTCCGGGTAGTAAGTGGACATTGCCGCCAAAGTGGCAATGAACATGCCCATCGGGTGGGCATCATGACGGAACGCCTTCATGAGCTGGGTGATGTTCTCATGGACGAAGGTGTGGTGCACAATAACATGTTCCCATTCGTCATACTGTTCTTTGGTGGGTAGCTCACCGTAGAGGATGAGATAGGCGACTTCAAGATAATTTGATTTTTCGGCCAATTGTTCAATGGGATAGCCTCGGTAGCGCAAAATGCCCTTATCGCCATCAATGTAGGTAATGGTGCTTTTGGTTGAGGCCGTGTTTTTGAAAGCCGGATCATAACTCATCATCCCAAAGTCATCCTCGTTCACTTTGATTTGGCGTAGGTGCATCGCTTGAATAGTGTCATGCTCCACGGGAATTTCATAAGTTCGGCCAGTCCGATTATCGGTAATAGTTAGGGTGTCTTTTGACATGATTGCCTCCGAATCATAGTTTGTGGGTAAATATCAGGTTCTGGAAGAGCTATGCGACTTCAAGCTGTTTCTGAACGCTTTTTTGTTCCATTGCAAGAAATCACATTATTGTGTAAATCTACTTTTGATGAGCGTAAGTGGATTTACACATAAGTATATCTTTTTTTAGCGAACTCTACACAGTTAGATGGCCAATTTTCATAAACGTTACTTATCTAAAAACGGAGTTAAGCCCATGCTTGGGCTAATCGTGGCAATTTCGGGCAAATTCTATGGCGGCAACGGCCGTATCCACCTCACCCGCTGCCTGTGCCTCCTGAATCAAACGCAGGAGCCGCCCCACCTCCGGGCCAGGTTCTAACTGTAACGCTTCCATGAGGGTACGGCCGTCTACCAGCGGTGGTGGTGCTACTGTCTCTTCATGTCGTTCAAAATAATGGTGGCACAATCCTGACACGACGCGCAGCAACGCTTGCCACTGTGCATTTGGCCCCGTGCCGCTGTAGGTTGCCAGGTGGTCAGCCAGGGAAAGCAGCGCAATGTTTACGCCAGACGCACCGGTTGCCCGAAAAAAGCGAAAAACAGCACGCCGCGACAGCTTGCCACCGCTGTTGGCCAAATGCAGCGGGCGCATATGCCCAGCCACAATTTTCTTCACGTGGCCAATGACCTCATTGCTAAACGTGAGGCGGCGCAAGATGCGGCCAGCTAAATCAGCTCCAGCTTTTTCATGTCCCAGAAAACGTATTCGCCCATCTGCTTCGATGGTTTGGGTTTGGGCTTTGCCAACATCATGGAAGAGCGCACCAAGACGCAGAAGCGTACGGCCGTTCACCCCACCATCCACTTCTTCTTGCCACATCGCCTGAATTTGCGGCGCGTACGGCTCCAGGATTTCTTTTACCGCAGAGTGTACGGAAGATTCAGAGGTTTTCCTCTCATTTCTCTGTGAACCCTGTGGCTCAATAATTTCTTCTACCATGATGAGCCAGCGCAGCACGGTGAGGGTATGGGCAAAAACTGGTTCGTGATGAGGAGCAGATTGCTCTACAGTGCTCAAGGCCATCATGTCTGGCAAAATTTCGGCCAGCAAGCCCAGGGTTGCTAAATCAGCCACGGCACGGTGGGGCACGGCCGTTTCCAGCAGCTTCACCAACTCGTCCCGAATGCGCTCAGCAGAGATTTGGTGGAGGTGAGAAGCAGCAGCGCGAACGGCCGTTTCTGTTTCTGGCGCGAGGCGAAAACCCAAACTGTGTGCCAGCCGCACTGCCCGCAGGCTGCGCACCGGATCATCCAACAGGCTGCGCGTATGAATGATGCGCACAATCCCTTCAGCTAAATCGGCCTTCCCCCCATACAGATCGATGAGCCCAGATGTGGTTTCGGCCGTTGCAGGCAACGCCATCGCGTTAATCGTCAAATCACGGTCCCGCAGATCGGTCGCCAAATCCGGGCCGCGAAAGCGCGCAAAGTCGAGGCTGGTGTTTACTTCGGGCAACATCACCCGCCCCGTGTCTCGCTCCCGATCCAGCACGTAGGCAGGCACGCCTAGCGCGTCTGCTACCTGAAACGCCAGCTTGATGGCGTTGGCAGGCACCACAAAGTCTAAATCATGACTGACACGCCCCAACAGCGCATCCCGTACCGCCCCACCGACCAGGTAGACGGGTTGAGATTGCGTTTGCAGCAACGGCCGTAACTGCGCCAGTAGCGGCGACAGCAGCAATGGTTCTCCAGATGGATCATCCACAAAACGCAGCGTAAATCGCTCTTTTGGGCGACTGTGCCGCGCCATCTGCTGGGCAGCCTCTGGCGATTCCCCAACACCGGTCACTTGGGTGTTATAAAGGGCCACCCAGCGGCCTGCATATGGGGATAAATCTGGTTGATTACTGCTCATAAAATTTTCTCAATAACGCTTTAATCCCCTCTGCTAACTGTTGTCGTTGCCATTCACGCTCTTTCTCAACTAACAAATCTTTATCGTCTTGTATGGACAATGCTTTTATAGCCATAATGACATAGAGTGCGGCATTTGGGGCATGGTCAGCCATATGTGCAGTTCCAGCAGCATGGCCTGCTGCGCGTGCAATAAATTGAGCAGGTTCAAGCTCAGCCTCTCGCGCAGATGCGTGTGAATTAATTGCTGCAGCCCTTGCTTCTCCAACAGGAATCTCGCCACGAGACCAAGCTCGCGCAGCCTCAACAGCTTTTCGCGGTCGGTCGTCTTCAGGATATTCGTTGGTAAATAATGAAAGTGCGTGCTCAACACAATCTGCTGCCCAAATAGCAAGCAAACGATGGTTTGTTAAGCTAAGCGAGCCACCGAGATGTTCGGCCTTGAAGCGTTTGTCTCTCATACAAATCTTAAAAATTGAAAAGATTAGGATTTATGTATATGTCAGATGACTTCAATCACAAATTCAAGTGGGCGAAAACTTCTGGCTTGAGCACGGCAATGAACGGGAAGTTGCGGTACAGTTCGTCAAAGTCCAGGCCATAGCCCACGACAAATTCATCGGGAATATCAAAGCCAATGTAATCAACGGCAACATCAACCTCGCGGCGGGAGGGCTTGTTGAGAAGCGTACAAATTTTGAGCGAGGCGGGCTGCCGCGCCAATAAATTTTGGCGCAGATAGCTCAGTGTGTGACCGCTGTCGATAATATCTTCTACAATGAGTACATTGCGCCCAGCCAATGGCTGCTTCAAATCCATGATGATTTGTACCGCACCCCGGCTAGTTGTGCCGCCACCGTAGCTGGAAATGCCCATAAAGTCGAGATGGTGCGGCCGTTTCAAGGCACGGCTTAAATCAGATAAGAAAATGTAACCACCCTTTAGCACACAAATCAGCAGCAGGTCCTCATCTTCTGCGTAATCCGCCTCAATGGCTGCGGCAATGGCTGCAACGCGCTGCTGTAACTGCTCCTCAGAAATCAAAATATGGTCGATATCCTGGTATAAATCTTGGTGATTCTGGCTCATCATGATTCTCTCCTCCCGTGGAGTGGGCTAATGGCTTCCGTTGCGGGCGGGCAAAACCTGGTGGCATTCACGACAGCGCGCTTCATACACTTCTGCAGCCCCCACAAGCACCACCGGATCGTCAAAGGCGGCAGGCTGCCCATCAATGAGGCGTTGTGTACGGCTGGCATCCTCGCCACAGGATACGCAAATGGCGTGCAGTTTGCTGACTTGTTCGGCACGAGCCAGCAGGTCGGGCATGGGGCCAAACGGTACGCCACGAAAATCCATATCCAGCCCAGCGCAAATCACACGACGGCCGTCTTCCACTAGCTGTTCACAAATGTCGATAACGACCGTATCAAAAAATTGCACCTCATCAATGGCCACTACTGTTGTGTCCGCATCCAGCGTTTCCAAAATCGTTTGGGATGAAGCCACGGGGAGTGCTTCAAAATCGGCCCCGTTGTGTGAGGTCACCTTTTCAGCATGGTAGCGATTGTCAATGATGGGCTTAAACACTTGAATTTGCTGGCGGGCAATTTGGGCACGGCGCAGGCGACGAATCAGTTCCTCCGTTTTACCGCTAAACATGCTGCCACAAATGACCTCAATGCGGCCTTTGGAATGTTTGGACATTTTTCCTCCTTTCATAAGTTGCTGGTTGTTAGTTTTTCGTCGCTTATGATTATTGCCAACAACTAGCCACCTGCAACCAATTATTAACCCCCAAAATACGAAAGGGCAGATACGAATTCGCATCTGCCCTTTTATCTTTTTAATCGTTCCCGACCGAATTTAGTCGATGAGCCCTTCGGAGCGAAGGAAGCGCTTGATGTCAATGAGTGCCTTCTGGCCAATGCCGGGCAATGCCAGCAGCGCATCCTCACCCTGGTTTAGCAGTTCGAGGACATCGCCAACGGTGGTCAGTTCGGCTTCCTTCAACGCTTTGGTCGCACGGGTGCCTAAATCCATGCCATCTACTTCCAGATTCACGGGTTTGGCCGTTTCCTTGACTTCTTCTTCCTGCTTGACCATTTCCTGGCGCCTCTGCAAACGACGCATGAAGCGGTCTACTTGCCCTTCGGTGTCTACCAGACGCTGAGTGCCGGTGTAGAAGGGATGCGTGCCAGACCAGATTTCCACGCGGATTTCCGGTTGGGTGGAGCCAACAGTCATGACGACTTCGCCATCAACCACAACTTTGGCGTCGGGATACCATTTTGGATGAATATCTTGTTTCATGTTACCAACGCCTTCCTTAGCTTTCGATGGGATACACGCTAACGTATTTACGGCCGTGTTTCGTCTCGAAAGTTACTTTTCCTTCAATCATGGCAAAGATAGTGTGATCTTTGCCGATACCAACATCAGTACCCGGTTTAATTTTAGTGCCACGTTGCCGGACAATGATATTACCGGGGATCACATACTCGCCACCATATTTTTTTACGCCAAGCCGCTTAGAATTGCTATCACGGCCGTTTTTCGTTGAACCTGCACCTTTCTTATGTGCCATGTCACTCGCTCCTTGTACTAACCTGCGACGATCTCGTCAATCCGCAGCCGGGTGTAGCTCTGCCGATGACCCTGACGCCGACGATACCGTTTCTTGGGCTTATATTTCCATACAAAAATCTTTTCACCACGATACTGTTCTACAACAGTTGCTTTGACAGATGCACCTGCCACGTTTGGTTGACCAACTGTTACCTCATCGCCATTCGCCAGGAGCAAGACATTTTCTAGTTCAATCTGCTCACCGACTTCAAAAGGCAGCTTTTCGACGGAGAAGCTGTGCCCTTCTTCGGCGCGGTATTGCCGGCCACCACTTTCTACAATTGCGTACACGTTGTGCCTCCAAAAAAAACCAGCACCTAAATGGTAGATGCCGGCATGAAAATTTGTAATTTGCCGGAGCAGTGGTAGAAACTCCGACACGAACGGAAATTATAGCCGCCCACTGGGTGGTTGTCAAAGCGGAAATCAGGTTAGCGAAATGAATGAACTGATACAAACTTATGCGGCCGAAACGGCCGTTCTCCTCCAAAAAATACACGTAACGCTGGAACAAGACGGCCGTATCGTGGCAGCCTGGCTCTTTGGCTCCAAAGGGCGTGGCGAGGAGGATGCTTTAAGCGATATTGATCTGTGGGTGATTGTGGAGGATGCGGCTTATGAAGCCATCGTCGCAGAGAAGAGGGCGTTTGTTGAGAGGGTAGGTACGGCCGTCCTATTTCTGGAAGCATCCCACAACGCCCCGCCAAACGGAGTGTATCTCGCCGTCCAGCTTGATGCCCCAACAGCCCCACACCATGTGGATTGGTATTGGCAGCCCCGCGCTGCGGCCGTTCGTCCACCCGATACTACGCTACTTTTTGACAAGGCTGGCATTCCAAAAGTGGCTGAACCCATAAAGTTTCCTGGTGGTGAGCTTGATCCGAATTTAATCAATCAGCCCATGCACTTCATCAGCTATTTTTGGATGATGCTGATGGTTTCTGCCAAGCAAATTTGGCGGCAGCCGGATGATGAGGGCATTCCCTATCTGCCCTATTTCATTGGGGATTTTCACAAAACCCAACAGCTGCTTCAGCTTCCCCTAACTCATCAGGAATCGGTCGTCTTGCCCACAAAGGCCTCTAAATTTGCCTTCCTCACTCAGCTTGCGGACGAAATGCAGGCAATGATGACTCAACTAGACGCGCAAGGAACGGCCGTACCCCAAGAAATTGTGCCGGGAGCTTATCACTTTCTAAAAATGGTTAGCGATTAATCAGCGGTAAATAGAGCTTGGCGGGCAAAAAGTCAGCCAGATTGATTTCGTCGAAACCAATATCGAAGCCACCGTTTAACGGCCGTATCTCGCCATCAAAATCAGTCAGCACACCTAAATCGGTTCCCGCATCAATTGCGGCTGAGCCAACATCTAAATGGTAGCTGTCGCGGAAGTGCGGATTATCTGTTAAGCTGTTTGCGCCACCAGAAACGGTTCCTTGTGTATTCACACCATTGCCAAAAAAGAGATTGTAATCTTGGCTCACTAGGCCGCTGGTTTGGCTAATGCCAATGGCGTGGCTGACAATAATCGTATTCGTGATGCCTACTGTGCCGCTCATCACCTCGACGGCCGCGCCTACGTCGTTTGTGGCCTGATTATCGGCGAAGAGACTGTTGGTGAAACGGCTGTCCTTATCAAAACCCTGGTATACGCCACCACCCTCGACTGCCATATTCCCTAAAAATTGAGTGCGGTCAATTGTGATTGCGCCAAAGCCGTAAAGTCCGCCACCTTGATTTAGGCTTTGGTTGTTCTCAATTAGGCTGTTCGTTAGCGTCACTGCGCCCAGCATATAGATGCCGCCACCTCTACTTGCGGCCGTGTTGCTGAGAAATTGCGTACTGTGCAGCGTGGCAAAATCTTGACCAAACAGCCCCCCGCCCGTGCCCACAATCGTCTGGTTATTTTGGAACAGCCCATTGGTGATGGTTAGCACACCAGGCGCCGAGGCACCACCGCCCTGATTTTGCGCTGTGTTGCTCAGAAACTGGGTATTTTGCAGGGTGGTCTGGCTAAAGCTAAACAAGCCACCCCCATTGGACAAACTTTGATTGCCCTGAAAAAGCCCATCGGTCATGTGCAATTCGCCCAAAACATACACGCCGCCGCCGCTTAGCCAAGAACTGTTGTCCACAAACTGTGTGTCTGTCATCGTCGTCACACCGCCGCTAAAGATTGCACCCCCTGCGCCGCTGGTGCTGTGATTGTTCTGAAACAAGCTATCCAAAACCGTTAGACCACCGGTTACATAGACCCCACCTCCATGACTTTGCGCCGTACTGCTCAAAACCTTCACGTTGCTCAAGGTCAAGCCAGTGCCACCGCTCCGCACGCCGCCGCCCCGGCCGTCGGCGTCGGTAGCGCTGCCCTGCTGAATGGTGAGATCGGTGAGGGTTACGGCCGTCAGCCCAATTTCAAACACACGATGCAAATTCTGCCCATCAATGATAAACAGATCTGTACCTGAACCTTGAATCGTTAAGGTGTCTGTAATGGTGGGGAGGGGGCTAAGGAGAGTGAGTGTGCCAACGGCCGTAATCTCAATCAGATCGTCACCTGCGCTGGCATTGGCATCCAAAATCGCCTGCCGCAGCGAACCCGCGCCGCTGTCATTGGTATTGCTCACGGTGAAAGTTGTAAACGGCCGTGCCCGAACCGGCTCTAAATGAACCAGCAGGCCATATAAAATGAGCAGAGCAATAAGCACAACAAAAGCAAGAATTGAAAATCGCGAATAAGTTTTTGACATCAGGTTGCGTACCTTTTCAGGCAGACAGGCCCGGCCCAGTGAGGACTTAGGACTCAATTCTCTCTACCAGAAATTGAATGTTAGCCCAACAGCGTAACCAAGCCTTAAGCCAAAGCCAATCAGCACCAAGCCACAAACCCAGGAAACAGATAAGGCGACTTTGGTTGTAAGGCGAGTCTGCCAAAAACTGGCAAAAACAGATACAAACAACGACACAACCGCACAACCAGCAAAGAATCCGAGCAGAAAAGTCGTGCTCTCTAACCCCGGTTCCTGAGCCACTCGGCTCCCAATTGAAAGCCAAAAAACGATAGCCAGCGGATTAGCCAGAGAGAGCGTCGCGCCCGTCCAAAAGGCATGGCGAGAAGGAGCTGTCTGTGCGCCAACTTCGCCCGCCTGATTAACCAGTCCACGCCAGTCGCGGATCGCATTGACGCCTAGATAAAAGAGAACGGTCGTGCCAAACACACCTATCGCCAACTGAAGCGATTCCCCCTGCAAAAGCAGCCCCGCACCCAACAGCGCTAAAAGCGCATACACGATCCGGCCTACAGAGGAGCCTATTTGCACAGCCAGGGAATCCATAAAGCCGCCTTTCACACCGCGTCGAATCGTTTCTATATTTACCGGCCCAGGTGCCGCTGCGTAGACGACTCCCATCAATAAACCCAAGAAGATCTGCATGGTCATTCCTTTATTACATTGTTTCTTGTTCGCTAATCAAGCTGGTGCTTGGTACCTTTGTAGGACTAAAGTAGAAAGTAGGGATCAAGGATGCGTACCTCCGTGATGCGGTCTACTGGCAGCTTGCTGCGCCGGGCGGCGCGGCGAATGGCTTCGGGTGAGGGCGCATCGCAAATGTAGAAGGCTTTGCGCCGGTTCGGGGTAACGTAGGAGTGAAGCCACGTCACCCCGTCCAGCTCATTATTGCTCACTACATTCAGGCAAAACTGTGCCCCCGCTTCATCGATGGAAAGTGTAAGTCCGTCGGGGAAGGTTTGTTCAACAAGGTAGCGGGGCATCAGCATCGCCTTCTAAGTACAAACAAATATGATTCGCTGGATGTAGCTACAGTTTCTTACTGCGCTCCAGTGGCGCGGAAAGAATCCGCGGCGACGCATCCGACAAAACTTGCTGGTTTGTACTTAGCCAACAACTTCGATATACCTACCGCCTGTTATCGAATCTTGATCTTTGGGGATGAGCCAGGCGTCATCAACACTGGCATACACTTTGGCAAAGATGAAGCAGGCACCGCCGGTTGAACCAGACCCGGCTTTGCAGCTGATGGTTAGGGAATCTGTGTCGCCAATGCCCAGGTAATTATCAACGGCACGGGGGAAGATGTACATTTCATCAACCTGTGTGCCAGGCGTCAACTTGGGTGATGATTTGGACAAGCCGCTGCGGGCGACGTACGGTTCATCGGGCACAATCAGTTTGAAGACGGTTTCATCTTGCGCCGAGACCCACCAGACGATGTTTTTTAAGGGAATGCCTCCATTAGCCGCGCTGGCATTCGCTGCATTGAGCTTGAGGCTAAACCCTTCACCGGGATTGATAGTCGTGCCTGCGGAAAGCAGGTTGGTTACGGTGATGGTCACGTTTGAATCTACGTAATTCAAAACGGCCGTACGGATATCTTCTAAATTATCGATACTCATGGTTTTACTCCTTTATTTGGTTGATAAGATATGTAAAAGCGGGAAAGTTCTTAAAAACACGTGGAGCCATTTCTCCCGCTTTTACTTAAGCAAATCACCGCAAAGAAGGTTTGCTTATTTTAAAAATCTTCTCGTGATTTGCTCAACTGTTTACTTCATGACCAAAGGTAAATAGATAAAGAAATCATTATTTTGCGGCGGGTCAGGCGTGGGCGACACAGTCGCTGTTGGCGTCGGTGTAATCTCTGGTGGCAGCGTAGCAGTGGGCGTAGGCGTTACTGTGGCAGTCGCTGTTGGGGTGCCCGTGTTTGTAGGCGTCGATGAGGGATCATTGGTGGCAGTGCTTGTCACCGTGGGTGTGGGCGATGCAGTTGCAGTCGCCGTAGGTGTCGTTGTGCTGGTGGGCGTCGGCGTTGGCGCATCCTCCAGCAAGGCACAGTTTGAAAATTCCGAGGTGTTGCCATCTGGGTCGGTAGCCGTTGCTGTAAAGTAGCGACCAGTTACGCCACCTTGACTAAATTGAAATTGCAGCTGACCCTGACTATCCGTTTGCTGCGGAAAGGTGAGGCGATACTCTTGACCCTCACCAAAGCCAGACGGAGAACAACTGTCATTGAGATAAGTATCAATTTGGTAAACGGTATTTGGCTGGCTATCAAGCGAAACATCAACAATGATGCTGCCAGGAGACGTTACCAGAACCGGGTAATTTTGGCGTTCATTTTCATCACCATCACCGTCACCGGGATCGTTCGTGTCTACGCCATCTTCTCCCAGATCAATGCCCAAGATGCCGTTGGCGTAAATGGCATTGCCTCGAATCTCATTTTGCACCGGAACACCTACGATGTTTGCATACACGGTCACGCCATGCCGGGAGTTATGGGCAATCAGGTTTCCTTGACCTACGGATGTACCCCCCACCCAATTTGCCAAAGCTTCCCCTACTAACTCAATACCGTCTGCATTCGGTAACGGAGTCACACCGTCTTCGGCTACGCCAAGAAAATTACTTCGGAGGATATTGCCTTGGCCACCGTTCACGCGGATGCCGTAATCATTATTACCACTAATGACATTGCCAGCCAGGGAATTGGCACCCCCATCCCCAATGCTATTGAAGTCTCCGCCAACATAGATACCGCCGTTGTTGCCCAGGTCGTCTAGCCCGTTGGCCGTTGTACCAATAAAATTACCCCGAATACGATTATCATCCCCTGGTAATATACGAATTCCATTCATCGTATTGGCAGAAATCACGTTTCGTTGATCTAAACCAGTGTCTCCACCTATGATGTTGGAATCGGATACAATATACACACCAAAATCGTTCCCCATGCCAGATAAACCATCCACACCAACGCCCAGGTGGTTGCAGCGGACAATATTTCCATCGCTGAGAAGGCGAATGCCAGCAGCGTCGAAGTTGCCAATCACTAATCCCCGAATGGTGCTGCCTTCGCTGCCAGCATTAAAGGTCAAACCGTCTATAGTGCCTGTTGTGCCAGCATTGCTGCCGTCCAACACGATCATCAAATTGGCCGGGTCGTTGCTGGTGGGGCAGCTTGCCCCCGGCTGCGTTTCGCCATCAATGACAACTGGTACGGTAATAGCTGGTAGCTCTGAGGCAGGTGTGATGGTAAAGGGACCTGTACCAGAAATATCGAACTCTATGCGATGAGGCGTTGTATCTGGTCCCAGCGCATTGAGTTCCTCAATGGCAGCTCGCAAGCCGCACTGGTCGCCGGGAACGGTTGGTATGACGTCGCAAACGCCGTCACCCGGATTAAAATCATTTAGATCTCCGTTTCCGTTTACAATAACTGTTGTGCCAGCGGCGTATACATGCCGGGTTAAAAGCCAGCCACCCAAAAGGGTAATGGCGGCTGCCATAAGCAAGACTGTTTTTCGCTTCATTTACTGCCTCTTTTGAATAGGTCAATAACCTTGTCTTGTCATTTCGAGCCGCTTTTGGCGAGAAATCCCTGGGGGGCATCTCCTAGCCTAAAGCTGGCTATATTTAGAGAGATTTCTCCCGTTGGTCGAAATGACAATTTAAGGTCGTGATATTTTCTACAAAGTTGATTGCTTAAGAGTTATGAACAGTAGTGCGAGGACGGTGAAAAGTGTGGCGCACCTGTAACAACAGGTAGGATAAGACAATCCATCCAATGGTACATCGGGAGGGGTTCCCTATTTTGCGATTTTTCGTTCCCTATTTTGGCAATTAGGCTGTTTTGGAAGAGGTTAAAGGTTAGGGTGTTGACGAGCTATCCCGGCCGCTTCTTCACGTGAGGAAACCTGGAGCTTACCCAAAACGGCCGAAACGTGATGATCCACCGTCTTGGGCGAAATGTGCAGCCGGGCGGCAATCTCGGCATTGGTCAAACTTTCGGTGAGCAGGGTCAAAATTTCTAGCTGGCGGTTGGTAAGCTGGAAGGGATTTTCTTGGGTCGTGGCGCGCGGGCCGCGCGGAATTGCCTGCACGCCCGCCGTTTTCAACTGCTGCTGTACTCGTTCGATCATTGGTTTGGCACCCAGCCGCTCAAAGATGAGCAACGCTGCTTTTTGGGCTTCAACATCGCCGCTGGCCAGGGCGCGAGCCTGCTCGTAGGGACAGCCCAACGCTTCCCAGGCAGCAGCGGCCGTTTGCCAATCGCCGTCAATTTCTAGCACGAAGGGTTCTACCATCCAGCTAAAAGTTTCGACTGATTCTCCTATTCGCCACTGCCAGTAAGCCATTTCAGCCGCAAAACCAGGGAGTTTGTTTTTTACGGCCGTCTCATAAAACGCTACCAAAAGTTCATGCACCGTTGCTTTGTCACCAGCCAACCAGGCAGCCTCGACAGCCGCACAGTAATAAACGCCAATGCGCTGCTGATTGTCCAGCTTCTTGGACAAAGTGTACGATTCAGCCAACAGTTCATTGACCTTTTTGGCTTCCCCGCGACGGGCACAAAGGCGACCCTGAGCCACCAATGCCGGGATACGGGCAATGGGTGCAGGCGACGCCTGCAAAACCTCTGCCGAGAGGGTCTCACACTCTGCCCAGCGACCCTGATAAAAGCGCAACATGGCTTCCCAAGCGCGAGTCATGTTTAGGTTGAAATCCAAATCGTGTTCAACCAAATAAGGCTTTGCCGTCTGCACCCACTGCTCTACTTTGCTGGTTTGCAAGGTGTCTAACTGATGCATGATTAAATTGGAGTAGATTGTGCCCGCCATTCTAAAATGATTGTTTGCCAACGCCAGCTCCAAGCACTGTTGCAGGTGATACAAGCCCTGTGCATGGTCGAGCGGCATAGTGCAGAGACCAACAACCTGGTAAGCCTGCAAGATACCTTCGATATTTTCCAGTTCAACAGCCATTTGGTGCCCTTTTTCGGCAAAGGTTACGGCCGTTTCCGCCTCGCCCTGAAAAAGATGGCGCATGGCAACCAGCGGGTAGGCTGAGACAAGGGCACGATTGGGCGCCAGCGGCTCCAGAATGACCAACGCCTCCTGCAGCAGCTGGTCACATGCTGTCAACTCCCCTAACCGATAATGAACAACCGCCATGCGCACCAACGCCAGCCCATGTAAAACGGGCTGATTGGTCGCCTGGGCTAATTCAACAACGCGCTGGAATGCCCCAAAACTTTTGGCTAAATCCTGAGACTGGTTATGTAAAGCGTAAGTTTCATAAAGCGCAATCTGCTCTTGAATCGGCAGGGCTTCAGCATGGGGCAAAACGAGTTCAAACCAGGTGGTAGCGGCGCGGTGCATCCCCATCTGCACTGCTTCTTGCCCCGCTTGGCGGGCAAATGTCAAAATTGCCTCGCTGTTGTTGGCTCCAGCGGCATGATGCGCTAACCGAGCTGCATCATTTTGCCCGGCAGGAGATACTTTAAGAGCGTCCAATACAGTTTGGTGCAAAAAGGTGCGCTGATGGGGCAAAATTTCATCGAGAATGGCCTGGCGGGCTAATTCGTGACGGAAAGCATAGTAGTTTCCCTGTGCCAACAAAACACCAACTTGCAGGCTTTCTTCAACGGCCGTTGCCTCAGCCTGCACCACTTCTTGCAACAGCCACGGTTCAATGCGCTGCCCGATGACGGCCGCCGCATTTAGCACCGCCTGCCCAGATAGCGACAGCCGTGCCGCCCGCGCTAGCACCGCATCCCGCACCGTGTCGGGAATGCCGCCCCCACCTGCAGCTAACACTTCGGTCACAAAAAAGGGATTGCCGCCCGTCTGCTGGTGCAATGATTTCACATCAATCGGTTGCTCGCCCGCCAGTTGGCGCACGGCCGTTTCTGAGAGCGGCAACAACTTAATGCGCTGCACCCCCACTGACCGCGCCAAATCCCCCAGCAGCAGCCGCAGCGGATGTCGTGCCCCCAGCGCATCATCCCGAAAGGTGGCAACCAGAAGCGAACGAGTCATGTGAATGCGTCGTCCCAAATATTTGAGCAAATCCAGCGTCGCTTCATCTGCCCAATGAACATCTTCAAATACGAGAATAGTTGGCGTATGGCACTCATTCAGGCAGGCAGCAAAGATGGCTGGGCGATCTGGTTGATCCTGCAGCAGCTCGCGGATTTCTCCCCCAACCTGAGCCGCCATATCGTAAAGCGGTCCAAGCGGCCGTGGGGTAAAGAGGGCATCACACACGCCCCACAGCACACGTTTGTCTTGAGCAGCGATAAATTGATCTACCAGGGTTGTTTTGCCAATGCCTGCCTCGCCACTGACAAGTACGATACGGCCGTTGCCTTCTTCTACTGCCTCTCTTGTTGCTTCATTGAGCGCTGCGAATGCCGATTCCCGCTCAAGAATTTCCATGCTCACCTAAATCCAGGTCGGTTCCTCATAAGTGCCAAAGACCTCGCGGAAGACATCGGTGATCTCGCCCAGCGTGGCGTATTCCCGCACGGCTTCAAGGATGAAAGGCATGGTGTTGGCCGTGCCCTGTGCGGCTTCACGAAGGGCTTGTAGGGCTGCGCCCACCTTTTCATTGTTGCGCTCCGCCTTTACCTGCTGAATTCGGCCGATTTGCCGTTCATACCCCTGCGGATCCATTTCCAAAATGGGAATCCGCATCTCTTCGCTCGTTTCAGCGTAACCATTCACCCCCACGATGGTGCGTTCGTTTTGGTCAATCTCCCGCTGGTATTGGTAGGCGGCGTTAGAAATTTCCCGCTGGTAAAAGCCCTGATCGATGGCAGGTAATACGCCGCCCAACTCCTCAACCTGTTGCCAATATTCATAAACCTGAGCTTCAATCTTGTTGGTTTCATGCTCCACAAAAAAGGAGCCAGCCAGCGGATCGATGGTATTAGCCGCGCCGCTCTCTTCGGCGATGATTTGCTGGGTTCGCATGGCAATGGTGACGGCTTCTTCGCTGGGCAGGGCCAGAGCTTCATCCATGCTGTTGGTGTGCAAACTTTGGGTTCCGCCGAGAACGGCCGCAAGTGCCTGAATGGCTACGCGAACAATATTATTCTCCGGCTGCTGTGCCGTCAGGGAGACACCCGCTGTTTGGGTGTGGAAGCGGCACAGCCAGGAGCGTGGGTTCTTGGCACCAAATGTCTCGCGCATCTCTCGCGCCCAAATGCGGCGGGCGGCGCGGAATTTGGCAATCTCTTCAAAAAAGTCGTTGTGGCAGTTGAAGAAGAGGCTGAGGCGCGGGGCAAAATCATCAATATCCAGGCCGCGCTCCAATGCCCAGCGCACGTATTCCAGCCCGTCGCCCAGCGTGAAGGCCAGCTCTTGAGCGGCCGTTGATCCCGCCTCCCGAATATGATACCCACTTATCGAAATGGTGTTCCACTGCGGCATGTGGTTGGTGCCAAACTCCACCGTGTCTGTTACCAGCCGCATCGAGGGTTCTGGCGGGAAGATGTACTCTTTTTGGGCAATGAACTCTTTGAGGATGTCGTTTTGCAGCGTACCGCGCAGCTTGGCCATGGGTACGCCCTGCTTTTCAGCCGTGACAATGTACATCGCCCAGATAATGGCCGCCGGGCTGTTAATCGTCATGCTGGTGCTAACCTCGCCAAGGGGGATGCCGTCCAGCAAGATTTCCATATCTTTGAGGCTGCTAATCGCCACGCCGCAATGACCAAATTCACCTAAAGCCTCAGGTGCGTCGGTGTCGTAGCCCATCAGCGTGGCTAAATCGAAGGCGACGGATAGCCCCATGTTGCCCTGCTCCAGCAGATATTTATAGCGGGCGTTGGTTTCTTCGGCCGTGCCAAAGCCAGCAAACATGCGGGTTGTCCACGGCCGTCCCCGATACATGGTGGCATGGACGCCGCGCGTGTAAGGATACTCACCAGGCATCCCCAAATCTTGCCGATAATCGAGATCGGCGACATCCAGCGGCGTGTAAAGCCTTTTGATGGGTTCGCTGGAGGTGGTCATGAACTGCTCTTTGCGCTCAGGAAAGTGTGAGAGGGTTTTGTGCAGGGTGGTTTCTTCCCATTTGTCTTGATGATCGGCCAGTTCGGCCAGCTTTTTTTTGTCGTACACGGATTTTGCTCCTCAAAGTTGCTTAACGCAGAGGCGCAGAGAAAAGGATGAATTCGATTGAGGTTTCTCTCGCGTTGCGCTGCTGCTTAACGGTTCGATAGCGAGTGGGTGTTTCTTGTTACTTTGAGGGAGATTATACTGGTTGGGGATTTTGTTGGCTAGAGACGGCCGTTTCCCAATCATGCATCGTTTAGGAAACGGCCGTCATAATTTGTTGCTTTACTCTGGTAAGGAACTGGCTGTCTGCTGTAACTGCTGGCGATAGGCGTCGAAGGCAATACGGCCGTTCTCAGTCAAACGACATAGCGTATGCGGCCGTTTCCCTTTGAACGTTTTTTCAATGCCTACATACCCGCCATCTTCCAGCTTGCTCAAATGAAAAGAGAGATTGCCTCGCGTTAGCGCGGTTTCTCGGAGCAAAAAGGTAAAATCGGCATTTTCTACCCCGTACAGCAACGCCATGATGATCAGACGGGCCGGTTCGTGAATGAGCCGATCCGTCTCCAGCATCTGCTTAAAATCGGTCATGACAAGGCCTCCATTGGCTCATCGTTGCCCGGCTCACTGTTTTGCCAATAACGCCAGAAGGCAAAACCGCCAGAAAGCATCATGCCCAGGCCAACAAGCCCCAGTGCCAGCGTGGCGGCAAGCGACTCGTCCACGCCCAAAAATGTAATCAGGACGCCGCTGGCAACCGCCCAGATAGCCAGCAGGTGAAAGCGCAATACACCCATGTGGTTGCCTATCAGGAACAGGCCAAAGCCTAAACCGGCTCCAATAAATGCGGCCGTCAATTTAGCCAGCTCAAATTGGGTTACGGCCACAGCCATGACGATGCCAATGATTAGCCCAAGCAGACCACTCATGCCGCGCTGCCTGTTGGTTGGCTTGACATAAGTGACATAGCCCGTGCGTGGATACACCGGTCGCTGCTTGAGCCAGCGGAGGGCAACGCCCATCAAAATTGAACCCAAAATGATGATAAACGGCATGGCAATGCCCCCAACCAGAGGTGCATACTCTGAGTCGCTGACTACCTGCCACCAAAACAGGCCGCTCAGAACAAGAAAAAGCAGCCCTAGCAGCAGCTCCACCAAACCATCATCAAACCAATATTGTTGCGAACGACGGATTGTTTTGTTTAGGTCTTTCATGACAACCCTCTTTTGCAATATACAAATATATTTGCATTACTATTATTATTTGCATCACAAACTTATTTGTAAATATATTAGCAGATTAAGACGGCCGTTGTCAAGCAGTTCCCAATAAAAAAGCGCTCCCGGCTGCCAACCAGAGGGTGCTCGCGATTTTTGGTACGCTCTTTGCCTACTCACTCAGCAGCGTTGTTTGGTAACGGCTCTACCGTGTTCAAATAGGCCCAAATCGCCTCTACTTCTGTGTCAGACATCTCGGCGTAGGCGAGCCAGGGCACTCTTTGCTCATCACACGGCCGTCTGGCAGCACCCCACTTTGTAAAGCCGTAGCAAACTCAGCCTCGCTCCAATTTTGCACCCAGGTCGTCAGATTGGGGCCGAGCGGGCCATCTAGCTGGCCATAGTTGCCCGCCAAATTTTCGGCGTGGCAGGAGGTACAAGAGACAATGTCGATGAGGTATTTGCCGTAAGCGGCCGTTCTAATGTCGCCAACCTGGGTGCGGTGAAAGGCGGTTATGAGCCGCAGCCAGTTGTTCTGTTGCTGCCAGGATTGGGGCAAACGCGCAATCCAGCCGAGGGTTTGCTGGGGGATGAACCGCCGCCGTAGTTGGGGCATGGCTTAAGGTCTATATTGCCAAGACAGTTTAACATTTTTGCTCACACAGGCGAAACAGTACCAAAACGTAGGCTGACAATCATTGCCCTGCCCCCGCCCATCCGCTAGAATGCACCCGGCTCTGAATCTAAATTGAACAGCCACAAAGGACACAGAAGATTTCGAGAATTCCCTCTTTAGTCTCTGTGTCCTCTGTGTCCTCTGTGGCGAAAATTCTAGTGCCAAAGGTAAACCATTTGCTCAACTCAAAAGACGCCACCGAAGATGCCAATCAGCCCGTCCCGCTGGATGAGGCGGAACGGCCGTCTTCCCCCACCAATCTCAGCCAAAACAAAGGCGTGGTGAAGGCAGCGGCCGTTTTAGCCATTGGCAACATCACCAGCCGGGTGCTGGGGCTGGTCCGGGAGATTGTCAAATCGAACCTGTTTGGCGCGTCTGACCTGCTGGGTGCTTACACTGTAGCCGCCCTGGTGCCGATGACTTTGTTTAACCTGATCACGGGTGGCGAAATGGTGAGTTCTTCGCTGGTGCCGGTCTTTAGCGATTTTGCCAGCAAGGAGCGGCGAAAAGAGCTGTGGGGCGTAGTGAGTACCTTTTTGAGTTTGGCCACGGCCGTTCTCCTGGTACTTGTTGCCCTGGTGCTGCTCTTTACGCCCCAGGTCGCCTGGCTCGCTGGAGCGCGCAACTTTTCGGATGGCAGCTTAACGGCCGTTACCGAGCAGCTCATGCGCCTGGCCATCCCCGCCGTTCTCTTTTTGTCGATTGCCAGCATCCTGACGGGAGTGCTGTATGCTCTGGAGCGGTTCACCCTACCCGCCTTCACCGCCGCTGTGTTCAACAGCACCATTGTGGTCGTGGCACTGCTGCGCCCCGACGAAATTGACAGCCTGGTTTATGGCCTGCTGCTTGGCTCTTTTTTGCAGATTGTGCTGCAACTGCCTGCGCTGCGCGACGGCCGTTTTCGCATTCAGTTCAATTGGCGACACCCTGCCGTGCGCCGCATCCTCATTTTGTATGCGCCCATTGTGGTGGGGCTGCTAGTAAACCAGGTTGCTATTTGGATTAGCTACAACCTGGCCATCCGCACTGGCGACAACAGCGTCGTGTACATGACCTATGCCACCACGCTTTACCAATTCCCACTGGGTCTCGTTGTCACCGCCTTGTCGATGGCCACGCTCCCGACACTTTCCCAAATTGTCATTGCCTACCACGCCAATAAAAATGTAGACGCTGCGGCCGCTACGGCCCGGGTACAGGAGTTCAAGCAAACGTTAGCCAGCGGGCTGCGCCTGGTGCTGACGCTTATCTTGCCCGCCACCGCCGGTCTGTTCGCCCTGGCCCCAGCCATCATCGCCCTGCTGCTGGAGCATGGGGAGTTTACGCCGCAAGATACGGCCGTAACTGCCAACGTCCTCCGCGTTTATTTAGCGGGATTGCCCTTTGCCGCCATCGACCAGATGCTCGTCTATGCCTCTTACGCCCGCAAAGATACCTGGCGGCCGGCCGTGGCGGGTATTATCAGCATTGTGATTTACACAATTACGGCCGTTTTGCTATTGGAACCAATCGGTCTGTACAGCTTGATGGTTGCCGACGCCATTAAACATTTCTGCCACACGATGATCATGCTTTGGCTGCTGCAAAAACAGCTAGGGGACCTGCGTAGTTTTGGCCTCAGCACGGCCACCTGGAAAGCAGTCGTCGCTTCGATACTGACTGGTTTGGTTGCCTTCGGTGCCAGCGAAATCGTGGTGAGCTTGCTGCCGACCACAGGATTCTTGGGAAAGTTATCGGTGGTCGCGTTGGCTGGAGGCCTGGGGCTGTTAACCTTTTTGGGGCTGGTGCAACTGCTCAACATCACCGAAGCGCAAATACTCCATCGCACTTTGGCCGCGCGGTTCCGCCGCAAACCATCCGAATAGCTTGGCCGCTTATTGCCCCAATTATGCATGCATCAAGATAGCACTCACCAGAAACTTGCAATCGACCTGCCTTTTTGGTTAAAATGCCCACGACATTGTGACCTGAATTGACGAAAGTTAGCAAAACAAGGAAACGGCCGTGGCAGATACTAAATACCAACTCACCGTACGCAAAGGACCCAAAGTTGGCGAAAAATTCCTGTTAGAAACCCTCTCGCTCACCGTTGGGCGCGACCCCGTCTCAGACATCATTCTGAATGATCCAGAAGTCTCCCGGCAACATGCTCGCTTCACCCAAACAGAAACTGGCTACCAGGTGCAAGATTTAGGCAGCACCAATGGCACCTTTGTCAACGGGCAGCGGTTGGAATCTGAACCTGTTGATTTGGAACCAGGATTTACCATCAGCATGGGCAGCGGCGTGACGTTACTTTATGAAGCACTGCTAACCGGGGACAATTTAGCAGCCACAATTGTCGATTCCAGTGGGCTGCGTGATGCGCTGGATTTGGATGAGGCCAGCGGCTTGGATGACGTTGATGATGCTTTGGCAGAAGGTTTGCCTGCCATACCCAGCCTGGACGAGGAGCCAAAAATACCCTCAGATTGGGAACCAGACCCTTCCCCCCCATTCACGCCACCCCCTGCCGATGTGCCCATGCCGCCCCCTATGCCATCCGGCACCACGCCGCTGGTGCCTTCACCAGACGAGGATGAAGCTGCTAAAAAGAAACGCCGCAACATGATTATTGCGATTACGGCCGTTATTCTCATGCTCTGCTGCTGTGGCTTCTTAATCTTTATGTGGCAATATGGTGGGGATTGGCTGTTAGAGCAACTGGGTGTGATCTAAAACAAAATTGCCCGACATTTGTATGTCGGGCATTGATTTATAACTTTTATGAAAAGATCAGGTCATGCCTGGTCTTTTTCCTTTTCCGCGGGCTGTGGGTCAATAATAATTTTCTCGTTTACACTGTCCATAGCGTCATATCCATCAACGGCGCGGATGCGATCCATATGTTGAGCCACCAGATGGGGCGGGGCCATCTCAATGAATACCTTGGAACTAACTAATAAAGCAGTCAAATCATCTAATTGCCCTAATCCAAGCAAAACATCGGGCAAAAGGTCTACTGGCCAGAGCAGATACAAAACGGCCGTAAACGGCAGCAGCTTCAAATAAAATGGCACCTCTGGATCACGTAACAAATAATAAACCAGACGCGCCTGCTGCCAAACCTCACGGAAAAAGCCGGGATCAGTTCGCTTCCCGGCAATCGCTTCTATGTTCATCGGGGACTTTTTTTCCTTTTCATCCATAAAACAATCCTTACACCGAAACTGTGCCCAAGCCTAACATGGGCAAATCTACTACACCATACGTGTGCACTATAGAAAAGGTTGCGTATCCAACCAGCTATTCTTGACTGCGAATGTAGTCTGCCATTTTGGGTAACAGAGGGCCAACATCATAAGGGCCCCACTGCGCTACCGGACCAGCGGTAAACACCGTAAAGCCCAGGACATAATCATCCTGCCGCACACCAGCATCATACCAGGCTAGTTGGTTTATGAACGCCTCGTCTCCGGTGCGGCCCCACCCCTGCTGCACGGCATATTGTTGAAAATCTGACCAGCCTTTCCCTGGCGGCCCAGGCCGATTGCCTATGATGCCATCAATGCCAGCCTCGGTAATGACTAACGGGATGACCAATCCACGCGGAATGAGCAACTCTTCGTAATACCAGCGGTAACGGAAGGTGAGCGTACCGCGATCTTCATGAAATGGATAGCCTGGCAAGGCACTGCCGTAGCCGTAGGTCATCACCGGGGCACTGTATTCATGCAGGGTGAGAATGCCGCCATATTCCATTGCCGTTTCGATAGCCGGAATGAACAAGGCAAATTCATCTATTTCTGGAACGCCCGTGGCAAAACCGCCAATGGCGGCTCGGAATCCGTACCGAGCCAGTTCACGCACGCGCTCTTGTTCAAACCGCGCATACCAGGCCATTCGTTCCAAACCGGGGTCTGGTTCATTCCAACCTTCCCAAAAATCCACTGCCGGATTGAGCTGGTATTGGCGCAGTTGGGATTGCACAAACTTGCGGGCTTCTTCCTCTGGATTGCCAACATATTCCTGGCTTCTCTCATCGCGCCGAGCAATGATGATGGTGTTTGGAGATTCCCGCTCGACTTCTGCTAAATAGCCAAAATCGTCTACTCCTTTGATAACAGCGGGTTGGGCTTGCCGAACAAAGGTCATGATGCGCGGATCGTTATTGAAGATGACGTGAATGCTGAGCTTGCTACGGTTCGGATCGCCCTGCAGATAAGGTGGAAGTGGACCGTTACCAATTGGCGTCGCTGATGGAATGGGGGTGATAGTGGGTGTATTGGTTGGCGTGGGCGTTGGGGTTGGGGTAGGCGTGCGGCTGGGCAAAATGGGTGTCACTGTTGGCGTATGTGTGGGGCCAAGCGGTGCATTATCCGCAAAGTTTAAGAGGGGATCAATAGTGGCTGTGGGGCCAAGTGGCGTAAAGGTTGGAGGGACAGCAAAAGCGGCCACTTCTTCACTCTGTTGGGGAAGCAGCAAGGGTGATACCAGTGTGGGTAACGCGGGTTGTTCAACACAAGCTGCCTGGGTTAGCAGCAGAATCAAACCAACACTTAGTAGAAATTTGCCGATTTTGGTTGCAGGCATGGCGGGTATCATATCACCTGTTGCAAATTTATGTCAACATTAGCATTCTTGATTATTTTTACGGCCGTTTGCAAACCACAGAAAGCATTTTGAGAATCGAAGAGCGACTTCTCTGTGGTTTGCTAAAGCAAAAGCCAAATTTGCGCTCAATCCAATCCAAGATACTGTTTGGCTTTTACATTCTTGCGCCTACCTTGCTGAATGTTACAATTTCTGCGTTAATGGGCAACCATCTGCCCACTATTCTGAGGAAGCATATGCTGGTATTGTTAATTCTAAAATTTGTAGTGGTTGCCTTCTTCTTGTTCATGTTTTGGCGACGGCCGTCTGTTAATTGGGGCGTGGGGCTGCTCACCGTTACCTCAGCCGTACTGCTAGACACATTCCTGGGAACGTTCAATCGCGAAGAAATGTTGGCCCAATTTGGCTTCTTCTTTTACGTCATTGCTGGCCTGCTGATTGGCGGGGCAGCTTATTGGCTGTTTAGCTTGTTTCAGCCCTGGCAACTAGCTGGCAAAGCGTCAGCTACTGCCCCAGCAACGGCCGTATCGCCTCCACCCGCAGCAACAACTAACCCCGACGCCAACATTCACTTTTCACCCGGCACCGATGAAACTGGTACCGCCTTCGACCGGCAAATGATCTACGAGGAGATTCGGGACCGATTAGGCCGAGAAGACGTGCTGGATTTGCTCTTTGATCTCCGTATTCGAGAAAACGAAGTGATGAACGTGCAGCAAGATATGCACCAGCTCATCATCAACATGATGGAATTGACGGCAGAGCGTGGCCAAACCGGTCAACTTGCCTTGGCCGTTGAGCGCATTTTAACGCCACCTGCACCAGAGGCCTTGCCCCGTCTAGAAAAAATTTCCCTGGAATCCCCGCCGACCATTTTACGCCACTACCTACTGGCTCACTACGACTTGGAAAAGCTGCAAAAAACGGCCGTTGCCCTCGGCATTGATTGGGAGCAGCTAACCGTTACCAGTAAAAAGTCCAAGGTGCGCGATCTGCTGCATTATTTGTATCGTCGCAATCGCATGGATGAACTTATTGCCCTGATGCACGCCAATGACCCATCAGGAAAGGAAACGTAAGATGTGTTGGCTCAAGCGTTGGGCACTCATTTTTACCGTTTTGTTAAGCCTAGTCGTCGTGGCAACGGCCGTTGCCCAAGAAACCAGCTCGCTTCAACTCCGCCTGAACCGCGATTTTGGCACAGGCTTAGGCTCCAACATTCAAGGACGATTTTCTTTTCGCGTTGAAGGGCCAGACAATCTGGAGACCGTTTCCTTTTATATTGATGATCAGCTTGTTGGTGAAGATAGCGAAGCCCCCTTCCGCCTCCAGTTTGAAACTGACAGGTATGCGCTCGGCACCCATACCCTTTACGCCATCGGCCAAACAGCAGATGGGCAAACCATTGAATCCAACAGACTCACCCGAAACTTTATTTCTGGCGGTGATTCTACGCGCATAGCACTCTACATTATTATCCCCATCATTGTGATTGCAATAGGCGGCCGCTTCTTAGCTTCCCGAATCTCCAACCGAGGCCGCAAAAGTGGTGAACAAGAAAGCCTCAATGTGCATGGCCCCGTCGGCGGTACCATCTGCCCCAAATGCAATAAGCCATTTGCCCGCCACATTTGGGGATTGAACGTCGTTGTTGGCAAATACGACCGTTGCCCACACTGTGGTAAATGGAGCTTGGTTCGCGCCTTGCCAGCAGATCAGTTGGATGCGGCCGTAGAAGCAATGGAAGCTGAAGCAGCACAAGACAAATCACAATCAACCCACGAAGATGACGACGAAAGCTGGCGCAAACGCCTCGACGACTCAAAATTCGACAGCTAAAACCGACGCACCGAAAACTGATTACCAACTACTGATAGTAGCTCCGCTGTCATGGGGTGGAATTCCCATTTATTTCATCCGAGGATTTCTGTATAGTGACTAGTGTAAGGCTGAATTGCTTTTTAACTCGTTTTCCTCCTCCTTCCTGCTCCGAGCACCCTCCACTCGGAGCATTTTTTTTGCCTACTGCCCCAAACAAAAAGTGCCATCCAATTTTCAGGATGGCACACAATGTCTATTAACTTATTGTTTCACTTTAAGCGGCATTTAGCTTTGCGCGCTCTCGCAAAAGCTGCTCAATTTGGGCTGTCTCGCGGTATGCTTTGTCCAGCCGTTGAATCTCTTGCTCAATAGATTGGATGAGCCAGCGCAAAGCAGCCATGCGCGATTGGGCTGCCATCACCGTTTCTACAGAAGTTTGATGCGTGAATGATTGCATTTGCGTCATCAACTCTCGCAGTTCCTGCGTATGTTGCGCTAGCATCAAACCAGCTTGTTCATGGATGTCTTTCCATTCGTCAGAAGTTTTACTGCCAAGCAAAAAATTATCGACTAATTCGCTAACAGAGGCTTCAACTTCACGGTCGGTTATTCGGGCAAATTGGTTCATAAGTAACTCCTTCATCAAGCTAATCTTCAGTTTGCATTATCAATTTCTATTTCAACAAACACAATAGAACCATTGTCAGGCCACCGTTTGCAGTGCCAGATTGAGCCACAAATGTAGGATCCATTAAATAACGGAACTGATCCACGAAATAATGGAACGGCCTTCCAGAGGTAGACAAAAATGGCAAATATAGAGTTTGTCAGTAAATAATGGAACTGCCCTACGATATCCAGTAAAAAGTGGAACCAGCCTACGAATTGCGCCAGAGCAAAAACCGAGAATCCTACATTATATACACGAGTAGACGTTTCCCCAGTTCCATTATTTGATGGACGTGTTCCGTTATTTACTGGACGGGTTCCATTATTTAGCAAATCCTACAACAAAACAGCACCTTAAAAGTTATTTTTCTACTTCACATTCAAACGGGTTTGGTGTATACTGTGGCCTATTGTGGTTAAAAGTGGGGCATTGTGGTGCAAATTTCCACAAAAATCCCGCAAACTTATGCTAAAATGGGGCGATCAGAACAATTGTTCTAATTTTGTAAAGATAGCATCATGTTTTTAGGCGAATACACACACACCATCGACAGCAAAGGCCGAATCACGATTCCGGCAAAGTTCCGCAACCTGCTGGCAGCGGGCTTGGTGGTTACGCGTGGCTTCGACCAAAACTTGATGCTTTTCCCCATGGATGGCTGGCAAGAGCTGGCAGAGCGCATTGCGCAACGGCCGTTGTCAGACGAGGGCGTGCGGGCATTTCGGCGGCGCGTCTTTTCTGGTGCAGTTGACCTGACACCGGACCGACAGGGGCGCATCCTGCTGCCACCTTATCTGCGCGACTTCGCCAACATCCAACGTGATGTTGTTATCTCTGGCATGTTTAACTATCTGGAGCTGTGGGGCACCGAGGCGTGGCATTCCGTCCGTGAAGATATTGAAAGTGATGGCGATGCCGCCCGCTGGGAAGATTTGGGCATCTAGCAAGGTTTTCAGGTTTTCAAGTGGAACATTTGAAAGCCTGAAAACATGAACACATGAGCACCTTCTCTCACATCCCGGTTCTGTACGATGAAGTGCTCACTTTGCTGCGGCCACAGGCAAACGGCCGTTACATTGACGGCACGTTAGGGGCAGGGGGCCACGCAGCAGGAATGCTGCAAAAATCCGCGCCCTCAGGGCGCATTTTGGTCTTTGACAAAGATGCAGAAGCGATTGCTTTTGCCCAGAAACAGCTAGCAGCCTATGGCGAGCGCGTCACTTACGTCCACGCCAGCTACGCAGAGATGGGTAACCTGGCTCCGCAACATGGATTCAGTGAAGCAGATGGCATCTTGCTGGATTTAGGACTCTCGTCTCGTCAGCTAGACAATGCCGAACGTGGCTTTTCCTTTATGAAGGAAGGCCCTCTGGATATGCGGTTCGACACCAGTAGAGGTGAAACGGCCGCAGACCTGATTAACAATTTAGAAGAAGCTGCCCTGGCCGATATTTTGTGGCGGTACGGTGAAGAAAAAAGCAGTCGCAAGATTGCCCGGATGATGGTGCAGGAACGGCCGTTCAGCACCACCACTCAACTCGCCGAGAAAATCGCCCAAACAATACGTCACCGTGGGCGCATTCACCCAGCCACCCAAACGTTTCAGGCATTGCGTATTGCCGTGAACCAGGAATTAGAAACGGTTGAAATCGGGGTGATGGCTGCGCTAAAGTTATTAGGGCAACACGGCCGTTTGGCTGTGATTAGCTTTCATTCATTGGAAGACCGCTTTGTGAAGCAAACATTTCGCGACTTATGCAAAGATTGCACCTGCCCGCCAGACCAACCAATATGCACCTGCGGCGGCCAGGCCAACTTTCGGCTCATTACGCGCAAGGCAGTTCAGGCATCTGCCGAAGAAATTGCCCAAAACAGCCGCAGCCGCAGCGCCCGGCTAAGGGTGATTGAGAAGAAGTAGGCAAGTGGCTAGTAAACTAGCCACCAAAAACTAAAACTATGATGGCACGGCAAACTCGGGAACAGCTAAAACGCCTCAACGCCCTCACCGAAGCGCAAGCCGCGCTGGGCTGGGGGGTCATTTTGGTTTTGGCTGCTTTGCTGGGCACTATTTACGTGAGCCAGGCCAGCCGCATTGCTTCGGTGGGTCGCCGAGTGCAAATTTTGCAAAATGAGCTGACCGAGTTGAAGCGGCAAAACAATGATTTGGAACGAGACATCGCCGCTGCACAGGCATTAGACCGCCTGCAAGCGGAGGCAATTCGTTTAGGGTTTGTAGAAGCAGAACCGGGCGATATTGAATACATTATTGTGCCGGATTACCCAGTGGAGGTAGTAGAGACCGATCCACTGGAGATTGTACCAACAGTAACGGCCGTTCCGCCACCGGCCGAAACTGTACGTGAAGCAATTTGGCTTTACCTGAGTGACCGGTTTAGCGATTTTATAAGAGGCGAAGCTCGTGAACAGTAGTCAAAAAAGCCGGATGTGGATAGTGGTCGCCATCCTTGGATTTGCCGCCCTCATTATTGTTGGGCGGCTTGTGGCGTTTCAGGTAGTGCAAGGGCCAGAGTGGGCCGAGCGCGCTGGCGATGAGATACTCGTCGTGGCCAAGCCAGAGCGTGGCACTATCTTTGACCGCAACGGCGCGGTGCTAGCCGCCAACACCGCCGATTACCAAATTGGCGTTTCCCCCCGTCTTGTTACCGAATCCGAACAGTTAGCCACTGCCCTGGCTCCCATTTTGCAGCAATCACGTTATGAAATTCTCGGCGTCCTGCAATCTGACCAATCGTTCGCCTTGCTATCTGGTCGTGTTTCCGCTGAGGTTGCAGAATTGGTACGCGCCCTACCCTACGAAGGATTGCAAATTGACCCCCTGCCCCGCCGCTTTTACCCGCAGGACGACATGCTTTGCCATTCGCTGGGCTATGTAGATTTTGACGGCAACGGCGGCAGCGGTGTCGAAGGGTATTATCAGCGGGAATTGGCTGGCGAAGCTGCCAGTGCTGTCGTAAACATCTCGCCACTTACCTCGCAGCAAAGCGTCATCGCCCACGAAGGCGCAGATTTGGTGCTCACCATCGACCGTTCGCTGCAATATGTTGTGGAAGATCACTTACGCCGCGCCCTGGAAGATTATCGCGCCGTTAGCGGCAGCATCATCGTCATGAATCCTCAAACGGGCGCGATTCTGGCGATGGCCAGTGCCCCCTGTTACTCGCCTGCTGAATTTTATGAAACAGACACAGGTCTTCTGCTGAATCCGGCCGTGAGCCAGCAGCATGAGCCAGGTTCTGTTATGAAGCTGATTACGATGGCTGCTGCACTGGATGCTGCCGTGGTAACGCCTCAATCCACCTACTACGATGCGGGCATTCTAGAAGTAGGCGGTCACAAAACGTACAACTGGGACCGCAGCGCACCCGGCACCACCGACATGACGACTTTGCTGTCTCGCTCACTTAACGTAGGCGCAGCCACTTTGGCAACCATGATGGGGCCAGATGTATATTACGACTATTTGCAGAGCTTTGGCTTTGGCCGTCCGACCGGGGTGGATTTAATGTCTGAAGCAGCGGGCACCATGCCGCTACCGGGCGATTCTCTCTGGACGGAATCATTTATTGCCACCAACGCTTACGGGCAGGGTATTGCTGTAACACCCTTACAGATGATTACGGCCGTTTCTGCCCTGGCCAACAACGGCACCATCATGCAGCCTTACATTGTGGAAGAAATTCATGGGGAAAATGGTATCTTTGTGCATGAGCCTACCGTACTCAGCCGTCCCATCAGCCCAGAAACGGCCGCACAAGTGACTGCTATGGCCACAACGGCCGTTACCCGTGAAGTGTTAGAAGCCCAGGTGAGTGGCTACACCATTGCTGGCAAAACCGGCACCGCCCAAATTGCTGAAAACGGCATCTACTTGCCCGACGATGTCATTGGTTCTTTCATCGGCTGGTTACCTGCCGAAAACCCGGAAATGATTATTTACGTCAAGATCGATCGGCCTGGAACGGCTCCTTGGGGGTCGCAGACAGCTGCACCTGCCTTCGCCGATTTAGCAGATGAACTTGTTGTTATGCTCGACGTACCGCCAGACACCGTACGCCTACAGGCAGACGTGATGGCAGCGAGACAAGGCCAGTAATCAGTGAGACAGTGGTCGGTAATCAGTAAAAGCTGAAAACTGACCTACTGATTACTGAATACTGACCTGCTGATTACCGAAATGTTGACATTAGCACACTTCCTCCAAACATTGTCCACTTACGAACCAACCGGCCGCGAGCCGGTTGTGTCGCGGGTGGTGATGGACAGCCGAGAAGTTGTGCCAGGCAGCCTCTTTGTCGCTTACACAGGCGAAAAGGTTGATGGGCATGATTTTGTTACGGCCGCGTTTGAGCAGGGAGCGATTGCGGCACTGGTGGACCGGCCAATTTCGGATGCGTACGCAACTATAGATTTGCGTACCGCCGCGCCAACCACTGTGCCGCTTGGCGCGTCCAAGCCTGTTTGCCTGGTGGTTGAAGATACCATAGCCGCCCTGCAAACGTCCGCCAAGGCGTGGCGCGCCCGCTTTCCTGCAAAAGTGATTGGCATTACGGGCAGCGTCGGCAAAACCTCGACCAAAGAGCTGACTCACGCCGTGCTGTGCGGCCGTTACCGCACCTTCAAATCGCCAGGAAACCGCAACAGCATTCTAGGCTTGCCCCTAGCACTTTTCGATTTGCAGGAGACAGACGAGCTGGCAGTGCTGGAGATGGGCATGTATACCACGGGTGAGATTGCCACTTTGTGTGACATGACCAGCCCCAAGATCGGGGTCGTCACGCTGATAGGTTCCGTGCATTTGGAACGGGCTGGCAGTATGGAAAACATTGTCAAAGCCAAGCGCGAGCTGGTGGAAGCATTGCCAACCGACGGCACGGCCATTCTAAACAAAGACGATGCCCGCGTGATGAGCATGGCCGACCATACTCAAGCGCGAGTTTTCACCTACGGTTTAAGCAACACGGCCGATTTGTGGGCAGACAATATTCGCTCGATGGGGCTGGACGGCGTACGCTTTACGCTGCACCACGAAGATGAATCGTTAGTGGTACAGGTACCGCTGCTGGGTCGCCACAGCGTACACACATCGCTGCGCGCGGCAGCCGTTGGCTTGGTTGAAGGGCTCACCTGGGATGAAATTTTGCATGGATTACGCAACACGGCCGTTCAACTTCATCTCGATACAGTCCCTGGCCCCAAAAATTCGCTGATCATTGATGACACCTATAACGCCAGCCCCGCCTCCGTAATGGCGGTGTTGAACCTAATGCACGATTTAGACGGCCGTTCCGTAGCCGTCTTGGGCGATATGCTAGAGCTGGGCCACATGGAAGAAGAGGCACATCGACAAATTGGGCGTCGGGTAGCTGAAGTTGCCAAGCTGCTGGTCACCGTGGGGCGGCGGGCACGCTGGATTGGCCACGAAGCAATTGCCAGCGGCTTGCCCAAAGACAAAGTAATTATGGTGGATGATGCGGTTACGGCCGTACCCATCCTGGAAGAACTCATTGAAGAAAAGGATACGGTTTTGGTAAAAGGATCGTTGGGCATGCGTATGGATCAAATCATCAACGCACTGGGGCAATACGACTAATGGCCTTCGCACTCACCATTGGTGGGGTCACCTTCCTAATGGCTGTCATTTGGGGCAGCCCGCTGGTGGAGCTAATGCGACGCTTCAAATTAGGGGCGCAAATTCGCATCGACGGCCCGAACACTCACATGACCAAAATGGGAACCCCCACCATGGGTGGCATCTTGATTGTGGGCTGGGTGGTCATCATCAGCATTATGGTCAATATTGTGCAGATTGTGCAGGATTTGGAAATTGCCGAAAGCATCATCATCCCCTTGGGCGTGATGGTAGCTTATGCCATCTTGGGCGGCATAGACGACTATCTAGGAATCTACCCCCGCCCGCATGGGGAAAAAGGGATGCGCGCCAGAGTTAAAATCTGGTTTCAGCTAGGCATTGCATTCGTGGCAACGGCCGTTCTCTACTGGGTCGTAAACGATGGGCATGGCTGGGTCGCTGTACCCACCATCCCGATTTTGCTAGATGTTGGCATTTTTTACATTCCGATGGCGGTCATCATCATTGCTGGTACAGCCAACGCGGTAAACATCACCGACGGGCTGGATGGACTGGCAGGCATCATCGCCGCCACGGCCTTTGCCGCCTACGGCATTATTGCCCTGCTGCGCGACCAGCAATTTTTGGTCATTTTTTGCTTTATTACCGTTGGTGCCTGCTTTGCCTTTTTGTGGTTCAACGCCCACCCGGCTCAAATGTTCATGGGTGATGTGGGATCGCAGGCTTTGGGTGGTGCGCTAGGCGTGGTTGCTCTCATGACCAACCAATGGCTCATTTTGCCCATTATTGCCATTGTGCCCATTGCCACCATGCTTTCCAGCACCATTCAGGTGCTTTATTTCAAAGCCACTGGCGGCAAGCGGCTGTTTAAGATGGCACCACTGCACCATCATTTTGAAGCGATTGGCTGGGGCGAAACCCAGATTGTGCAGCGTTGGTGGCTCATTGGCTTGTTAAGCGCCATGATTGGCATTGCCCTGGCGCAAATTTAGAGATTAGAGATTGGAGACTAGAGATTAATCTCCAATCTCCAGTCTCCAGTCTCTATGAAATGGATGAACTGGCAGGCAGACGACTACTCATTCTTGGTCTGGCGCGGCAAGGCAAAGCGTTGGCCCGGTTTGCTACTGAGGCGGGCGCGGCAGTCACTGTGACGGATTTGCGCTCGCCGGAAAAACTACGAGATATTTTGGACGAATTACAAGACCTGAATATCCGGTATGTGTTGGGAGAACATCCGATGGAACTTGTAGACGAAGCAGACATTTTGGCCGTGAGTGGTGGCGTGCCGTTAGAGGCACCGCTGGTACAGGCAGCGCAGGCAAAAGGCATCCCGATTACCAATGACTCTTTGGAGTTTAGCAAGCGGGCACCAACGGCCGTTATTGGCATCACGGGCTCGGCAGGCAAAACAACGACGACGGCACTCACAGGTGTGATGAGCCAGGTCGCCGGACGGCACACCTGGGTGGGTGGTAATATTGGCCAGCCGCTTATTGCCGATCTGCACAAAATGGAACCTGAGGACGTGGTGGTGCAGGAGCTTTCCAGCTTCCAGCTAGAAATTTGGGATCGCAGCCCGCACATTGCCACCGTGCTAAACATCACGCCCAACCATCTGGACAGACATAAGACAATGAAGGCATATACCAACGCCAAAGCCAATATTTTGCGCCACCAAACGGCCGACGACATTGCAGTTTTATGCGCCGATAACCCCGGCTCCCTGGCTCTAAGCGCGATTGTGCAGGGGCAGCTACGGCTGTTTAGCTTGAAAAATGAGGTAACCGAAGGGGCTTTTGTGAAAGACGGCCGTATCGTCATCCGCAATGGTGCAGAAAAAGCGGTTTGCCGGGTAGATGAGGTGCAGTTGCGTGGTCGCCACAACCTGCTTAACGTCCTCGCTGCCACCACCCTGGCCGACTCAGCAGGCATTCCCGCCGAAGCAATTGCTCAGGCCATTCGCACCTTCACTGGGGTTGAGCATCGGCTGGAGCTGGTTCGCACCCGGCGCGGCGTGCAGTGGATCAACGACTCCATCGCCACTGCCCCGGAACGCGCGATGGCGGCTGTGAATGCATTCAGTGAGCCACTCATTTTGCTGGCTGGTGGCAAAGACAAAGCAATGGAATGGGAAGTCTGGGCAGAAGAAGTGACCCAGCGCGTTAAGACCGTCATCCTGTTTGGCGATTTGGCTGACATGCTGGCTGAAAAACTCGCTGAACAAGGGCATTCTGACGTGCATCAGGTGAGGACGGTAGCAGAAGCGGTGGAATTGGCGGCGGGAACGGCCGTTTCTGGCGATATTGTGCTACTTTCACCCGGCGGCACCAGCTTTGATGCCTTCGACAATTTTGCCGAGCGCGGAGAGTTGTTTAGACAGTTGGTAAATGCATTGTAGGTAATTTGTGGATAGTAGCTAGTGGTTAGTGGTTCGTTGCTAGCCACTAGCAAACTAACAACTATCAACTAATCCAACAGGGTTTTTCTATGACCACAGTAAATATCGTCCGAAAAAGAAGCAATCGCGTGAATCCGGTATTGCGCTTCCGGTTTGATTACTGGCTGCTGCTCTCCATCGCCGGATTGTTGGTTTTGGGAATGCTGATGGTGTACAGCACCACCTTCGACTACGGCTTACGCTTTCAAGACGATGCTACTTATTATTTCCGGCGGCAATTTATGGCACTGGGATTGGGCTTCATCGCCCTGGTCGGCGTGATGCAGTTTGATTACCACATTTTGCGACGCTTTTCGGTGCCGTTTTTAGGGGCGACGCTAGCGGGTCTGCTGTTTGTTCTGTTTTTTACGGCCGTTTCCGACCTCGGCGCCCAGCGTGGTTTATACAATGACTCCTATCAACCATCTGAGATTGCCAAGCTAGCCATGATTATTTACATTGCCCACTGGCTTTCCAGCAAAGGAGACCGCATCAAGCTGCTTACCTACGGCCTGCTGCCTTTCTCGGTGATTGTGGGCGTAGTGTGTGCTCTGATTGTGCGTCAACCAGACCTCAGCACAGCTGGTTTAATTGCCCTAGTTAGCTTCACGCTCTTCTTCGTAGCCGGGGCCGATTGGCGGCAGTTTGCCGTGGCTGGCTTTCTTGGTGGCGCAGTATTTTTACTCTTGATTAACACACTGCCCCACGCCCAAGCCCGCGTGGATGCGTACACGCAGGCATTGTCTGATCCGGCGCAGGCCAGCTGGCACGTGCAGCAATCGCTGATTGCGCTGGGGCGTGGCGGCATTTTTGGCGTCGGCTTGGGCGAAAGCACCCAAAAGTTTGGGCCGCTCCCCTTTGCTCACACAGACGGTGTGTTTGCCATCCTGGGTGAAGAGCTCGGCTTAGCCGGTACGCTGCTGGTGGTTGTGTTGCTGGGCATGTTTGTGTGGCGTGGTCTGCGTACAGCCGCCCGCGCCCGCGACAGTTTCGGCTCGTTATTGGCAATGGGCATCACCTGCTGGATTGTGTACCAGGCGTTTATCAACATTGCAGTGATTACGGCCGTTATTCCCTTTACCGGAATCCCCTTGCCCTTCATGAGCTATGGCGGCACCTCGCTGGCTATCACGATGGTGGGGGCAGGCATCTTGCTTAATGTCTCGCGGGATTCGGCTTTGCAAAAACGGCCGCAGGGCAGCGGCACTCGGCGAAAAACAACAAAAAGAAACACGCGGCGGAGCAGACGGCCGTCGGCAGATAGGTTCTAAACATGCGCGTACTTATCTGCGCTGGCGGCACTGGCGGCGGCATTTACCCCGCCCTGGCAGCAGCCACCGCACTACGCAACAGAGGCTTACCCACAGAAAACATTCTCTGGGTGGGCACAAAAGGTGAAATGGAACAGACGTTAGTCCCCAGAGCAGGCATCAAGCTGGAAACCATCGTGGGTGGGGCGATAGCTGGCGTGCCGCTGCACCGCAAGCTGGTTAACGGCAGCAAGCTCCTGCTCAGCGTGAGCAAGGCACGCCAAATTGTGCGCCGCTTCCGCCCCGATGTCATGTTCATGACTGGAGGCTACATGGCCTTTCCGTTTACCCTGGCCTGTCGCTGGCTGGGCGTGCCCATCACTATTTATTTGCCCGATGTAGAACCAGGGCAATCGATCCAGTTCTCGCTACGCTATGCGGAAAAAGTTGGAGCCACCACGGACGGTTCCGCTCAATTTGTTCCGGCTGACAAACTGGTTGTTACCGGCTACCCCGTGCGCCCAGAATTGCGCGCTGCTGCCAACATAAGCCTGGAAGATGCACTGGCCAGCTTCGATTTGCAGCCTGGCCGCCCCACCCTGATGGTCTTTGGCGGCAGCCGTGGGGCGCGGGCGATCAATCGCGCCTTGATGAAAATTTTGCCAGAACTGCTGCAAGCGGTGCAGATCATTCACATTAGCGGCACCTTCACCTGGGATGAAGTGGACACCAACGCTAAGAAACTGCCCAAAGCATTGCGTGAATTTTATCGGCCGTATCCCTATCTTCATGACAAGATGGGGCACGCCTTCCATGCTGCTGACCTGGTAGTAGCCCGCGCCGGAGCCAGTATGTTAGGTGAAAGCACAGCCTTTGGTCTGCCGTCCATTTTGGTACCGCTGGCCTGGGCGTGGCGGTACCAAAAGGTGAATGCAGATTATTTGTGCGAGAGGGGTACGGCCGTACAGCTAACCGATGAAACTTTAAACGAAAAACTCCTGCCAACCATCCAATCATTGTTGGCAGACCCAAACAAATTAGCCCAAATGCGCCAGGCAGCCCGTGACCTAGACGTGCCCAACGGGGCAGAAAACTTGGCAGCTCTCATCGAATCAGTGGCTAAAACGAGCGGGAAGGAGTGAGAAGATGCTGAGTTTAGGCTCACTTTTTTGGTTAATGATTTTATTTTTTGCCATCATAGGCTCTTTGCGTGGCTGGACGCGGGAAGTGATTGCCACCTCTGGTCTCATTTTGTCTTTGTTTGCCATCAACCAGTTTGGCAATCTTTTTCTGGGATTTGTACCAACAGGCAGCACCATCCCGCCAGATCGGCAGCGATTTTACTATTTGGCAATCTTGCACCTACTCATCGCCTTTTTTAGCTACCAGGGGCCAGCTTTTGCCGGGTCTCGCTTTGGCGAGCGACTGCGGGTACGCGATACATTCCAGGACAAGCTACTGGGACTGATCGTCGGTGCTTTGAATGGCTATCTGATTATCGGTTCACTCTGGTCATTTTTAGAGTATCGCATTCAGGCCGCGGGCGAATGGCTACAGCTCCCGCCTGGCGAGCCATATCCATTCGATTTTACGGTTTTGACCCGTCCAGATGTGGCTGGTGAGTTAGGTGCGTTGATGGGGCGGCTACCGCTACCACTGTTGGAACCGTACCTGCCATTTTTGGTAGTGATTGTCTTTTTATTTGTGATTATTGTGATGATTTAATTCCCTCCCTTCAATCCCCTCCCGGCGGGAGGGGAGGCGTGTTCCCTCCCTCGCTGGGGGAGGGCTAGGGAGAGGGTAGAGAATTGTGTTGTGACTCAAGAGTTATTTTTAAAGATGAGCGAAGAACAGTTTACACTGCAGCCAAATATGCACATTCACCTGATCGGCATTGGCGGGTCGGGTATCTCGGCGATTGCCAAGGTGTTGCTGGGACGGGGATTTACTGTTTCTGGCTCTGACATGCAGGCAAATGAGAGTACGGCCGCTTTAGCCAATGAAGGTGCCACCATCTACCAGAACCACGCCGCTGAAAACATTGCCGGGGCAGACCTGCTGGTCATCTCCTCCGCCATTCCCGAAGATAACCCGGAAGTCCAGGCCGCCCGTGCCATCGACATCCCAGTGATGAAGCGCTCCGACTTTATTGGCAACCTGATGGCCGACCGGATTGGCATTGCCATCGCCGGGACGCACGGTAAAACAACCACCACCGGCATGATCGCTCACATCCTGATGGAAGCAGAGTTGGACCCGACGGTAATTGTGGGGGGCATTTTGCCCTCGCTGGATGGCAACGGCCGTTTCGGGGAAGGTGATTACTTTGTGGTGGAAGCCGATGAGTATGATCGTATGTTCCTCGGCCTCAAGCCAGAGGTGGGCATCATTACCAACATTGAGCATGATCACCCAGACATCTTCCCCAGCGAGGAAGCCTATCGTGATGCCTTCGCTCAATTTGCCCAACTGCTGCCAGGAGGAGGACATCTGGTAACCTGCGCGACAGATGCAGAAACGGCCGTCCTACTGCAAAATCTAAATCTATCAGACGTGCAAACCACTACCTATGCGCTTGGCGTGGCTGACGGCGAACAGCCCAAAGCGGACTATCTGGCACTGGATTTGCGCCCCAACCAGCTGGGCGGCACCGACTTTTTGGTTGAAACCGAGGGGCAGATGATTGGTCTGGCTAGGCTGCGCTTACCGGGTGAGCACAACGTGCTCAACGCCCTGGCGGCCATCATCGTCGCCACTGATCTGGGCATTGATTTCAACGTCATTCGCGCCGCGCTGGGCAGCTTTAGCGGGGTCAACCGCCGCTTTGAGCTGATTGGCGAGGTGGGCAACGTGACCATCATTGATGATTACGCCCACCACCCCACCGAAATTGAGGTGACGCTCAAGGCAGCGCGGCAACGTTACCCTGGGCGGCGGCTGTGGGCGGTGTGGCAGCCGCACACTTTCAGCCGCACCAAGCTGCTGTTAAACAAATTTGGCACCTGCTTTACCGAAGCCGACAAGGTAGTAGCACTGGATATTTATAAAAGTCGGGAAACAGATTCGTTGGGATTGGATACGGCCGTTGTGCTAGAAACCATGAACCATCCCGATGCCGTCCACATTCCCGACCTGGACGACGTGGCCAAACATATTTTAGACCGGGTACGGCCGCATGATGTGGTTTTGACACTGGGTGCAGGCGACGGCAACCAAGTAGCCCAGCAAATTTTAGCAGGCATTCAACTGTGGAGTGATGTATGAACGTGAGAACCTCAATTCGAGTATCGGCCATTCAAGAGTTGCAGGCAGCCTTTGGCGACCGCTTGAAGCTGGATGAACCGCTGGCGCGGTACACGTCGGCCCGCGTGGGTGGGCCAGCGCAGCTCTTTTTGGTGGTTCAGTCGGCTGCGGAATTGGAAACGGCCGTCTCCATCGCCTACCAAAAGCGCATTCCCTACACTCTGCTTGGCGGAGGTTCCAACATACTTGTCTCTGATTATGGCATTGGTGGCCTGGTGATTATGAACAAGGCCAAGGCAATCCAGTTCCGCCACACCGGGGCCAGCGTTATTTGCACAGTGGAATCTGGCATGAACCTCTCTTCGCTGGCACGGCAGTGCATTGGCAAGGGGCTGGGCGGTCTGGAGTGGGCCATTGGCGTGCCGGGTACGGTAGGCGGCGCTGTCGTGGGCAATTCCGGCGCACACGGCTCCGATATGGATAGCAACTTGCGTGCGGCCGTTATTTGGGAACCAGGTCGCGGCCAGCGCATCTACAGCAATAACGAGATGAGCTATGGCTACCGCGACAGCATCCTCAAGCAAGAGCAAGGGCGCGATTTGTCGCGCCGTGTGGTGCTGAGTGCTGAACTGGAACTAACGCCAGAGCCAGTAGACGTGCTCATCGCCCGCGCCGATGGCTTTACGGCCCATCGCAAACAGACTCAACCCGGTGGTGCCACCGTCGGCTCGATGTTCAAGAACCCGGAAAATTATTACGCCGGTTATTTAATCGAGGCCGCTGGACTCAAAGGATTTAGCGTTGGCGGGGCACATATTTCTGAAAAACACGCCAATTTCTTTGCCAATGATGGCACTGCCACGGCGGAGGATATTCGCAGCCTCATCGCCGAAGCGTGGAACAGTGTCCGCGAGCAGTTTGGCGTAGAACTGGAACTGGAAGTGGAACTGGTTGGTGATTGGGAGTTTGAGTGAGAAATAGTGAATAGTGAACAATTCATTGTGAATGGTTAATAGCCACTTCACAATTCTCAATTCACTATTCACAATTGATTATTTTTTTATGACTAAGAACGGTAAGGACAAGTTACGAGTTGGTATCATTTTCGGCGGTCGGTCAGGCGAGCATGAGGTGTCGCTCAATTCGGCGCAGTCGGTGATGCGTGCCTTGAACCTGGACAAATATGACGTGATTCCAATTGGCATTGATAAAAACGGTCGTTGGCTCACGGGCGACGTCATCGGCATGCTCACGGAAGGCAAGGCCAGCAGCCACCCCGCTACCCTACTGCCAGACCCAAAAGCAACGGGGCTGATGCAGCTAGATGAGGGTGAAAGCGTGGGGATTACGCCCGCGCTGAGCGTGGTCGAAGCGGCCGTTTCTCAACTCGATGTCATTTTCCCAGTGCTGCACGGACCGTATGGGGAAGATGGCACTGTTCAGGGCTTGCTGGAGCTGGCTAATCTGCCCTACGTGGGTGCTGGCGTTGTTGGGTCGGCCGTGGGCATGGACAAAGCAATCTTCAAACAAGTAATGACCGCCAGTGGGTTACCCGTACTGCCCTGGCTGCTAGTGCAGAGCCATGATTGGCGGCAACGGCCGTACAAAATCATTGAACAGATTGAAGCAATTCTGACCTACCCACTGTTTACCAAGCCCGCCAACTTAGGCTCTAGTGTGGGCATTAGTAAATGTGCCAGCCGGGAAGAGCTGCAAGCTGGGCTGGACGAAGCCGCCAGCTACGACCGCCGCATTGTGGTTGAGCAGGGCGTGAACGTGCGCGAGCTGGAAGTCTCAGTGTTGGGCAACGCGGAACCGATTGCTAGCGTGGTAGGCGAGGTACGCCCTCGTCGTGAATTTTATGATTACGTTGCCAAATACGTCAGCGACGATTCTGAGCTAATCATCCCGGCCGATTTAACTGAGGCGCAAAGTGACGAAGTGCGCCGTTTGGCCGTCCAAGCCTATAAGGCGATCGATTGTGCGGGTTTGGGTCGGGTGGATTTGTTGCTGGACGTGGATAACGGCCGTTTCTACCTAAATGAAATCAACACCATACCCGGCTTCACCCAAATCTCCATGTATCCCAAGCTGTGGGAAGCAACCGGCCTACCTTACAGCCAACTGCTAGACAAGCTGATCGCGCTAGCCATTGAACGACACGAAGAGAAAGAATCACTAAAAAAGAGTTTGGAATAATTACCCAATTTCATGATTACGCGAATGTAATTGAGTAACTGGGTAATTCAGTAATTGAGCAATTATGAAACGACGAGCAAAACAGCCAAAACGCTTACGCAAACAGCCCAAAATGCGACGCATGGATTCCGCCATGCCGCTGCCGCGTTTGCGCGTACCAAAAAGAGCGCGTCGCCGCCGTCGTCGCAACCGGGTACGGTCGCGGGTGCCACTAGCCACCCTGCGGCAGATTTTGCTCTCGGCTCGCTGGATTAGCCTGGGGCTACTGGCACTTTCTATTTATGCACTCACACTCATTGGCCTGGACGAGAACTTTTATTTGACTTCAATCCCGGTGGAGGGCGTAGTTTCCGTGCCTGCCACCGAGGTGGTGCAGGCAAGCAATTTGGCTGGCTCACACGTCTTTGCCGCCGATCCGGGCGCAGCGGCGCAGCAAATTATGGACAACACTCCGGGGATCATTTCAGCATCGGTAACGCTCAACTGGCCCAATCAGGTGCAAATTAACGTCACAGAGGATTCACCCATCGCCATTTGGGTGGAAGGCAGCAATCAATTTTGGGTCACGCGCAACGGCCGTCTCATTCCCGCACGCACTGAATCATTGGGCTTGCTGATGATTCAGTCCGAAGTTGAGATTCCGGCTGCCCCCACACCCGCGACTGGTGAAGAAACGGCCGTGCCTGAGACCGTCAGTGCCAACATGCGCTTTGTGCCGCACGACGTGCTAGCCGGAGCACTCCTGCTTAAGGAGCTGCGGCCCAATATCGACCGCCTCTATTACAGACCTGGCAATGGGCTTTCTTACCAAGACGGCCGTGGCTGGAGGGTCTACTTCGGCAGCGGCACAGACATGACACAAAAATTGGTCGTCTATGAAACCATTGTAGATGAACTGCTGGCACAAGGGCTAACACCCCAGTACGTCAGCGTAAGTAACCAGGAAAAACCGTACTTCCTGGCGCAGTAATTACATTGGAGATTTAAGGTCGCACGAGAATTTCCAGTAAGCAGTAAACAGTATTCAGTAATCGGACTGATCACTGACAAACTGAATACTGACCACTGAAAAAGAGGGTATTGGAACATGGCAGAAATCATTTTTGGATTGGACATTGGCACGACCAAGGTGTGTGCCTTAGTGGGTGAAGTGCGAGACGGCCGTCTCCAAATCATCGGCCTGGGGCTGGCATCAGCACGGGGGATGCGCAAAGGCATGGTCATCGACGTTAGCGAAGCGTCGCTGGCGTTGGCCCAAGCGGTAGAGCAAGCCGAGCAAACCTCCGGCTACGACCTTTCCCAGGCGATTGTGAGCATGGCCGGGGAGCATATTAGCTCCACCAACAACAAAGGCATCGTGGCCATCGGCCGTAACGATAACGGTGTTGCTGTCAGTGATATCGAGCGCGCTCTAGATGTGGCCCAGGCCATTCCCGTGCCGCCCAATCGGCAAATCGTCCACCTCATCCCGCGCAGCTACACCATCGACGAGCATGACGGCGTGCGCAACCCCATCGGGATGCACGGCTTCCGCCTGGAGGTAGAGACCCACATTGTGACCGCTGCCCGCCCTGCCCTGCAAAACCTCACAAGCTGCGCTGGGAATATCGGCATCAACGCCAGCGAATATGTCCTCAACGCCCTAGCTTCCGGTGAAGCAGTGCTGGACCCCAACGAGCGGGAAATGGGCGTCATCGTAGCCGACATTGGCGGCGGCACGACGGACATCGCCCTCTACATGCAGGGCAAGGTGTGGCATACCAAAGTCTTCCCCATCGGCGGCTACCACATCAGCAACGACATTGCCATTGGCCTGCGCGCCCCTTACGAAGTGGCCGAGCAGGTCAAAATTCAGTTCGGCGACTGCCGCCCCGACAAGATCGACCCCAATACCGTTTTCACAGTGGAGCCTTTTGGTGGCGAAAAGATTCAGGTTGGGCGGCAGGATTTGGCACACGTTATTGAGGCTCGCGTTGAAGAGATTTTCCAGCACATTTTGGAAGATGTGCAACGCTCAGGCTACGATGGCCTGCTGCCCGCTGGCATTGTGCTAACCGGTGGCAGCGCACAGCTTCGCGGCATCACCGAAGTGGCTGAAAGGGTCTTGAACGTGCCTGCGCGCGTGGCCCAGCCGCAAAATCTGGTGGGCATGGTAGACAAGCTCCATTCATCTGCCTACGCCACCAGCGTTGGCCTGCTGCATTGGGCCATGAGCGACAACCAGATTTACCAGCCCCGCACCCACAACCGGGAATGGGGGAGCAAGATGGGATCAATTTTGAAGGCACTTTTGCCAGGATAGATAATCGGTATTCAGTTTTCAGTAATCGGCAATCAGTAACAGAGCAACTAACTGATTACTGATTTACCGAATACTGATTACTGGCCAAGAGGGGTAACAAACATGAATCAACAAACTGCAAAAATTCAAAGAATGCCAGAAACAGAAGGAAATGCCCTGATCCGCGTGGTGGGCGTGGGCGGTGGTGGTAGCAATGCCGTCAACCGCATGATTGCCGAGAACATTGCCGGGGTGGATTTCATCGCCATCAACACCGACCAGCAGGCCCTTATGGCCAGCCAGGCGCGGCAGCGCGTAGCCATCGGTGAGCGCACCACGCGTGGGCTCGGCTCTGGCGGCAAACCAGAGGTTGGCACGAAATCCGCCGAGGAGTCGGTGGAAGAGCTGCATGAGTTGCTGCAAGGGTCTGACATGGTATTTGTAACGGCCTGCATGGGTGGCGGCACTGGCACTGGGGCCAGCCCCATTGTGGCCAAAGTGGCGCGTGAGCAGGGCGCATTGACCATTGGCGTGGTCACAAAGCCGTTTAGCTTTGAAGGTTCCCAGCGGATGCGGGCGGCCGAAACGGGCATTGAGCAGCTTAAAGAGCATGTGGATACGCTGATCGTGATTCCGAATGATCGCTTGTTGGAAACGGCCGATCGCCGCTTGTCGCTTATGGATTCCTTCAAATTGGCCGATGACGTGCTGCGGCAGGGCATTCAGGGCATTAGCGAGCTGATCACCGTACCCGGCCTTATCAATCTGGACTTTGCCGATGTGCAAACGGTGATGTCGATGGGTGGCGCGGCGCTTATGGCTGTGGGCAAGGGGTCTGGCGAAGATCGCGCCCGCATCGCGGCTGAAGAAGCACTCGCCAGCAAGCTGCTAGACGTGACGATTGCTGGGGCGCGAGGCATTTTGTTCAACGTAACGGGCGGCAACGATTTGAGTCTATACGAAATTAACCATGCGGCGGCAATCATCAAAGAAACAGCCCACCCGGATGTGAATTTGATTTTCGGTGCCGTCGTTGATGAAGCAATGGGCGACGAAATTCGCATTACGGTAATTGCCACGGGTTTTGAACATGGCGCGCCCATGATGCGGCAGATGTCTCGCACTGAAAATCGTCTGCCGCAGCGGGAACCTGTGCGTCAACCTGTGAGCCGTCCTACTGGGCAACCTGTGCGAGAGGAACGTGTGGAACGGCCGTCCTTCCAGGCAAATAATCTGGACATTCCGGCCTTTCTGCGTAAGAAGAAAGAGTAAGCAAACCATACCCCTCTTATTGAGTTGGCCCGCCAAAGCGTGTATGCTTTGGCGGGCTTTTTTGAGTCACACAGATGTTCTAAAACCACGTAAACGGCCGTTCACCAGCAGCACAACGGCCGTTTAATTTTTTAAGGTTTATCGGTTGCAAAATAGCTTGCTAGGGAAACGGCCGTATGCTATAATGCCTCGCAGTGTACCAAATGTAGGGGGATTCGCAGTCAAAACCCCCATATATGGCGGCAAAGCAGCGAATAACTGGTACACTCCCATATCTGGTTTTTGGCCCATCAGGAGACTTTCTACGTGAAATGTCCATACTGCAACAATCATAAAACGCGCGTCATCGACACCAGCCACGATCAACGTGGCGGCACGCGGCGGCGGCGTGTGTGCGATAAGTGCAAACAGCGGTTTAGCTCCTACGAACGCCCCATTTTGGCAACCCCCATGCTTGTGAAGCAAGACGGCACCCGTGAAGAATTCTCGCGGGAAAAGCTGATGGCGGGCATCAAGGTAGCCTGCGCCAAGCGGCCCGTGGCAGCAACCGACATTGAGCGCATCGCGGGCGAAGTAGAAGCGGAGCTACAACAGTTGGGGAAAGCAGAAGTCCCAAGCAAAATGGCTGGCGATCTGGTCATCAAAAAGCTCAAGGATTTAGATGAGGTAGCGTACATTCGCTACGCGACAGTTTACTTAGGCTTTGATGACTTGGAGTCAATTCGCAAGGAGATTGACCGATTGCTTGAATCCCGGTAACGGCCGTTTGCAGTGCCAAAAACGGCCGTTTGCCCAAAAATTTAAACCAATTCCCAAACCCACGCATTGAAAAACACAATATTGGTATGTATGTAAATCTCACAAAATATCCTGAAATAAACCTGGTTGACAATGTGAGATTTACTCGGTGAAAACCAAAAACTAGCCTTTTCTGTTTCGCGAAACTTTTTGGTTTTTACACAAAATCCACAACAAGGAGATGGAATCTCGATGTCTGAACAGCAACAAACGCAAGAAAAAATTTTGGTTGAACCAAACGGCACCAATGGCAGTAATGGTAAAAATGGCAACGGCACACGCCTCAATGAGGACAGCATTTATTTTAAGGTGGCGGTACCAAAAAGTATTGTAAAGCGAGACGGCCGTATCGTTCCCTTTGAGATGGATCGTATTGAAAATGCTCTGGAACGCTGCTATGCCAGCCTGGACGTAGAGCCTAAAACCCCCGTCAAAGAGATTACCCATCGCGTTGTCAACGTCGTTGCGGCCAAATATGACCTGCCCACCGTGGAAGGCGTGCAGGACATTGTAGAGATGGTGCTGCAAGCGGCTGGCGAATATGAAGCCGCTAAGCATTACATTTTGTACCGTGCCGAACATGCCAAAATGCGTACCAAGCGGCCCGTGCCGCCAGAAGTGCGCGATGCGTTTGCTGAATCAGACCCCTACTTCCCCACCCAACTGCAAAAGTTCCAGTTCTACGATAAATATTCCCGCTTCAATTACGATCTCGGCCGCCGCGAGACTTGGGTTGAAACCGTGAACCGCGCCACCGAGTACCTGAAAGAGCTATCCGAATACCGCCTGCCCGCCGAAACGTATGAGCGCATTCGCCAGGGTATTTTGCAAATGAAGGTGATGCCCTCCATGCGCCTGCTGGCGATGGCTGGCCCTGCCGCCCGTCGTAACAACATTGCCATCTATAACTGTTCCTACATGCCCGTAGACAGCATCGACTCCTTCGTGGAAGCACTTATTATTTCGATGAGCGGCTGCGGCGTGGGCTTCTCAGTAGAGCGGCAATACGTGGAACAGTTCCCGCGTATCGCCCGCCAAAGTGGCAATCCAGCCGCTACGCATGTGGTGGCGGACTCGTCAGAAGGGTGGGCAGAAGCGGTTCGCATTGGCCTAAATGCCTGGTTCAAGGGCGAAGATGTAAAGTTTGATTATTCGCTGGTGCGCCCCATCGGTTCACCACTGCGGGTGAAGGGGGGCCGTGCTTCCGGGCCGGAGCCGCTGCGCCAGATGCTGGACTTTGCCCGTTCCCGCATTTTGTCGCGGCAGGGTGGCTTTTTACGGCCGCTCGATGCGCACGATATTATGTGTGCCGTAGGAGACGCGGCCGTTTCTGGCGGTGTGCGCCGTACTGCGATGATCTCCCTGTTTGATTATGACGATCTGGAAATGCGCCACTGCAAAGATGGCGACTTCTGGCGCGCCAACAGCCAGCGGTGGAACGCCAATAATTCGGCTGTCTGGCCCTCGCGTGAACTGACCCAAGCAGAGATTACGCGCTTCGTGCTGGACATGGTGGAATCGGAGCGGGGCGAACCGGGCATCTTCAACCGGAAAGCAGCCATCGAGAACAGCCCAGCCCGCCGCAGAGCGGCTGAGTTCGGCACCAATCCTTGCGGTGAGATTTATTTACGGCCGTATCAATTCTGCAACCTCACCAGCACCATCGCCCGCGCCGACGACACCTACGAAACGCTCAAGGAAAAGGTGGAACTGGCCACCATCATCGGCACCATTCAGTCGATGGCCATTCACTTCCCCGGTTTACGGCCACAGTGGCAGCAAAACAGCATCGAAGAGCGGCTGCTGGGCGTAGACCTGAACGGCCAGATGGATAGCCCGGCTGCCCAAGACCCGGAAATCCAGGAAAAATTACAGCGCATTGCCGTGGAAACAAACAAAGAGTACGCGGCTACGTTGGGCATTAACCAATCTGCCTCTGTGACCTGCGTTAAGCCATCGGGCAACTCTTCACAGTTGGTCAACTCCTCCTCCGGGCTGCACGCTCGCTGGGCACCGTACTACATCCGCAACGTGCGCGTTGGTTCGCACAGCCCCGTCTTTAAGGTGCTGCAAGATGCCGGTGCACCTATGGACCCAGAAAACGGCCAAACCCGCGACAACGCCACAACCTGGGTCGTCCATTTTCCGGTCAAAGCGCCAGAAGCAGCCATCACCCGCAACGATCGCTCGGCACTGACGCAATGTGAATATTGGCTGCAAAACAAAACGCATTACACAGAGCACAACCCCAGCGTGACGATCACCTATCGCGACCATGAGGTGCTGGACATCATCCGCTGGATTTGGGAGCATCAGGACAAAATCGGTGGTATGGCCTTCCTGCCCGCCTTCGACGCCCAGTATGACCAGATGCCCTATATTGAAATTGATGCTGAGGAGTACGAGCAGCTAGCCGACAAGTTCCCGGACATTGATTTTTCCAAGATTTACCGTTATGAGGAAGAAGATTTGACAACGGCCGCACAGGAACTGGCCTGCATGGCGGGGAACTGCGATATTTAGAGCGTATCCGGTTATGAGCTAATTGCATATTTGTATAAACAGCCCACCTGCGTTGGTGGGCTGTTTTTTGAGGATGCAAATTTGCCTAATTTGATGAGGGTATGTGCCCTTCTTTTTCACAGTCAATATTTCAATGAGCGTTGAACTATGATAAGCGTCATGTGGTTCAGGTGATGAAGTTCACTACGGCCGTTTCCCCTTGCAGCGTACAGTTCCCACACATTACTTCAATGAATGTTGAACTATCAAGGAGCACCTCATGCTAAAAATTAAAGTACTCGGTCCGGGTTGCGCCAACTGCAAGCGGGTGGAGCAAATTGCTCACCGTGAAGTGGAAAAGCTGGGCATGGCGGCTGAGATTGAGAAAGTGACAGATTACGGGCAGATTATGGCTTACGGCGTAATGTCTACTCCAGGGCTGGTGGTTAATGAAAAGGTGGTGGCATACGGCCGTATTCCCACCAACCAAGAAGTCACCAACTGGCTCATCGCTGCCCAAAATTAGGAGCTTTTCATGAGCAGCCACAAAATTAGCTTTACCCCACCCCGCAAATCAGGCTGGCAGCTACCGACGCTGGTGCTGCTGCTGGGCCTGATTTGGCTGCTGGTTTGGCAGCAGTTGCAAGCACTGGCGGACTGGCTCACCTACGATCTCATTGGCCTGCAGGCTCACACACGCCTGGGCGAATCCGTAAACTTCTTCCTCTACGACGTGCCTAAAATTCTGATGCTGCTGGCGGGGATGATTTTCCTCGTCACGTTTGTACGCTCATTTTTTAGCCCGGAACAAACGCGGGCGGCGCTGGGCGGGCGGCGTGAAGGTGTGGGCAACGTCCTCGCTGCTGGGTTGGGTGTGCTCACGCCATTTTGCTCCTGTTCGGCCGTGCCGCTGTTCATCGGTTTTGTGGAAAGCGGCATCCCGCTGGGCGTTACGTTTTCCTTCCTGATTGCCACGCCCGTAGTGAATGAAATCGCCCTGGCGATGCTGTTTGGTCTCTTTGGCTGGCAAATCGCGGGACTGTACCTCATCTCTGGTCTGACTATTGCCATTTTGGGCGGCATGCTTATTGGCCGCCTACGCCCAGAGCGGTACGTGGAAGATTTTGTGTGGCAGGTGCAGGTTGGGCAACAAGCTGCCGATATCACCTACAAACCGACTCTGGACGACCGAATTCGGGATGCGGGCCGCAGTACGAAGGAAATTGTGGGCAAGGTGTGGCTGTTTGTCATTATCGGCATCGGCATTGGTGCTGGCATTCATGGGTATGTGCCAGAAAATTTCCTGGCAAATGTGATGGGGCGGGAAGCGTGGTGGTCGGTACCGACGGCCGTCCTGCTGGGTGTACCGCTGTATGCCAACGCCGCTGGCATCATTCCGGTGGTACATGCGCTAATGGAAAAAGGGGCAGCGCTAGGTACTGTGCTTGCCTTCATGATGTCTGTTGTCGCCCTCAGCTTGCCAGAAATCCTTATTTTGAAGCGGGTCATTAAGCTGCGCCTTATCGCCATTTTTATTGGCATCGTGGCTGTGGCAATTATTTTTACGGGCTATCTGTTTAATCTGGTAATTGGGTAATGATGTATGAATGAAGAGAAATTGACACAGCGGACGGCCGTTTTCAAAGCCCTGTCTGATCCTAACCGACTGCGTATCTTTGCTGAACTGATGGCAGGGGACACTTGCAACTGCGAGCTGAAAGAGAAGCTGGGGCTGGCTGCGAATTTACTATCCCATCATTTGAAAATTTTGGAAAGCGTGGGCTTGGTCAGTTCCCGGCGAGATGTAGTTGACGGCCGTTGGATTTATTATGCAGCCAATCGCGAGGCAATCATTATGTGGCATGATTGGCTAAAAACTTTCTTCAATCCTGCTCGGATTAAAACACGCTGCCTTTGTGGCCCGGAAGGGCAGCTCCCTGCAGAAAACCCCTGATATCTTCGGAAACTTTGCAAAATTTGCGGGCACCTAATAACTGTCACGTTTGTGTCACGGTCTCTTTTTATAGTTGGGTCATCGTTTAGATAAACACCCAATCAAAAAGGAGACGGCAGCATGTATCAGTTAAAAGCAAACAATATCTTCAGAACCATTGGGAACGTATTTAGCGCAGGTTTGGCACCACAGAGCAAAACGGCCGTATCCACCCCCCACGCCGTCAAAGCAGCGTACCAAACATTCCAGCAATCGCATCCAGAGTGGGCAGCTAGCTTGTTTGATGAAACCTTTTTATGCCGAAATGCCGCCCCGCTTTTTGCCAATGGCACCTTGCCCACCGCCGAACAGTTGGCTACCGCTTGGCGCAATCAGTTCAACGTTGGCTCACCAGACCAGCAAACGGCCGATATTCAAAAAGTGATGCCTGTAGCGGCCGTTTTCTTGCAGCTGGTTCGCCGTGAATTGCGAAACTAAATCAGTTTGGGAAAATGATGATAACGCTTGGAACCGCCACAAAAGCAGGGATGCTTTCAGGCGGTTCAGCCAGAATGAGGCCAGTGGATGTACCGCCATCAAGGTTAAGGGCGTTCACTAGGCCGAAATCGGCCGCTGCCAGGTAGCTGCTGAATTCGGCCAGGGTGAAGCTGCCCCAGCTAGCCAGGATGAGGAGGATACGGCCGTTCCCATCTACCCCAATTGCTGTTCGCCGCGCGCGGTCAAAGTCGGTGGTTTGGTAGGCGGCTTCGCCATTCAGCACCAGCATAGGAAATGCTTGCAGGGCGTAGTCGTGGATTTCGGTGGGTTGATACGGCCGTTCCAGCAAAGACCGTACCTGCACCTCGCTCTCAGCCATAGTGATCATGCCGCCAAAGCCCACGTAGCTGCTGCCGCTGGGCTGGCCGTCCACCACAATCAGCCCCGTGGCCACAAATTCCGGCGTAAAAAAACCACCGTTCACCACAATCAGTGCCCCGGTTTCTTCTTGCCAAGTTGCCAGCGGTTTGGGCTGGCCAGGGCTGTACCCAATTTTGAATGTGAACAAGCTGGAGTCTATACGTAAAAGCGTGATCTTTTCGGTTTGACGGCCGTTTTCATCCAAAATCTGAATCGCACGACGTTCCAGACCCTGTTGGAGGGGTTGCCAGTCGGTGTCCGTCTGAGGTGTGGGCGTGGGCGATGCAAGCATCGCTGGGGGAAGGGGTGACGTAGTGACCTGCAATGTTGGAGTTGGTTGCAAAGTTACTGTTTGGATGGAAGAAGATGTGGGCGGAACGGCCGTTGCCGAAGATGATCCACACGCAGCGAAGCCCACTAATAACCAGCTAACCAATAACCATTTACCAATACCCATCAACTATTTTTTAACTTCTTCTGCCAAAACCATGCCCATGCGGTGAACGCGCACGTCCAGCGGATCGAAGCCAAGTGCTAGCAGCACCTCATCGGGGCGACCCGTCTTGGAAGGGGCCAGGCAGAGGTTCATTTCGATCTGAACCTGTCCTTGCTCATCCAGGTTAGCAGCCAAATTGAGGATTAACGGCCGTAAATCATACACTTTCTTCTTTCCCCGCCGCTCGCGTGTGCGCTCCACTCTTTCTGCCGCTAAAATCTCAGCGATCTTTGTCTGCAACTGCTCAAAATCCACTGGCTCAAGTGGGGTGGCCATATACGTGGAGGATTGAGTGAGCGACTGCAAAGACGCGCCGCTAACGGGCACATCCGTGACGCTCAAAATCTCAATACCCGGTGCCATTTTGGCCATGAGCTGCGGCTGCACCTGCGCCGGTTCCATTTTTTCCGTCAGCAAAACATCTGCCAGTTCATATTCGCTGGTGTAACCCAGCGGGAGCGCAGTTGCCATTTGCATCCGGGGGCGACGGTTGAACCCCTGCGTGTACGCCACCGGAATTTTGGCGCGGTTCAAGGCTCGCTCCAGCGTCCGTGCCAAATCCAAATGGCTAATAAACCGGGCTGCACCGCCCTTGCTAAAAATTAACCGTAATCGCTGCACGTAATTTGCTTGCATTAAAGTTTCTTTCTCTCAGTTTTGGTAAAAAGGGTGAAATCTCCCAATGACTTGCGTAATTTTGCCCATAAGAAATCTATTTTAACTTATAGTAAGTACGGTGGCATCTGATTTCTTGGCGCACAATTGGGGTAGCCAACTCTTCTATTAAAAAACTACCAAGTTAGGCTTTCGCAACAGCTAAATTAGCAATTAGTGACTTTTTACCTTCTTTCCCATCTAAATAGCAACACAAAATCGTTAGCAAAGAAACATTATCATGTCACTCATACACATGGTACAGTTTTGGGATTAAACGTTACTAAAAAACGAGTAGAATTGTAGAGAGGCGGACTTGGGTTTGCCTCTGTGCTCAATCAAGGATATATATTTTCCTTTACAGTTCCTGTTGTTGAACAGGAAACGGCCGTCTTGGTCATGGCGTAATTGGTTAAATAAATAAAACCTTCGCCCTTATGTCTTTAAGCTGGATATACACTCCGTATTCACTTCTGCTGTTTATAGCTGCTGCCATTACCGGCATATTAATTCCACCTGCCTTGCACCGTCGGGAAGCGATTGGGGCAAAGACCTTTGCTTTGTTTGCTGCGTTGGCTGCCCTTTGGTGTCTGGGGTACGCATTAGAGATTGGCGCCACGACACTCCCAGCCAAATTATTTTGGGTCAAAGTTCAATACATTGGCATTGTCAATGTTTCCTCAGTCTTTATTGTTTTTTGTTTACAATACACCCGCCGCTGGCCGTTCTCAAACAAATTATTCGCGATCTTCTTTATTATCCCCTCGCTAATCTTGTTTACCGTTTTTCTTGAGCCAGATGCGACTCTTTTTTATCGTGAGATTAGCCTGGATAACAGTGCACCTTTCCCTAATTTCTCACCGGAATACGGCCCCGTCTTTTGGGTGCTAATTGGGTATTCTTACTTGATGCTGCTGGCGGGATCATTACTGCTCCTGAGCCTGGGGAGGAAGCTAAGGAATCCGTACCGTCGTCAAACATACGGGCTTGTTCTAGCAACCATTTTCCCTTGGTTGGGGAACGGGTTGCACGTTGCTGGGCTGAATCCCATCCCATATATGGATTTAACACCCATTGGTTTTGCAGCAACGGCCGTATTTCTTGCCTGGACATTACGCAGCTTAAACTTACTCGATGTCGCCCCATTTGCTCGGGAGATTGTGTTAGAGAACATGTCTGATGCGATGCTTGTTTGGAATCGGCAAAACCGTTTGCTAGATTTTAATCCAGCAGCAGCACGTTTATTTAGCGCGGAGCAAGAATTGCAAGTGGGCATGACTGTTCACCAATTATTCCAGGGAACTTTTGCCAACATCTTGCCTCTATATAAACAAAGCAAAATGCAACAAGAGATTGAGCTAGGCATTTCTAAAAACCGTGCTCATTTTGAGGTAACTGTCTCCCCTTTGTTGGATCAGCGGGGCGAGGCAAGCGGCCGTTTGCTCATTTTGCATGATGTCACAGAAGCGCGTAAAGCGGTGCAAGAACTTGAGAATCAGAAGAAACTTTTTGAAACGCTTGTCGGGATCGCCAATGTTATCACCCAAACCCCCCGGCTGGAGGGCACTTTACGCCGAACGCTCCAGATTGCCCTCGATACAACGTCAGCGGACAATGGCAGCCTATTTTTGTTTGACGAACACCAAAACATTACGCATAGCATCTTGGCTTGGCCCGACATTGATTCTGACCAACAGGCGATAGTGGAAACGGCCGTTCTAAAAGATGGTCTTGCTGGCTGGGTGCTGCAAAACAAACAGCCCGTCCTTATCCCTGACACCACTAAAGACAAACGGTGGCTGCATCTTGAAGAACAACCTTATACCGTTTGTTCGGCACTAGCCGTACCTGTAATCAAAGAAGGGAACGTTCTTGGCATCCTCACCCTTACCCACCCCACGGAACATCACTTCACCGAAGACAAACTCCTGCTTATGAAACTAGCGGCTGACCAAATTGCCTTAGCTTTTACCAACGCTCAAATGTATGCTGCCGAACAGCGACTCGTAAGTGAGCTTTCTACCGCTAAAGAGATGGCAGAGGCGGCCAGCCGTTCCAAAAGTGCTTTCCTGGCCAATATGAGTCATGAACTGCGCACGCCTCTCACTGCCATCATTGGCTACAATGAACTGCTACAAGAATTGTTGCAAGGAGAATCAAATATCAGCCCCCTCCCTTACCTGCAAAAAGCAGAAACGGCCGCTTATCATCTACTTTCCATCATCAGCGAAATTCTAGACATGTCAAAAATAGAAGCGGGCAAAGTTGTGATACGTATTGCAGAAATTGACATTGCCAACCTTCTGCAAAACGTCAAAAACGTAGCCCAACCATTAATGACGCCCAACAACAACACATTAACAATCACCCACGCGCCAGATATCGGCACCATGTATGCCGATCGCACCTTGCTCAATCAGATTTTGCTCAACTTATTGAGCAATGCAGCTAAATTTACAGAAGCTGGCAAAGTTGAACTAGCGGTAACAAGAAGTGCAGATCACATCCAATTTACAATCAGTGATACTGGTATTGGATTAATGCCCGAACAAATAGACGAATTATTTCAACCATTTACTCAAGCAGACTCATCCTTATCACGGAAATTTGGCGGCACGGGTTTAGGATTGTCCATCAGCCAACATTACTCCCAAATGCTAGGTGGTGAAGTCAATGTTAAAAGCCAATATGGAAGTGGGTCTACCTTTACGGTCATCTTGCCATTGCAAGAAGCGGAAGCATTCACAATAAAGCAATGAACTGGAAATTTACACCCATCATCTTACCTGTACTCATCGCCTCATTAATGGCAGCCTATCTGTTGGTTTATGTTTGGCAACGACGCGAGATGCGCGGCGCACGCGCATTACTTCCCCTCATAATAGGCATTGTGATCTGGCTCTTCAGCAGCACCATTGAAGGGCTGTTCATGGATTTTGACTCGCGGCTTTTTTGGGTCAACGTGCAATATGTAGGTATCGTTATTGTTCCGACAGCCTGGTTTATGTTTTGTCTCGTATATACAGATCGAGCAACCTTGCTTACACGCCGCAAACTAGCCCTATTGTTGATAATGCCTATCCTAACGCTTCTCGTAATTTGGACAGACCAATGGCATACACTCTTTCGAGTCAATTTAATCTTGAACACCTCGGGAGAATACCCCTTCTGGGAGCGTACAGTAGGCCCAGCATTTTGGGTTCACACCATTTACTCTTACATTCTTCTAGTCAGTGGCGTTATCCTCATGATCCAGGCATATCGACAAAGCTCACGCCTGCATCGACGACAGATTGGCGTTATGCTCGTCGGCGCAATTATTCCCTGGATTGCCAATATCATGTTTGTGGTTGTTCGCGGCAGCCTCATTGATTACACATCCTTTTCTTTTCTGATTACAGGATTCATGTTAGCTTGGGGCATCTCCAAGGTAGGGCTTGTAGAAATCACACCCATCATTCGTAGACGCGTCATTGATGAAATGCATGATGGCATGCTGGTTTTAGATGATCAAAATCGCATTCTCGAAGCAAATCCAGCTATCCTCAAAATGTTGGATGTTCAGGAAGATGTTCTAGGCAAACCGATTGTTGAACTGATGAATCGTTGGCCAGAGTCGCTGACTCACTTTCAGGGTAAAGAATATACTCAGGCAGAAATCTGCTTACCTTTTGCAGACCAAGAAGAGCGTCATTATCACGTTTCCCTCTCGCCATTGTCTGATACAAAAGGCGAGTCCACTGGGCGCCTGATCATGGTTCATGACATCACACGCCAAAAGCAAACGGAAGCCTCTCTTAAACAAGCCAAAGAGATCGCTGAAGCTGCCAATCGTGCCAAGAGCACATTCTTGGCAACAATGAGCCATGAATTGCGTACGCCGCTAACAGCAATTATTGGTTACAGCGAGCTCATCCAGGAAAAAAGCAAACTGTTAGGCTATGACAAGATAATCCCGCATTTAAACCAAGTTGGCGCAGCTGGGCATCATCTAAACGATCTTATTGGTAACATTTTGGATCTTTCGAAGATTGAAGCAGAGCGAGTAGAAATCTCGAACAGCGATTTTTCTATTTCCGCCTTAATTACCGAGGTAATAACGAATATTCAGCCGCAAATTGACGGAAATGACAACACGTTAATAATGGAACTGAGTGACGACTTGGGCAGCATATTTACAGATAGGACAAAAATGCGTCAGATACTTTTAAACTTGCTGGGGAACGCTGCCAAATTTACGCGTGATGGTACCATTTGGCTTATGGCGCGACGCGATGAAGCAGGCTCCTGCGTTTCATTTACTATTAAGGACAGTGGTGAAGGTATTCCAGAAGAGATGTTGGCAAAGATCTTTCAACCATTTACTCAAGCCGACTCTTCCTTTACCCGTGTACATGATGGCATTGGGTTAGGTTTGGCCATTAGTAAGCGTCTTTGCCAGTTATTGGGTGGAACGATAGACGTAGCCAGCAAACAGGGAAAAGGCGCAACGTTTGTTGTCACAATGCCCATACGGCCGTCTAACGGGTACCAATAAATTGTTTCCTTTGTAGAAGCAAGCGTGCCCAAACCCAAAAGAATAGGATTAGCATACGAGACATATTGATGAATAAAATTTTGGTTGTTGAAGACAGTCTAATGATCCAAGAAATCCTGATAGAGCGGTTGCGTTTTCGCAATTTTGAGGTTATCACTGCAAATGATGGGGAAGAAGGTGTTGAACTTGCGCAAAAGGAACAGCCAGACCTGATTTTAATGGATATCAGTTTGCCAATTGTTGATGGATGGGAAGCCACACACCGCATAAGAAATATTGAGGCTACAAAAAATATTCCAATTATTGCTTTGACAGCACATGCTCTCGTTGAAGACCGGAATAAAAGTTTGGCAATTGGCTGCAACGATTTTGAAACAAAGCCAATCAATTTTTCACAGCTAATGCAAAAGATTAATTCATTGTTGGGTAATCATTCAGGAACAACATAGCGGTTTCAAAATTAAGCAGCTACTTCTAACCTGTTTTCTAATTCGATTTTGTAACTTCCTGAAGTACAATCCTCGTCGATGAGACGTGATTTATCAAAAATAGCTTATTCTGGTTTATGCTTGCTCTTGGTGCATACTTTTTTGCTGGTTGGCTGCGAACGACCTGATCCGGAAACGGCCGTTTTTGTCACCCCCGGCCAAAGCGTCAATACGCCACCCACACCCATCGTTACCCCGTTTCGCGGCGAGGGGCCTCTGCCGCCTACACCACAATCCGATCCGGCACAAGCAATAGCCCGACCCACCTACAATGGCACGCCCACGCCCGACCCGACCCACGAAACGGCCGTTGCCCAAGAAAATGGCACCCTTACCCACACCGTTGGCGTGGGTGAAACCCTCGGCTACATTGCCCAGCTCTACGGCACCAATATCGAGCAGCTACTCAGCCTCAACCAGCTAGACAATGGCAACCTCGTCTATGTGGGGCAAGCCTTGCTGGTGCCCAGTAGCGCTACCCAATTTGGCCCCGATTTCAAACTCATCCCCGATAGCGAACTGGTGTACGGTCCCGCCGCCAACGGCTTCGACGTGCGCCAATTTGCCGAATTGTACGGCAGCTACCTGCTTAATTACGAAGAAACGGTGGAAAATCAACTGCTAGCAGGACCAGAGATTGTCTCTTTAGTAGCCAACCGCTTCAGCGTGAACCCCCGATTGCTGCTGGCCGCTCTGGAGTACCGGGCTGGGTGGATCACTAAGGCAGTTGGCGTGGTAGAGCAATTTCCAATGGGCTATCGTGCTAGCAACCAGCCTGGCCTGTACGCACAATTGAGCTGGGCAGCCAATCAACTCAACTGGGGATTTTACGGCCGTTCCGAAGGCGGCCTCAACGTTTTCACCATTACTGATGGCACCCGCCTGGGGTACGCTCCCACCATCAACAACGGCACCGCTGGCGTACAAAAATGGCTGAGTGCCCACGACGACGCCACCTACACTACCTGGCTGCAAGAAGTCGGGCCAAATGGCTTCTGGCTTACTTACAATGCCATGTTTGGCAATCCCTTTGCCTACACCGTTGATCCCCTCTGGCCTGCCGATTTGAGCCAACCGAGCTTGCAGCTTCCTTGGCAAAATGAGACCTGGTACTTCACGGGTGGGCCGCACGGCGGCTGGGCGGCTGGCTCCGCCTGGGCTGCCCTCGATTTTGCTCCGCCCGGCGAACAGCTAGGCTGCATCCAATCAGACAATTGGGTGACAGCAATGGCCGATGGCATTGTCACCCGCAGTGATTTCGGCGCAGTGGTAGTAGATTTGGATATGCCGAACGCTCCCGCCGACGGCTTTGTGGGCACAGGCTGGGCAATTACCTATATGCACTTGGAAAACCGCGACCGTATTCCGGTAGGCACCCCGGTTCAAACTGGCGACCGTTTGGGTCATCCTTCCTGCGAGGGCGGTTTTTCTAATGGCACGCATTTGCACGTGGCGCGGAGTTACAACGGCCGTTGGGTCGCGGCAGATGGGGCTATTCCCTTCAATATGGCGGGCTGGATTTCGCAAGGGTTAGGTTCTGAATACGACGGCCTGCTGCTGCGCGGCACCGTCAGCCGCGAGGCGTGCGTCTGCCGGGATGATGAGATCAACGCCATCAGCCCGTAGTCAGTAAACAGTTTTCAGAAATCAGTCACTGGCTTACCGAATACTGGTCTACTGGATACTGATCACCGTCTCATCAACATCGGACCTAACGGCCGTCCCCCCAGCAAATGCAGGTGAACATGAAAAACCTCTTGGCCGCCATGCTGATTGCAGTTGATCATGAGGCGGTAGCCGTCCTCGGCAATACCTTCTTGCGCCGCCAGCTTCTTGGCTACCAGCAACAGCCGTCCTGCCACCTGCTCATCCTCTGCGGCCAAATCATTGACTGTGGCAATCTCCTTGTTGGGTACAATCAAAATGTGGGTGGGTGCCTGCGGATTGATGTCTCGAAACGCAGTGACCAACTCATCTTGATACACAATATCGGCCGGAATTTCACCCGCAATGATTTTAGAAAAAATTGTAGACATCTGATTCTCCTTGTGTGCCTGGCTGGTTTTGTAGCTGCGGATTCTTTCCGCGCCGAGAAAACTATTTGCCCCGTTTTACTCGTAATCTGGCAGCAAAGCAACCTGCGGTATAATAACCTGAAACCTTAATCGGCAGACTCAGAAGGTTATCTGGCATATCTGGCAACATTGCCCACAAGGTTTTGGAGAATCCTTATGTCCCATTCCGTACCCATCAATAATTCACGGCCAATTCGCAGCATTACACCGACAATTGATATTTACATAAAGTTAGCACAATATCCTACCCTGGCCCATGAAATTCGGGTGCGAATGCGTGATGAACTGTTCCAGCGTGGCATTATCGAAGAGGAAGCATTTAATGCAGAGGTAAAAGAAAAAGCCTTGGAGTCACAGCGACGCGAAGGCTTATACGATCCCTTTGGGCAAGAGCAAGCACACATCTGGCAAAAGCGTAAAGATCGCATTCGGGATTTTCAGACAGATGCCTATTTCGGCAATAATCTCAGCATCTCTTTGCTAGATGGCATCGTTGAGGAAGTGCTAAACAGCCAACCGGGACATTCAGATTCCATTGAACTGAACTTCAACCCCGAAATCGCTCCGTGGGAAATGCTGTTTCGCCAGGGTGAAATATATGAAAAGCTGCCGCCAGATCAGCTAGCGAAGGTAAACCACCACCTGCTAGAAATTAAGGTGGTGCTGATCAAGGGAATGATCAGTGACCAACTGCGCTTTATTGCCGTAGCCAAGCATGTACTCAGCATTGACGATTTGCGGCGTATTTACCGGCGGCGCATTGGCGGAGGCAAAATTGGTGGCAAATCGGCGGGCATGGTTTTGGCCTGGAAAATTTTGCAGCAAACGCCAATAGATGACAGCCTTGACATCAGCGATTTTGTGGAAATACCGGACTCTTATTTTTTGGGCAGCGAGGTTATTTATGAATTCCGGTTGATGAACAATCTGGAACACTACATGAACCAAAAATATCGGCCGCTGGACGAAATTCGCAAAGATCATCCCAAAATTGAGGAAGAGCATTTGGCAGGCAGTTTTCCGGCTCATATTATCTACCGGCTTAACCTCATGTTAGATGAATTTGGAGACGATCCAATCATTGTCCGCTCGTCTAGCTTGCTAGAAGACAATTTCGGCTTTTCGTTCGCTGGCAAATACAACAGCTATTTTTGTCCTAACCAGGGCACCAGAGAGGAAAATTTAGAAGATTTGCTCGATGCCATTCGGCGCGTGTATGCCAGTACCATTAACCCAGACGCTATCTTGTACCGGCAGCATCATGGCCTGATCGATTATGACGAACGGATGGCGGTTTTGTTGCAGCGAGTTCGGGGAAAGCGATACGGCCGTTACTTTTTTCCAACCATCGCGGGCGTTGGTTTCAGCCGCAATCCGTTCCGCTGGCATCCCAAAATTGACCGCGACGTTGGCTTTTTACGCATTGTGTGGGGCATAGGCACCCGTGCCGTAGACCGTGTAGCCAACGACTACCCGCGCATGATCTCACTCAGCCACCCCCAACTGCGCCCCGAATCCACTCCCGCCGCCCAGCGGCAATATGCCCAATGGTTCGTCGATTTAGTTGATTTAGAGACAAACGAGTTTGCCACGCTGCCTATCGAAAAAGTGCTGGGAATAGATTATCCTGGTCTTCGCTACATTGCCTCACAGGACAAGGGCGATTATTTGCAGCGGATTCTGTCGGTGGGGGGGCTGAACAGGGATGATCGTTTTGTGCTGACGTTCGAGGCACTTGTGCGCGACCGCAAGTTTGTGTCGCTGATGCGCACCGCCTTGGCAAATCTGGAAAAAGGGTACAAGACCCCGGTAGATATTGAGTTTACAGTGGAGGTGATGCCGGGACGGCCGTATCCAGAGTTCAAGCTCCACCTGCTGCAATGCCGTCCACTCAGCCAGCGTAAAAACGAAGAGCAGGTCACATTGCCCACAAACGTGCCCAAGCAGCGCATCCTGTTTACCTCACGTGGCTTGATCCCAAACGGCCGTGCCACCCAGGTGCGCTATATTATCTTCGTCAACCCCAAAACGTACCGCGAAATCCCCGACACAACCACCAAGCTAGAGCTGGGCCGGGCCATTGGGCGGCTCAACAAGCTGTTGGAAGGGGAATCTTTCATTCTCATTGGGCCGGGTCGCTGGGGCAGTACCAATTTGGAGCTAGGCGTGCGCGTCACCTACGCCGACATTTACAACACCAAAGTGCTGATCGAACTCGGCGTGGAGCAGGATGGCAAACCACCAGAGCTTTCATACGGCACCCATTTCTTTCAGGATTTGGTGGAATCTGGCATCTTCTCCCTGCCGATTCCGCTGCATTTGGAAGGAGCCAGCTTTAATTGGCGTTTCTTCCGGTTGGCACCCAGCTGCTTGAGTACGCTGCTGCCGGAAGATGAAAATCTGACAGATTATTTGCAGGTGATTGATTTGCCACAAGTGACCAACGGCTATCGGCTGGATGTCATCATGGACGGCACGACCAATGATGAGGCGATCGGCCACCTGGTAGAAAGCACCGAAAATGACCAGATTGTGGCTAACGATCAATCCTCATTGGGGTATCCGTTTATCATATAGGAGATAAGATGACAGGGTAAAGGGTGTAAGCATCACTTGGTGAACGGCCGTAAAAACTCCCCCAATTCCCTATTTACGATCACAAAACTGTAGCCGCGGATTCTTTCCGCGAATTAGATACGCGGAAAGAATCCGCGGCTACAAATGATACTCTTTGAAGATAGTTACAAAATACAGATCATTCACTCTGCCAGCAATTGGTCCAGCAGTACCAGTTCCTCGGCCTCAGTGGTAACGTGGCCGTCTAGCTTGGCGGCGAGCAGTTTTTCTAGCAGCACACCAAACTGTGGCCCTGGCTTGAGTCCCATTTTTTTGAGCGTGTCCCCCGTAACGGCCGTTTTCACATCCCGCCACTTCTGCAAATAATCCTCAATCAGGCTGGCGGCTGGCTGACCCTGTAGCAAAATGCGCCCCACCAGCAGCACCCGGACGGGATACGGCCGTAGCAACTGCACCACCTCGCTTGGCTTGAGCGTAGCAGGCAATGTCACCCACTCCCGCCGCAGACGGCCGCAGGCCAGCACATCTGCTTTGGTCGCTTTGGTTACCCGCAGCCGCTTCATCACGCCGCGCTGCACCGACGCTGGCAAGGCCGCCAGCCACAGTGCAAAGTAGGTAAACAGCGGCGTCTCCTCCGCCAGCCACGTCTGCCAGGGAGGCTGCTGCCAAAATGGGAGAACGCGTTGAAAAAATACGGCCGTTTCTGGCAACCAGGCCAATCCCGCAAAAATATGCTCCAGCACGTCCAGCTTTGCCAAACGCACCAGCGGGGCAATCGGGTCGGCCTCTTGTAGCGTCAGCTCAATCTCATGCCGCAAACGCGCACCCGACACCCGATCCAGCAGCGGCAATGCTTCCTTGATTAGCTCCAGCGTGCGCGGTTCCATTTGGAAATTGAGCCGCTGCTCCAGCCGCACCCCCCGCAAAATGCGCGTCGGATCATCGACAAAACTTAGGCTGTGCAGCACCCGGATACGGCCGTCTGCCAAATCTTGCTGCCCCCCATAAAAATCGAGCAGCTGGCCCAAAAACGCCCCATCTAGCCGCACTGCCAACGTGTTGATGGCAAAATCCCGCCGGTGCAAATCCAGCTTGATCGACCCGTGCGACACTTCCGGCAGTGCAGTGGGCGCGGTGTAAAATTCGGTGCGGGCCGTTACAAAATCAATCGTAGGAGGAAGGTTATTAATCTCCAATCTCCAATCTCCAATCTTCTTTTTGTCTTTGTCCCGCTGCCAAATATTGCCCCACACCTCATTATCCAGCAGCCATTTAGCCGTGCCAAACCGCTTATGGCTGCGAATTTCCCCGCCAAAGCGACGGGCCAGCATCTTGCCGAGTTTAATTGCATCTCCTTCCACCACCATGTCCAGATCGGTGGGTGGTTTGCCCAACAGCAGGTCGCGCACCAGCCCACCCACAAAATAAAGCGGCAAATCCAGTTCATCTGCCGTTTCGCTAATGGCCAGAATCATCTGCCACAGCCCTGGGGACAGCATTTCCAGCAGGCGTTGGCGCATGTTGGCCGCAGAAATAGCTTGCTTGCTGGGTGGCTGAAACAGATGGTTGAGCAGGTCGGTGCGGGTAACAATGCCGATGGGTTGGGTGCCGTCTTCGGCCACCACCGGGATTTGCCCCCACTTTTCTGCCAGCATTTTTTGCTGCACGGTGTCGATACCGTCGGACGGCCGTACCGTTACCGATCCCTGGCGCATGATGCGAGCGACAGGCACGTTGGCCATTTCGTGGCTCATGGCGCGGTCTACGGCGCGACGAGTGAGCAAGCCTACCAGTTCCCCCGCCGACTCGTCTACCACCGGATACCCTTCATAGCCCAACCGCTGCATCAAAACGGCCGCTTCGCGCACCAACATCTCTGGCGGCACCGTCTGCACGCCATAAGACATCAACTCGGTCACCCGAATTAGCGGTTGGACAGCTTGGGGCAGCACCGCCACCAGCTCTGGAAGAACGGCCGTTAGCGACCGATCCTTAATCCGCGCCGCCGCTGCCCGGCTATGACCACCTCCGCCAAACAGTCGCGCCACAGCGGCCACATCCACCGCATCGGTGGTGCTGCGGGCCACTAGCTGCACATCATCGTCTAGCTGCACCAGCACAAACAGCCCCGACGGGGTCAGCGATTCCCGCAGCCGGTGGGCAATGGATGCAATCTCATCGGTAAAGTTTGGTGGGGCGATGGCACCGCTGACGATGACCGACTGCCCCCGCACGTCATGCCAATCGGCTGCCGCGTGCAGGGCATCGTATAACACCTGCTGACTGCCAGAAAGAGGAATATTGAGGAAGCGGCGCACCACGCTTAAAATGGCTCCGGCCTCTAGCAGCCAGGCGGCAGCAGCCACGTCTCGCGGCGTGGTGGTGTCGTAGGTGAGGGTGCCAGTATCTTCGTAGATGCCCAGCAGCAGCAGCGTCGCCTCTTCAGGCGAGAGGGCGATCCCCTGCGCCTTCAGCTGCTCGATGAGCAGCGTCGTCGTGGCCCCGACAGGTTCTACCTGGGCTGTCCATTCGGCGGGCGGGGTTTCATCAGTATGGTGGTCAATCACGTGGACAACGGGCTTGGCCACCATTCCCCGTACGCTGTTGAGCGATTGAGTATCTACCAGCAGCACCTCTTTCACCCGCCGTTTGCGCCACTCAGACGGCCGTACAAAGCGAAACGCATCCCAATAGAGCGTCAGGAACTGGGCGACGTTCCGGTTCAGGCGGCGGGCGAGGAGCATCGTGCCGTCGGGATGGAGCTTGCTGGCGGCAAGCTGGCTGGCCACGGCGTCAAAATCGGCATTTTCGTGCGAGAGGATGAGGCGCATGAAGCTATTTTAGTGCATGGGGTGGGCGATGCAAGCATCGCTTGATGACAAGGTGAAGGGAAAAGCAGTTCCTGAAACAGAATGTACCTACAGCCATTTCTCCATTTCATCCCGAATTGTGACAGCTAATGCCACAAAATGGGTAAATTCCTCTTGACTTATTAGCACGCGTGTTCTAATATCTTGTTCTAGAACAAGTGTTCCACACCCTCCTTGAGCTGGTTGGTGCGCCCCCAACCAGCTCTCTCTTCACAAAACCGGGCGCATGGAAAAGAAGATTGCCCAAGCAGAGGGGCAACCAAATCAAGGAGATATTGATATGCAAAGCAATCAGTACATGCGTACCCAAACCATCGGCACGCGACTGTCTTCATTGACAAGCTCGTTGCCCAAGAAAACGGCCGTGGGCGGTATTCTCATCATCGCCCTCATCGCTTTCGAGATTTTTAACTTCGACACCACCAAATACGCGCTGAACAACCTCATCGGGGACGTGCGATTTTGGGGCATGCAGTGGGCTGCCATTCTGGCTATTGCCTTTTGCGCCATTGACTTTGCCGGTCTGGTGCGCCTGTTCACCCCAGAACGCGGCATGGATGAACCCAAAGAGGTTTGGTACCTGATGGGTGCCTGGCTGTTGGGTGCGACCATGAATGCTGTCATGACCTGGTGGGCCATTTCTCTCACCTTGCTCAACCACAATCTTGGCAACGAAGTGCTCACCCGTGAGCAACTGCTGCTTTATGTTCCCATCTTCGTGGCTGTGCTAGTTTGGCTCACCCGTATCCTGTTCATCGGGGCATTCTCCGTAGCTGGCGAACACATCTTTGAGTTCAACGAAGCCGCCGACACGCCTCGCAAGCGGCCAGCCGCCGCCAAGCCGCGCCGCCGTGCCAACACCAGCACCGTTCGCCGTACGCCTGTACCTAAAACGGCCGCTCCCACCAGAACGGCCGTGCCCAAACGTGCTTCGGTACAACCTACCCAGGTCAATATGCCCATCGACGATTACAGCGAACCGCAGCCTCAACCAACCGTCCAGCGCAAACCCGTAGCCTCCCGCGTGCGCCAACGCCCCCCACGTCCTAATGGAATGCGTCGCTCACCAATGACAGGCTTGCAGGCACGTCCACGCAACCGCAACTAATGCCAGTAAACAGTGAACAGTGAACAGTAATCGGTTCTTGGAAGCACCGATTATTGAAAACTGATTACCGATTACTGCCGTTCGAGGTAAACTATGACGGTCTACGATCAACAGCTAACTTCATACTGGACGGTAGAAACGCCATTGAATGAGTACGAGCAGTTTGAGTACGAACCGGAAATCATCATCGGGGAGCATGATTTGCCGCCAGACCCCATGCAGCGGCGCATGACGATGATCCTCATCTTTGTGTTGTTTGGTATCTTGCTGTTTGCGGTGTTGGTTATGCCTCGATTGGCAAATGCTGATTTGCCGCTGGTTAGCAATAGTGCTGCCGAAAATACGGCCAACATGGTCGCTGCCGAGCCAGCAGATCAGCAAATAGTAAACTACGCCGGGAAGATTTCGCCCGTCTTTTCCAACGAGGTGAAATATTGGGAAAGCGACATCGTCCGTTGGGCAAGCGCGCACAGCCTGGACCCGGACATGGTGGCCACTATCATGCAAATTGAATCCTGCGGTGACCCCCAAGCCCTTTCCATTGCTGGGGCGCAAGGGTTGTTCCAGGTGATGCCCTTTCACTTCACAGCTGGTGAAAACATGATGGACCCAGACACCAACGCCCGGCGCGGCATGAACTACTTTGCTGAGCGGCTGGTGCAAACGAGCGGCGATGTGGGCAAAGCGTTTGCTGGTTACAACGGTGGGCACGTGGCTGCTGGTACAAGTTGGGACAATTGGGCCGCCGAAACCCAGCGGTACTTTGTATGGGCTACCGGCATTTACGATGATGCCAAAGCTGGCTTGGCAGAAAGCCCAACGCTGCAACAATGGTTTGCTGCGGGTGGTGCCAGCCTTTGCCAACAAGCTGCCACTCGCCTTAACTTGCAATAACTTTCATAAGGAGAAATCAGATGGAATTGGGCGCATTTTCGATTAGTCTCGCTGTGCAAGACTTGGAGACATCAAAAACGTTCTACGAAAAATTGGGCTTCGAGGTTTTTGGTGGTGACCCTGCCTATAACTACCTGATGATGAAAAATGGCGAGCACGTGATTGGTCTGTTTCAGGGCATGTTTGACAAGAATATCCTTACCTTTAACCCAGGTTGGGACCAAAGCGGACAAAATCTGGATAGCTACACCGACGTGCGTGAGCTGCAAAAGGCACTCAAGGCGCAGGGCATCGAATTTCAAACTGAGGCAGATGAAACCACAACAGGTCCAGCCAGCTTCGTCGTTATTGATCCGGATGGCAATCCCATCCTCATTGATCAACATATTTGATTTGTTTGTATAACAATTTCTTCAACTCTGCAAAAGCGCAGGTCGTGGCAAAAGCCCCGCCTGTGCTTTTTTTATGCCAATTGGTTTGACGGTCACTCCCCCCGAATTTATACTTGAAACAACTTTCCTTCTCAGTTCATTTACAGACGATTTCAGCTTTACAAGGAGGCTGCTCATGTCAATTTCAATTACCTGGCACGGTCATGCAACGTTTTCGCTAAACATCAACGGCATAAACGTTGTGGTTGATCCCTTTTTTGCGGGCAATAACCCATCGGCACAAACCAGTGCTAGCGATGTTGCCGCTGACTTCATCCTGCAAACCCACGGCCACGGCGACCATATTGCCGACACAGTCGGGCTGGCCATACGTACTGGCGCCAAAGTGATTGGCAATTTTGAGATTTGCAACTGGATTGGGGCGCAGGGGCATGACAATGTTCACGCCATGAACACAGGCGGCGGCTTCAACTTTCCCTTTGGCCGCGTGAAAATGACGGCCGCTTTGCACAGTTCTGGTTTGCCGGACGGAAGTTACGGTGGCGACCCCGGTGGTTACTTGGTAATGGCGGACGGAAAGACGCTGTACATTGCTGGCGACACGGCACTCTTTTCAGATATGGCGTTGATTGGCCGGGCTGGCATTGATGTGGCTATTTTGCCGGTGGGGGATAATTTCACGATGGGGCCGGAAGATTCGGTGCTGGCACTGGACTATCTAAAGCCAAAGACGGTGATTCCCTGCCATTACAACACCTGGCCGCCCATTGCCATTGATGTAGATGCGTGGGCGGAGAGCGTGAAAAATGAAACGGCCGTTACTCCCGTCATCCTCAAAGTAGATGAAACTTACGAACTGCCGTAACCAAACAATGTATTTGTCAAAGATTGCGCAGATTTACCAGATTCTACCCTTTCAATCTGCGTAATCTTTGCTTGCTTGTTATTTTTGACTTTAGGGGGTCAAAACTTCTGCGGAGAAGAGGCCAATACGGCCGTTTCCGTCCAGTCCGGCAATGCTCACCGCATATTGCACTGCTGGGTCTAAGCCTGTAATTGCTACGTTACCTGCCTCGCTGGCATTGACATAACGAAACTGCGGGTACGCCGTAGTTCCTACCGGCCGGAAGGAGATTGCATAGCCGGCAGCGGCACTGTCTGGAATCCAAGTGAGAATGTACGCGCCTGGCTCGGCCATTGGCGACAGTGCTGGTGCCACCGGCTGGGCAGGCGCGCCGGCTGCATTACCCAACAGTGCAATCGTAAGCTGCGTCACCCGCCGTAGATAATCGTAATCGAGCCATTCGGCCGTATCGCCGCTGTTGTGCTGCCGGTTGGGGTCTTCCTGGGATTCGGTTATGCGCACGGCGGGAATGCCCGCCTGTAAAAAGCTAATGTGATCGCTGTAGCGGCCGTCTCTATCCTCCGCATCAATCAACGTGTATGGAAACTCTGGCAGGTAGAGAGTGCCTACAAAATTGATGTAGCGGGCCAGCTGTCGCGGAGGCGAGCCATTTGGCCCTGGCGAAAAAAGCCGCACCGATTGGGGTATGCCCGGTCGGCCACCCACAATGTCCAGGCTCATCATGCCGTCGAAACGCCAGCCTTGCAGCAGTCGCTCCGTAACAAAATGGGTGCTGCCCAGCCGATTCTGCTCTTCGGCAGCAAAAGCCACAAAAATTATCGTCTGGCTCCACTCGCGGGAACTCAACACGCGGGCGGTTTCCAGCAAGGCGGCTACGCCAGAACCATTGTCGTTGGCACCGGGGGAAAAGCTGCTACCGTTCAGCGGATCAATCGTGCGCGAATCGTAATGGGCTCCAATCACAATCACGCCAGGATGCGCGCCGGTGCCTTGCAGCGTAGCCACAATGTTCTGCTGGTTGTACACCACCCCGCCCTGATTCACTGGAAATTCATCAACCTCGACGAGGAGACGGCCGTTTCCCACCCGAATGAACTCATTAAAAATCCAGCGACGGGCTGCCCCGATGCCAAGGCCTTCCTCATCCGTAACGCTGTAGGTGTTGCGCGTATTGAAACCTTGCAACGTTTGCACATATCCCACCAAATTTTGCCGAGACACCTGCTCCAGCAGCGTTCGCAAATCTGGATTCGTTCCCTCAATCACGTTACCTTCTGGGTCTGTAATCAGCGGACCAGCCTGGGCAATGCTAGAAAATGGCGTACCGCCGGGCGGGGTGGGAATGGTAAGTTGTTGTGGCCCCTGTAGTAAGGAGCAAGAGATTAGCAATAAAAGAGGCAAAAGAAGCAGGAAAATGGATCGACGAGGCAAAGTGACACCTAAAAAAGCGGGTGAGTTCAGTGTGAACCCACCCGCAGTAAAACGTTTTTAACTACTCAGCATCATCACTAGCTGGCTCATCTAGCTTGGCCGTCGGCGTAGCGTCTGACTTATTCTTCGCCGTGATAAACTCAGAAATGATGTCAATCGGAATGGGGAAGATAGTGGTCGTGTTTTGCTCCACGCCAATCTCCACCAATGTTTGCAGGTAACGCAAAGTCATTGCGCCTGGCTCAGAGTTCATGATGCGCGCCGCCTCAGATAGCTTCTGGGCAGATTGGAAGTCACCCTCAGCCTGGATGATTTTGGCCCGACGCTCACGCTCTGCTTCAGCTTGCCGTGCCATTGCCCGCACCATCGTGCTGTTCAGCTCCACGTCTTTGATCTCGACGATGGAAACCTTCACACCCCAGGGCTCGGTTGCTTCATCAATGATGTGTTGCAGCGTGTCGTTAATTTGCTCACGATCCTGCAAAATTTGGTCCATCATGGATTGACCAATCACGTTCCGCAGGCTAGTTTGGGCAATTTGCCAGGTGGCCCGACGAAAATCTTCTACCTGGATAATAGCAGCAGTAGGATCGACCACGCGGAAGTACACGACCGCATTCACTTTCACCGTCACGTTATCACCCGTGATGGCTTCTTGGGCGGGTACGTCCAGGGTAATGGTACGCAAATCGACCTTCACCATTTTGTCGATGATGGGAATGATGAAGAAAAGCCCCGGCCCTTTGGCACCCATCACACGACCTAACCGAAAGATGACGCCACGTTCATATTCCTGCACGATGCGGATTGAGGCGATCAGTAAAACAATTAACCCGACACCAACGACGCAAATGATGGGGATTAAGAATTCCATTGTTGTCTCCTTTTCAGAGTAGCAGGCTGATTTGAATTCCCAGCCGTGCCGCTGCAATTACGGCCGTATTCATACAGCCTATTGTTGTCATAATACAACGCGCTTTTATTATACCGCATTTTCGCCAACAGCTACCGACCGGATGTTTGGAACCTTAAAGATGCTCTCAAGGTAGCTTGGGAAAATGCAGCTACCAACTTATACGCAAAAGCGAGAAAAAAGTTTGCCAAAATCCCCCACATTTGGCGGTTTCATCAGGTTTTATGCGGCACACCCCCATATTTAGCCAAATCTCCCAACTGGCAAGTAGCACAGTGCACAAATAAAAAAAGAACATGACCAATGCCATGTTCTTTTTGCTGAAAAACTGGTAGCTGCGGGACCAGGATTCGAACCTGGACTAGACGGTTCAGAGCCGCCGGTTCTGCCATTAAACTATCCCGCACTGTTTGGCTGAACGAAGCGAGATTTTACCAAAAGCCCCCTGGCATGACAAACTGCAGCTAATCAAAAAGTGGCAAGATTTGGTCTAATCGGGCCACAACGCGCTCACGCCCCAAAGCAACCACAGATTCAAACAGGGGAGGTGACACCTTCTGCCCAGTTACCGCCAATCGCATCTGCCCCAAGAAGGGGCCGGCTTTGCCGTTGCCCGTATGTTTTTCGCCAATGGCCATCAGGTTGGCACTAATTGTTTCCAGCGTGAATGGTTCTAAATCTGCCAGCACGTCGCGCGCTTCGCGGAAGGCAGCGGCAGCGGCCTCCAGCGGCAAATGTTTATGTGTGACAGCTTCCGCACTTTCTGGCAAGGGCATCTCCTCAGATAAAAAGCGCAAAAAGGGAATGGCATCAGGGAAGCGTTTGAGGCGCACGCGCATAGGCGGCATAACAACCAACAGAGCATCTACGTTCACTTCTAAACCAGCAGCATGTAGATACGGCCGTACCGCCCTGGCCAGTTCCAATGGTTCCATCTCTTGAATGTATTGGCCATTGAGCCAATCCAGCTTGCTGTAGGGCAGTTTAATTGGGGTCGGGCTAACTGTTGCCAGATCAAACCGTTCAATCGCCTCGGCCATCGTGAACTTCTCGATGTCGTCGCCAAACGTCCAGCCAATGTTTGCCAAAAAGTTAAGTACCGCTTCTGGCAGGTAGCCTCCTTCCATAAATTCGGAAGCGCGCACTAAAATTTCGGTGCCTGCATCGGTGAATGCCTGGTGCCGCTTACTCAGTTTGCCTTTGCCGCTGGGGTTCAAAATGACGGGCAAATGCACGTAAACGGGCAGTTCCCAACCAAAGGCTTTAAACAGATTCACGTGAATCGGGGCGGTGTTGAGCCACTCTACGCCGCGCGTGACGTGGCTAATTTGCATGAAATGGTCATCCACCACGTGGGCCAAATGGTAGGTAGGTAGGCCGTTGGATTTAAGCAGGACGTAATCGGTGAACTGAGCATTGTCAAAAATTACATCGCCACGGAGCAGGTCGGGAACGGCCGTTTGCCCACCAAGCGGCATCTTAAAGCGAATCACGTACTCACGACCCTCTGCTTCTAGCTTGGCCACTTCTGCTGCCGGCAAATCCCGGTAGCGGCGATCGTAGCCAGAACGGTCTCCCTTTGCCTCCAATTCTCGCCGCATCTCAGCCAATTCTTCCGGCGTGGCAAAGCATTTGTAAGCGTAGTCATTTTCGATGAGCCAGTTAGCCCATGTTTGATACAGTTCCTTCCGCTCTGTCTGGATATACGGCCCAAACTCGCCGCCTACATCTGGCCCTTCGTCCCAATCAATGCCAAACCAGCGCAGGCTGGCCATCAAACTTTCCAGCGCACCAGGAACGGTGCGCTTGGTGTCTGTATCTTCAATGCGGAGCAAAAATTGGCCGCCGTGCCGCCGCGCATATAGCCAAGCAAACAGTGCTGCCCATACGCCGCCAATGTGTAGATAGCCCGTGGGGCTGGGTGCAAATCGTGTTCTAACGGTCATACAACCTTTCTGAATTATTTTTAGCCACAGAGATCACAGAGATTTAAGAGAATACTGCCTCTTTTCTGCAACTTCTTCGCTTAATATTAAAAAATGAGTGGGGAGTATACTGGATTCAGCCAACAGCTTCCACAATGGAAATTGGGAATTTGGACACGAAGAAACAAAGAAATTCTTCACTTTGTCCCTTTTTTCTTTGTCTCTTCGTATAAAAAATCCTATCCGAATTCCTGCTTACGGTGGCGCATGAGGACGGACTGGACAAGGCCAATACCAATGAATAAGGTGGTGAGTGAGCTGCCACCATAGCTTACAAAAGGGAGGGTAAGCCCAGTAACTGGCACCAAACGGACATTCATACCGATATTTACGGCCGTTTGAAAGAAAATCACCGTGGCAATGCCGACACAAATATATTTGCCCGCCAGATCGGGCGTGAGCCAGGCAACACGCAAAATGCGCCATAGAATAAAGCCAATGAGCAAAACCACCACCAGCGAGCCAAACAACAGCCCCATTTCCTCTGTCACCACCGAAAAGATGAAGTCTGTGTGCTGAACCCGCAAAAAACCGAGCTGGCTCTGCGTGCCGTTAAGGTACCCTTTGCCCCACCAGCCACCGGAACCAATGCTGATCTGGGCCTGCTCAATGTTAAAAATGTCATCCTCATCTGCATCTTCGGGGTTAACGAAGGTAGTAATCCGCTCCTGCTGATAATCGGCCAAGAATGGGAAAACGGCCGCTAGCGTCCCAATCCCCAAAACTGCCAAAATAGCGAAATGGGATAGCGGCAATCCGGCCAACCAAATCATCACAAACCAGACCGAAATGTACAAAATCGACATACCCAAATCTGGCTGCAAAAAGATAAGGGCGATGGGCACGCCCACGTAAATAAGCGAGGTAATCGTGTTGGAAAAGCGGCTAATACGGTCGCGACGACCAGCTAAAAATTGGCCAAACATCACTGGCAGAAAAATACGGCCGAATTCCGACGGCTGAATGCGAATATCAATCCCCGGAATGGCAATCCAGCGGCGCGTGTCATTCCCCAAGGCACCCGCCACCAAGACCAACACCAAGGTTAACAGCAACCCCGCATAGATGTACCAGTGGGACGAGGTAAAAACGCGATAATCAATTGTGGCAACCACCAGCATAAGCACCACACCGATAATCGCCCACTGCACCTGGTCAGCAGGCAGACCTGCCTGCAAAGGCGCACCCGTCACCGCACTACTGATCATCAAGATACCATAACCAGTAAGGAGCAAAACGGCCGCTACCAACCAAATATCAAAATAGCGCCAGACAGATGTGCGTCGAACCTGATCAACCATGCCCACCATTGTAAAACGCAAACCGCCCGATGGCGACACCGAGCGGCATTTTTACAGAAACTATTCAGATTTACCTGCTAAAACTTCAAAAGTCTTGCGAACATGCTCGCAATTGACCAGTAGCGTTCCAGACTTTTGAAGTTTATCCGTTTATTGAGCAGTTGCCCGGCGACGGCCGTTCTGCTGCAACAGCGGAATCTCCGCCACCAACCGGCTTTCCTGCGTCGTGTTGTCCAGATTGACCACCACGTTGTCCGGGTTAATTTCCAGCCGTTTGGCAATCACCTCAATGATGTCGTCCTTAATTTGCTCCAGCAAACCGGGCGACACGTCAGCCCGATCGTGAATCAGCACCATTTGCAGCCGCTGTTTCGCTGTAGCACCACTTTTCTCTTTTTTCCCTAACAGTCGCTCGAACCAATTCATTGCATACTCCTATTAGCTCTTGCTAAACCAACTATTAAAACGATCCAACAAACTAGCCTTGGCTGTTAGGTCAATAAATGGCACTGTCTCCCCTTCTAGTCGTTGCGCCACATTACGAAACGCCTGACTCGCGCTAGAACCATTCATGCCGTTCATGGCTACAGGCGTCCCCCGGTTAGATGAAACCAAAATTGACTCATCCTCCTGAATCACGCCAATCAAATCGACGGCCAAAATGTCAATCACATCATCAATTGATAACATATCGCCTCGGGCGACCATGGCTGGCTTCAACCGATTGATAATGAGCCGCCCCGGCCCTTTTTCTTCAGCCTCTAGTAAGCCAATGATACGATCAGCATCGCGCACGGCCGAAACTTCCGGGTTCGTCACGATAAGGACTTCATCGGCGGGGGCAACAGCGTTACGAAAGCCGCGCTCAATGCCAGCTGGCGAGTCGATGATAATGTAATCCATCTCCTGCCGCAGCTCATCGCAAACCAGCAGCATATCCGATGGGCTAACGGCCATCTTGTCGCGGGTTTGGGCGGCAGGGATAAGGTATAAATCGGGCTGGCGTTTATCTTTGATCATCGCCTGGCGCAGACGGCAGCGGCCTTCGATGACATCGACCAAATCATACACAATGCGATTTTCCAGCCCCATGACCACATCCAGGTTGCGTAAACCGATGTCGGCGTCAATGGCAACGACCTTCTTGCCTAGCATTGCCAGGGCAGAGGCAATGTTGGCCGTCACGGTCGTCTTGCCCACGCCCCCCTTGCCTGATGTTATGGTTACCACTTTTCCACTCATAATGATGTCTCCTGTAAAAGAGATTAGAGACTGGAGATTGGCTAAACTCCAGTCTCCAATCTCCCTTTTTTATCTTTGCCACATTTCGGCCACAATTTGGCCGTTGCGGATAGCCGCCTGTTCGGGGATTGCTCGACGCCCCTTCTCCTCTGGGGCGATGGCAATTTGGTTGGCGATGCGCAGCTGGGTTGGGCTAAGTTCAAGCGCGCAAATAACGGCCGTTTCATCCCCCAACGCCCCAGCATGAACCAAACCCCGTAGCCGCCCCCACACAATCACGTCGCCGCTGGCCACAACCTCTGCACCGGGGTTCACATCTCCAATGATCACCACGTGCCCCTCATGGTAAATTGAGCGGCCTGAACGCAGCGTTTCTTTAAGAATAAGCCCCCCTCGAGGCGTCTCTTCCTGAGGAACGGCCGTTTCTGGCTCTGCTGATTGCGACAAAAAGTTGCCGTTTAAATCAGTCTGGCTGCCAGACAGACGTGTTGCCAGAGTCAATTCGCGAGCAGCTTGCCGTGTATCGGGTTTATCAGCCAGCACAGCCCACAGCTCTAGCTGATTTTGCTCAAACAGCAGTTGCAGCTCGCGCAGCTCATCCTTGCCCAAGTTACGATAACCAACCTGCAAGGCCACCTGGCTTCCCTGCAAAAACGCTTGCTTTTGGGCTAATTCGGCCGTAAGCAACGGCAGCAAATCAGCAAAAGAGCCATGGTCCGGAACCGTGATCAGCAACCCTTCACGGATGCCTTTGATGCTAATTTGGGAAGCTACCTGTTCCATTACTTGCCTTTACAAACCAAGTTGGGGCATTTACGCCAGCTTAATAAATGCGGGATAATACAACAATACGCCTGTTGCAATAATACAACAATACCAAGCGAATTGCAAGCCCCAAAATCACATCTATATGCGAAGTATATTTAGTTAAGCTAAATCTATAGGGCATAGGTGGGTGGAAACGGCCGTATTTATATCAATCACGAATGACACGCTTTTAACGAATATTTGCATCATTTCTCTATTTGTATCATTCGTGATTATGAAAAAGCCTTACCGAAAACGAGCTAAATCAGCATCCACCATAATTTGCATTAATTCCTCAAATGAGGTTCGGGGTCGCCAGCCGAGTTCTTTTTCTGCCAGAGAATAATCCCCTTGCAGTACGCTTATTTCCGTTGGGCGTAACAAGGCTTGGTCACTAATCACATGCTCCTGCCAATCTAGCCCGACATGAGCAAACGCTATGCGGCAAGCATCTGCCACAGAGTAGGAACTGTTGGTACCGATGACGTAATCCTTGGGTTCATCATTTTGCAGCATGAGCCACATCGCTTCCACGTACTCTTTGGCATACCCCCAATCGCGCCGCGCCTCCAGAAAACCGAGTTTTAGCTTGCCGTCTGGGGTGATTAACGGCCGTCCCAACTCATCTAGCGGCGGATTGGTAATGTTATTTTTGATGCAGGCGACTGCGGCCGTAATTTTGCGGGTAACAAAGTGCAGGCTGCGGCGCGGGCTTTCATGGTTAAACAAGATGCCGCCGCAGGCAAACAGGCCATAGCTCTCGCGGTAGCAGCGGGTCATCATGTGGGCGTAGGCTTTGGCAATGCCATAGGGATTGTTGGCGTCGATGGGGGTTTGTTCGGTGGCGGCTTTGGCCTGCACCTGGCCATAAATCTCTCGGCTGGTCGCCTGGTAAACGCGGGCTTGCGGGGCAAAGTGGCGCACCGCCTCCATCACGCGCACCACGCCTAGAGCGGTGACTTCCCCTGTGTAAAGGGGGTGGCTCCAACTATCTGCCGGGACGGATTGGGCGGCAATGTTGTACACTTCATCAGGCTGATACTCACGCAGCAGCCGGGCGATGCTTTCGCTATCAATTAAATCGGCCGCTTCGATGATGATTTTGCCGATGAGGTGCTGTATGTTTGGCTTTTGGTAGGTGGTGTTGCGCCGAATAGTGCCAACCACACGGTATCCTTTTTCTAGCAGCAGGTCGGCCAGATACGAGCCATCCTGCGAGGTTACTCCAATAATCAGGGCGGTTTTACTCATATTATCTCCTCTGAAAATAAACCTCCGGGAGGTTCGAGAAGTGGCCTACTTTGCGTGCCAAACCTCCCGGAGGTTGGTTTTTCATTTTCATTTATGGTGGTGCGCCGTGGCGCATGAAGTCTCCTTCAAATATAAGTTTGCGATTGAGCGATGGTAGCAGAATTATTGAGGGAAATTGTACGGCCGTCCCACGATTCCCAACCTGTTTTAGCTTGAAATGCGAAAACGTGATTGATTTCATGAGAAATTTCCATTATTATTACTGAAAATCAGGAATGTCTGAAAGTCTGCAAAAAAGAGGTTGATATGGATAAAACAGTACAAGTGCGGCAGCGTGGAACCCTCACCTTGCCCGCCGATTTGCGTGATAAATACGGCATTCGGACAGGCGATACATTTCGGCTGGTTGATTTGGACGGCATCTTTGTATTAACACCAATGGTGCCTATGGTGCCAGAGCTTGCCAGAGAAATTGAACAAATGCGACTGGAGGCAGGTTTAAGCACACAAGAGCTTATCACGAGCTTGCGGGAACAAAGAGAAATTTACCACACTGAAAAACAGAACACCGAATCAAATGAGCCTTAAACCGATACCCCGCATTTTTGTGGATGCGGACGTGTTATTTGCCGGTTCAGCCGGTCCAAGCGAACATAGTGCCAGTCAGGTCATTTTGCGAATGGCTGAGATCAATCTCATAGATGCCCTGATTTCGGAACAGGTTTTTATTGAAGTCGAGAGAAACCTGGCGGCAAAATTGCCCCAAGCAATACCGAATTTTCGCCACCTTGTTAGCCGCTGCCTGCAAATCGTGCCCGATCCCTCGGCAAAATCTATCGAAGCACACCAAGGCAAAGCTGACCCCAAAGACCTGCCAATTTTGGTGGCGGCTGCCCGTGAAGGATGCAGCTGGCTGGTTACCTTTAACATTTCCCATTTTCAGCCCGGTCTAGAAGAAGTCACGATTCTAGAGCCTGGCAGTTTTATATTGCTTGTGCGGGATTTATTGATGCAGCTTTCTTGACCTATTTATTGTGGATTCCAACTGAACAGGAGCATTGACCCATGATTGTTGTTGCCAGCAGCAACGGCCGTATCGGCATACAAGCAGCCACTGATACTATACGCCAGGGAGGAACGGCCGTTGCCGCTGTAGAAGTCGGCATCCGCCTGGTAGAAGCCAATCCTGATGACCACACCGTTGGCTTTAACGGCTATCCTAACATTTTGGGAGAGGTTGAACTGGACGCCGGCATTATGAACGGCCGTACCCTGGAAAGCGGCGCGGTTGGGGCCATGAAAGGCTACCTCCACGCCATCACCGTGGCGCGGCAGGTGATGGAGCAGCTGCCCCACGTTTTGCTGGTTGGTGACGGTGCTAGCCGCTTTGCTGCTGAGATGGGGCATCCACCGCAGGCAGAAATGGTGCTGCCCGAAACCCGAGAGGTGTGGGCAAACCGCCTACGCACAGACATGAGCAACAGTGACATTGAGCAAATTGCCGAGCGCACCGATTTGGCTCGTTGGGTACAGCTGGCCACCGACCCAGAGCGCACCAAAGGCACCGTCAACTTCATCGCCCAAGACAAGGATGGCAATATTTGCACCGGCGTCAGCACCAGCGGCTGGGCGTGGAAATACCCCGGGCGGCTGGGCGACTCCCCCATCATCGGCGCGGGCAACTACGCCGACAACCGGTACGGTGCGGCGGCCTGCACCGGCATGGGCGAGATGGCGATTCGCGCCTGTACAGCCCACAGCCTGGTTTTTTATATGAAAATGGGTTTGAGCTTGGCAGAAGCGTGCCAGCGAGCGATGGCTGATTTGCGGGATTTGGCCGGCCGTTTCATCAGCGTTATGAATCTGGTGGCCATCGATAAAGAGGGAAATCACGCGGGGTATAGCTCTGTGGACGGCCGTACCTACATCTACCAAACCCTCAACATGCCCGACTACGAAGAGCTGCCCCGCACCGTCGTTCCCATCCCACCCCGCTGGGGTTAAACAGGAGTACAGCGAATTTGAGTAACAACGAATGGGAACAGCCAAAATTCGTTCGTTACTCAAATTTGTTGTTGCCACGATAAAGAGAGGAACCCATGGAAATCATCCGCACCCCCGATGACCGTTTTGAAAATTTGCCTGACTTTCCCTTTGCGCCAAACTACGTGGAAGTAAACGGCCTGCGCCTCCATTACGTGGACGAAGGCGCGGGCGAGACAATTCTTTGCCTGCATGGTGAACCAAGCTGGTCTTACCTTTACCGCAAGATGATTCCGCCGCTGGCAGCTCAGCATCGCGTAGTGGTTCCCGATTTGGTGGGATTCGGCCGTTCCGACAAATACACCGACCCCGAAGCCTACAGCTTCCAAATGCACCGCGACGTGCTGGTTGGCTTCATTGAGGCGTTGGATTTACAGGGGATTACGGCCGTTGTCCAGGATTGGGGCGGCTTGCTCGGTCTTACCATTGCCACCCAGCTGCCAGAGCGGTTTGCTAGGCTGGTGATCATGAACACCGGCTTGCCCACAGGCATGTTCCCCATGCCGGAGGCGTTCATGCAGTGGCGCGCTGCGGCCGAGCGGTTTGGCAACCGGCTGCCCGTTGGCCGCGTTATCCAGGGTGGCACCGTCACGGATGTGCCAAAAGAGGTGCTGGCTGCTTACGAAGCCCCCTTCCCCGATGAACGGTACAAGGCGGGAGCGGCCGTTTTCCCCCTGCTCATCCCTCTCAAACCAGACGACCCCGGTGCCGCCGAGATGAGCCGCGCCACGCGCCAGCTTACCCGCTGGACTAAGCCCGCCCTCGTCATGTTTAGCGATGGCGATCCCATCACCCGTGGCGGCGATGTGCTGTTCCGCAAGGGCATTCCCGGCGCACAAGGCCAGCCAGAAATCACCATTAAAGGCGCAGGCCACTTTTTGCAAGAGGACAAGGGTGAGGAGATTGCCGGGTATATTTTGGACTTTATGGGTAGAACGGCCGTCATGCCCTAGCCCACTTCTCCACAATAGGACTTTCCAGTAGTTGCCTTCAAATAGCATTAGGACGCGGACAAGCGCAGAAACACACGGATTATTTGCTTCTATCCGCGTCTTCCACGTTAATCTGCGTCCCATAAATTGAAAACTGAAAAAACCTGCTCTCTACAAAACAGACCTTCCGTATGGCCGCTTTACCCCGTATAATACGGTCAGGAAGGCATTCTTCTAGGCAATCGTTTAGGCAAATAGGGTTCCAAAATGCAGAAACAACTCAGCGAAAGCCAATACAATCGGATAACCATCAAAAAATATATTGTGTGGTACTACGGAACGCGACCGGACAAATTCTCATCACTCTGCTTTGAAGATGAGGATGAGAGTGATGACAATTTGCGCACCGTTTTTGATGGGCTTCCCCAAAATCTGGGCTTCGAATCCAAAATCGAACAGTTGATACTGACTTCGCTTCGCATCAAGAAGTACGAAAAATTAGTGCAGCTTTTGCAACAAAACAACCCCAAATTTGACCTATCCATCATTGAGATCACCAATCCGACCATTTCTTCCCCCTCAACCAAAACTGGGTCAGGCCCTGGCGGCAAACCACGCAGCAATGCCTGGACCAAGCAGAGTACGCAGCATCGCCTGGTAGAACCAGCCGTGACCCAGCCAACCATTTATGAAAATGCAGACACGCAGGTTGATGTGCCGCAAATTGACACATTCCGGCAGGACCTGGCCCGTTTGGATAAAAACATCAGCCTGCTGGGAGAGACAGAAAGGTTGTTGGAAACAATGAGCCAGATCATTAGAGATCTCTTGCTCGATGTGAAAGTCAGACGTCAAATGGTGCAAAACGAGCAGATGAAAGCAACGACCAAATCGAACACATTTCACAGCGAGCAGAAAGCCGATTCCCACGTGAGTAAGCCAGCTTTAATACGGCAACCTTTTTCCAGTCCATCAGGCAGTAGCTGGCAAGAGACAACCTTTGCTAAACCAAACTAAATGCAGGAGGAGACAGCACCATGAGTCCGAATGAGGCACAACAATTGAACAGTGACAACAATGTTGTAGATGAGGTGCCGCCATTACCTGATTATCAGATTGAACCAATTAATAAATTGCAGTCTGAATTAAGTGACAACGCGGCTTTGGCATCTGAAGTTGAAATGATTCTTCGGGAACATTTACGCCCCAAACCAGCCGGGGAAAGTATCGGGAAAATTTTAGCAGGTCTCAATCTATACCTGGATGAAGACCCTGCCTATTTCCTGCTGCATATTCTCCGGTTTAGCAATGATATTGCCTACATTCAACAAGTAAAAACGCTCTGCAACGACTCTTTTTGGAGCTTGTTACGGCGCTTTATTGCCCTTTTTGCCGAAGATGTGAGGAAGGCATATACGCTGCTGAATGAAAACCCCAATGCGTGGGATATCCTGAACCGTCACACCTTCTTCGACCATTTAACAAACACCTGGGTCATGTCCATGGAAGTTGTGAAATACAATGGCGAGCGGCTAGCCCTGGAAGAAACACCAGGAAGTGCCTTGACCCTGGTGCGGGGAATTCTGGACATGCTTCTGAATGTGCCTGCGGAAAGCGCACCTGAACTGATTGATAAAAATTATATGTCTGATACCTTGCATCAATTTTACACTTTTATCAATCATTACGCTCCAGAATTGCTTGCCGAAACGGATGAGAAGGAATGATTCTCCCCAAACATATAGCCTTCATTTTGGATGGCAACGGCCGTTGCCAATAACCAAAACCTTATACCAGGAAACGAAGAGACAAAGGAACAAAGAAAAAATGCCCTTTGTCTCTTCGTTTCTTTCGTTCCTTCGTCATAAATTTCCACAATGCTGATTTGCCGTTTACCTAAATAATTTAGCCAGAATCAATTTCGCAGGTATACTAGATCAAAATCTAAACGAGGAGGTTAATTTTCATGCTTGTCAATAAAACTGTATTGCTTGTGGGTCACATTGCCAGAGTGCGCGAAGGCGCAACGGCCGTATCCACCCACCCAAATATTCTTAACAAAATTCAACCGACTCGGACCATTCCCCGCTAAAACCACACCCGAGGGTATGTGCTTCCAAGTCGCTAAACCTACAGAATACACAGAAAATCTCTGTGTCCTCTGTGGCCAAACAAAAAATGGACACAAAATCATTACATACCCTGGAATATCACAAGGTACTCAACATTCTGGCTGGCTACACCAGCTTTAGTGCAGGAGAAGAATTAGCTCGCAAACTGCAACCCACCACCGACCAAATTTTGGCCGAGCAGTGGCAGCAAGAAACGGCCGAAGCCCTCCTACTGCTAGACACCCACACCAATATCACCATTGGCGGTGCCCGCGACGTGCGCCGCCCGGCAGAAAATTCCACACGCGGCTTCACCCTGCCTGCCGAAGATTTACTCGACATTCGCAGCACGCTCATTGCCGCCCGCACGCTCAAGCGTCAGTTGCTCAAAGTGGAAGATGAGTTCTCCACCCTGGCTGTCATTGCCGAACTCGTGGAGGAAGCACCCGGCCTGGTAGACGCTATCAGTAGCACCATTGATGAAAAGGGTGAGGTGCTGGACAGTGCCAGCAGCAAGCTAGGCAAAATTCGGTCTGATCTGCGGTCGGTACACGGCCGTATCCAAGACAAACTCCAGCGCTTACTCAACTCCAGCCAAAACCAGTGGCTGCAAGAGCCACTCATCTCCATGCGAAGCGGCCGTTACGTCGTACCCGTCAAAACCGACGCCAAAGGGCGCATCAAAGGCATCGTGCATGACCAAAGCGGCAGCGGCGCCACCGTCTGGGTAGAGCCGATGGCTACCGTAGACCTCAACAACGAATATCGCGGCCTGCAAATGAGCGAGCAAGCCGAAATCGAGCGCATCCTGGCCGAACTGTCCGCCAAAGTGGCCGACGTCGCCGACCGCATCATTCGCATTGTGGAGCGCATGGCCGAGCTGGACTTGATTTTCGCCCGCGCCAAATACGCCGCCATCATCAAAGGCGTGCCGCCCCAATTTGTAGAGTGGCGCGAATTTGAACAACCTAAGCCGCCCAAACACGCCAACGAACGCGCCAAATGGACACCCCCACCGCGCAACCTGCACCCTGGCAGCACCATCTGGATTCGTAGCGCACGCCACCCCTTGCTGCCCCCCCATGATGTTATCCCCACCGACCTGACGCTGGACGACGACACATTTACCGTCCTCATCACCGGGCCAAACACCGGCGGTAAAACCGTCAGCCTCAAAACCACTGGCCTCATGGTGCTGATGGCCCAATCCGGGATGCACCTGCCCGCCATCGAAGCTAGGCTCACCGTTTTTGAAGATGTGTTCGCCGACATCGGCGATGAGCAATCGATTGAACAAAGCCTCTCCACCTTTTCGGCCCACATGACCAACATTATTCGCATTTTGTCGCGGGTGGATGACCGCTCATTGGTGCTGCTGGATGAGCTTGGTTCTGGCACGGACCCGACAGAAGGTGCGGCGTTGGCGCAATCCGTCACCAACTTCTTGCGTGACAAAGGTGCCACCACCTTTATCGCCACCCATTACCCAGAGCTAAAACTGTACGCTGACCAGCAGCGCGGGGCCACCAACGCCTCCATGCTGTTCGACGTGGAAACGCTCTCCCCCACCTACGAAATGGCGATTGGCATTCCGGGCAAGTCCAACGCTTTTGCCATTGCCAGGCGGCTGGGGTTGGATGAAACCATTCTGGACGACGCCATGAAGCTCACCGGGGCAGGCAGTAACGAGGCCGAAAATCTGCTGGACGCCATTTACGATCTACGGGACAAAATCTCCTCAGAAGAAGCGGCCGCGCGGCTCATCCGCCGCCAGCTAGAAGATGAAAAGGATGCCCTAGCGCGGCAGCTAGAGCAGCTTGAGGAAGAGCGCGAAGCGGTGCTGGCCGAGGCGCAAGAAGAGGCGCGCCAAAAAATCGCGGCCATCGAGGAAGAGCTGCGCCGCGCCCGCAAGCAAATCCGGGATGCCCAGTCTATCAACAAGCTGAAAAAAGTGAGCAAGGATGTTGCTGCCCTGGAGGAAGGCGAGGTTGAACAGATTGCTCCTAAGGCAACCAAAGCACGCAAACCCACCAGCAATCGCCTTCAATTGGCCGTTGGCGACAAGGTAACAGTGAAGGCACTCAACACCGAAGGCGAAATTATCTCCCTCACTAAATATGAGGCGATGATCGCCGTCGGCCGTTTGCAAATGCGCGCCAAGCTGAGTGACTTGGAGTTCAAGAGCCGTCCCAAAGATGAAGAGCCAGAAATGGAATCAACACCGTTGGTATCGGCTCGTTCCCCCGGCGTAGAGCTAGACATTCGCGGCCGCCGAGTGGAAGAAGGATTGTCTGAACTAACCTCGTTTATCGACCAAGCATACCTATCGCAGATGCCGTGGGTGCGGATTATTCATGGTAAGGGGACGGGGAAGTTACGAACGGCCGTACGCAAGTCACTCAAAAAGAACAAGCACGTCTCATCCATCGAAGAAGGTAAAGATGGGGAGGGTGGTGCTGGCGTCACCGTCGTCAAATTCAACTAAAAATGAACTGGCCACAGAGGACACAGAGGAAAAGAGAAAAACCTCTTAAATCTCTGTGCCCTCTGTGGCAAAATAAACAAAAAGCCTTGCTGCTGCAAGGCCTTTTGCGGGAAGAGGAGAAAAAGGAGGAAATTGGGAATCAAGTTAGTGTATGATGCACTTAGTTTACGGTAAGGCACTAGGACCCGACAATAGGACGCACGTCCTATTTTTTGAGAGGGTGTGTGGGGCACTCATCAAGTATTAAAATGTTCACATTCGTGAATAGTTTACACATTCCTGACTATGGCTGATAAATGCATAAATTGCGGACAAACGGTAGCAGCTACAGACAACCGATGCTGGCATTGCGGACGAGCCTTGAACCCAACGGCCCCAACCGCTGCCCTTGATGCAGAGCTTGCGCCATCTTCACTGGATGTTGGCTCGATTTTGCGCTATGCAGGCTTAACGGCCGTTTTCCTCCTCCTCCTCATTCTCACCACCCGCGCCATTGGGCAAGCCCCACTGCTGCAATTTGGTGGCGGCACCGTTGTGTTGCCCGGCTGGCAGCCCGTCACCGATGGCGAGCTACAATTTAGCTTGAACCTGCCGGACACCTGGCAAATTATTGATCTAGCAGCAACACCCCAAGCCCCGGAAACGACAGCGCTTCCCCCCTTCCCAACATTGGCACAGCGTCTGCACAGTTTGGTGGCCGACGGTGAGATGCTGCTGCTGGGCGTGGCAGAAACGGCCGTATCCAATCCTGACGCCACCTTTGTCCTCGTTGGCCGCAGCCAACGCCTTACGCGCCTCTCTACCGAGCAATTTTTGTCGTATGCACAGGAACAGCGTTCAGAAAAAATGGAATTTCTTGATGCAGCGACGGTCAACAACAGTCCCGGCCCCACGCGCAGCCAGCTTCGCTTTAATTTGCAATTGGCAAACGGCCGTTGGCGTTGCCTGGAACAGTTTGTCCCCACCAAAACCGTCGTTTACCTCGTTACCACCTGCGCCCCGGCAGACCAATTTGCCCAAAATCTGGACGATTTCGAGACAATCTTTCGCAGCTTCCAGCCGCTAGAATCGTAAGCCACTCATTCCCCTACCGACACCCCATGACTACAGTCCCATCCGCTTGACGCTGGTTGACCCACTCTGTACAATGCAACCATAAATTAGGCAAAGTTGGCGACCTCATGACAAGAAAACAGAAGAAAGCAGTTGAATACAATCAAACAGGTATGGCACTTTACGATGCTTGGCAAATTGACAAAGCGGTAGACGCTTTTGCTGCGGCCGTTGCCGCCGATCCAGAAAATCCAGAATACCATCTGAACCTGACCCGCGCCTACACCAGGGGTGGCGATTATGATCAGGCAATGGCTGCGTTGGGTGGCTACCTGCAAACAGAAACGGAAGATGACGTTGCCGCCCGGTACGAGCAGCTTTTCTCAACAGGTCTGGACGACGTGGAATCTAACCTCATTGAGGGGATGAAGCAGCTAGATTTGGAACTGCCCCAAATTGGCAAAGCCATTCAGATGTGGCTGGAATATCGCATCGCCATCGGCAGACGGCCGTTACGCACCCCAAAACCGTCGCTCTGGGCGGGAGCACTCACTTACGCCATTGTCAAAGTCAACTTTTTAGAAATTACGCGCTCACAAATCGCGGCCGTTTTTGGCATCAACGAACGATCTCTCAAAGACAAGTATCAGGAAATCGTAGAAACGCTGGACCTGATGCCCGCCGACTACCGCTACTTCACGGGCGAAGAAAATCCGCTGGACAAATTGGTAGAAGCCGCCGAACTGCTAGAACAGCTAGACCGACACTTCCAGGAAGATTAATTCTGGTCTCGTCGCCACCACAATTGCATCACCCAATCGTTACAAATGAACGTCTCTTTGCGTACCATTGTCGATAATTTGCGCCAGGATAAACTGTACCTTTTCGGTGCAATCTACGTGCTCGTCTTTATGCTGGCTGCGGCCGTTATCAACTACTTCACCTGGACACCCGACATTGTCATTGTGGGCGAAGTAACGAATCTTTTTTGGCTACTTTGGATTTCACTGTATGTTCCCAGCTTCATTTTCGTCTGGTTTTCCGATTTCAGTTTGACAGAATTCGGCATTGCGCTTAATAAAAAGGTGATGATTTTTGTAGCACTGACTATTGTCAGCAGTGCGTGGTTTTATTTCCAGAACCCGGAGATTTGGCTGCAACTAAGCTGGTCTTCCTCGTTAGCTGAAGCGTTTGCCCGAACGGGCGAAGAGTTGCTATTCAGAGGCTTCGTCTATGCGCTAATTTTGCGGCTGTTCAAGGAAGCTAAAAAACCTCATCTGTGGGCTATCATCTTGTCTAGCGTGTTGTTTGTTTTACCCCACACACAAGTTTTCCTGCCAGAGCATCAAACACCTGTTTTTCAGCTTCTACTACTTGCCCTCATCTTTGCTTATTTCCGCCACAAAACTGGTTCAATTTTGTTGAGCATCACCTTTCACGTCCTTATCAAATCTGATTTGGTAGGGGTCTTGTTTAGCTGGGGGATTTATCTGTTCTTTTTGCTGTGGTCTTACGCCACAAATGATTTAACAAAACCAAGGCAAGCCATTACCTGATTTTCTCTGTGTAACCTTTGTGCGTCTCTGTGTTCCGCTTTTTATTTTCCAAAGGAGAGCCATGACCAAACTTACCGATTTTATTGAATGGAAAACTGTGCAGGGAACGGCCGTTTCCACCCCACACCATACCCTCATCCCCGAATCAAAAGCCCTCATCATCAACTTTCCCTACGGCGGCTTTGTGTGGCAGGGGCCAACGGCCGTCCTCGTTCAAAATGGCGAGCAAACCGAACGCCACCCGATTGTAGACGTTACCCGCCTCGCCAGCTTGAGCATCATCGGAGCCAGTCTGTTCCTCAGCTTGTTTTTCACCCTGTTCCGGCGACTTAAAAAGAAATAACCTTTGTAGCCGCGCTTTCTTAGCGCGTATCCTCTCAAAAAAATACGAGGATTGGAATCCTCGGCTACAAAGCTCAAAAGGAGTCATCATGAGCGATAGCTTTAATAAACTAATGATCAAATCCGTAGCAGACCAAGAATCCGCGAATGAACTCATCGGCAAGTTATTCGAGGTCACCCGCCCCGATGCCGTCTATAGCCAACCCATCACCGTCGGCGAACACACCATCATCACCGCCTCAGAATACATGGCAGGCATGGGCGTTGGCTACGGCGGCGGGGGTGGCACGTCCCCAGCGGAAGGGGAAGAGGGTGACACTGGCTTTGGCGGCGGTGGCGGTGGGGGCGGCACCACGATGGCCCGCCCGGTAGCTACCATCATTGTTAGCCCAGGCGGGGTGCGCGTAGAGCCAGTGGTAGACGTAACCAAAATCGCCATTACCATGTTTACGGCTCTGGGTGCCATGGCGATGGCTCTTCGCAAAATGAAATCATAGTCTTGCAACAAATCATCACCTACCGCCCAGCCCAAGTGAGCGATGAAACCGCCATTAAAGCGCTCATTCGCGCCGTGAATATCAACCCCATTGGGCTGAAGTGGCACCGTTTTCTAGTGGCAGTAGATGAAAATGGAGAACTTATTGGCTGTGGGCAAATCAAACCGCATTGGGATGGCTCGCGCGAGCTTGCCTCCATCGCCGTACAAAAAGCATGGCGGCGGCAGGGCATTGCCGGAGCCATCATTGAACAACTTTTTGCAAATGAGCAGCCCCCCATCTGGCTCACCTGCATGGACAAGCTCATCCCTTTTTATGAGCAGTTTGGTTTTGTAGAGGTGATGAGTGGAGACGGCCGTTCTATTCCACTCTATTATCGTTTTGCCCGTACCTTCTTCAAACCCATCCAGAAACTCAGCCGCATCCCCGGCTACCTCGCCGTCATGGTCTGGCCAGGGGGACACTGATAAACACTGATTTTGACTTATTATCTGTGTTTTCTGTAAAAATCTGTGTCCTACATAAAATGAAAGATAGCCAGCTCTGCGGTAAAATATCTCTCATAATCCTCTGTGTTCTCTGTGGCAAAAAAGGAACCAAGCATGAATCCAAAACCATTCGGCCAAACCAACTTAACCGTCACGCCAATCGGCCTGGGGCTGGCCGCACTGGGGCGTCCCGGCTACATCAATTTGGGACACGCCCAAGACCTAAACCACAATTACGATGTGGCCGCCATGGAAGCCCACGCCCACACCGTGCTGGATGCCGCCTGGAAAGCAGGCATTCGCTACTTTGACGCCGCCAGGTCATACGGCCGTGCCGAAGCATTCCTGGCTAGCTGGCTAAACAGCCGCCGAATTGCTCCCGCTAACATCACAGTCGGCTCCAAGTGGGGCTACACTTATACCGCCGACTGGCAGGTCAACGTGCCAGAAGGGCAGAAACATGAAGTGAAAGACCACACCCTGCCCGTCTTGCAACGCCAGTGGCAAGAGTCGCAAGCAAATTTAGGCGAGCAGCTTAACCTGTACCAGATTCACTCCGCCACGCTAGACAGCGGCGTGCTGAACAACCATGCGGTTCTCACCGAACTGGCCCGTTTACGGAATGCAGGCACCCTCATCGGCCTCTCCCTCAGCGGCACTGGCCAGGCAGAAACCCTCTGGCGCGCCCTGGAAATTGAGTTTGACGGCAAGCCGCTGTTTGGTGCAGTGCAAGCCACCTGGAACATTTTGGAGCAGTCGGCCACGGCCGTTCTCACCGCCGCGCACCAGGTTGGCTTGGGTGTCATTATCAAAGAAGCATTGGCAAACGGCCGTCTGACCTCACGCAACAACGCTCCCAGCTTCCAACCCCAAATGGAAATCCTCACCCAGCTTGCCAAGCAGCAGCACACCAGCGTTGATGCCCTCGCCCTCGCCGCCATCCTCAACCAACCTTTTGTGGATGTCGTTCTGAGCGGTGCTGCCCGAACCGACCACCTGCTCTCTAACATCGAAGCCATCAATGTCAACTGGCAACCTGAGTTGGCAGAAATTTTGCTGGAAATGGGGGAAGAAACGGCCGTTTACTGGCAAACCCGCAGCAATCTTCCCTGGAACTAATTTTCTAACACGATTCTGACATAGGACTATTGTGCAACCAATCTCAGAGCATAAAATACTATAGACCTATTGTAGAGTAACCACGGTACCTTGATACTTTCAAATGTATGCTTTCCTGAGCATTGTCGGACAACTGTGTACCGAACTTAAGAACCGACAGAATCTAGCCCATGCGCTTCCATAAAAACGTGTAAGCAAAGAAGACAGAAAATTTTAGTATTGTAAGCAAATTAGGAAGCGTGATCCACTTGAGATTCGCGTCGATAAAGGACAAAACCATGGAACCATTAAACCATGTAACAGTGCCCATCGTACCGCTACGCGGTGGCGTTGTTTTTCCCGGTGTGACAACCACCATTTCCATCGGACGGCGCCGCTCATTAGCGGCCGCCCAAGCGGCCGTTGAGCGCGGCGGCCAGCTGCTCATCCTCGTGCAGTACAATGCCGATGTTGAATTACCTAAAAAAGAAGATTTGGTTCCGGTTGGCATCTTGGCCACCGTGCGTGATGTGCTGCGTACCCCCCACATGGGCGTACAAATGCTCGTTGAGCTGCACCGCCGGGTGAAGTTTGAAGGCTTAGAAACGGCCGAACCATTCCTCACTGGCCAATACAGCGAAATTGCCGAAGCCGACCAGAGCGAAAACAGCGCAACCATCACCGAAGCCATTGCCTACCTGGAACAGTACGCAGACGCACTGGGCGAAGCCAACCAGCAAGTAATGGCCACCACCCGCAGCAAAACCAACGCAGGTGAACTGGCCGACTACATCGCTGGCTTGCTCAATCTCCCCTTTGAAACAGAAGTTGAGCTGCTCGCCACCATCAGTGGCCAAAAGCGACTGGAAATCACGATCCAATTCCTGCGGCAAGAGCTACGCATTACCGAAGTGCGCAACAAAATCCAGCAAGACGCTCGCGAAGGGGCCGACAAAGCCCAGCGCGAATACCTGCTGCGCGAGCAAATGCGGGCCATTCGCAAAGAGCTGGGCGAAGATGGCGAGAGCGTCCCCGACGAGCTGCGCAAAAAAATCGAAGATGCCCAAATGCCCGAAGATGTGCATGAACGCGCCATGAAAGAGCTGAAACGACTGGAGTACCAGGGCCAACAATCAGCCGAAGCCAGCGTGATTCGCACTTACCTGGAATGGCTGGTAGAACTCCCCTGGAACAACGCTACAGAAGACAATCTGGACATTCATCATGTGCGATTAGTGCTAGATGAAGACCATTACGGCCTGGATGACGTAAAAGACCGCATCGTGGAGTATGTCGCCGTACGTAAGCTGGCCGGCACCAACATGCGTGGCGCCATCATTAACCTAAACGGCCCGCCAGGAGTCGGTAAGACTTCTATCGCCACCTCCGTGGCCCGCGCCATCGGGCGAGAGATGGTACGCATTAGCCTGGGCGGCGTGCGCGACGAAGCGGAAATCCGCGGCCATCGCCGCACCTACATTGGCGCCATTCCAGGGCGTATCATCCGCGCCTTGCGGGATGCCAAAACGCGTAATCCCGTCATTGTGCTGGACGAAATCGATAAAGTCGGCACCGATTGGCGCGGCGATCCATCCTCGGCTCTGCTGGAAGTGCTAGACCCGGAACAGAATACCAATTTCACCGACCATTATCTGGAAGTGCCGTTTGATTTGAGCCAGGTGATTTTCATCACCACCTCCAACCAGCTCAGCACCATTCCCGCCCCACTGCTAGACCGCATGGAGTCAATCACCATGCCCGGCTACATCGAAGAAGAAAAGGTAGCCATTGCCGAAGGATATTTACTGCCCAAGCAGCTAACCGGGCACGGCATAGGCGATGTGGAAGTAACGCTGGATCAAGCGTCGCTGCAACATCTCATTCGCTACTACACCCGCGAGGCGGGCGTGCGCAATTTGGAGCGCAGCATCGGCTCTGTCGTACGCAAAATTGCGGTGAAAGTGGCTGGCGGCGAAGCGGGTCCGTTTTCCGTCACGCCCGAAGATATTACAGAGTTTCTTGGCCCCACCAAGTTCCGCTACGGTATGGCTGAAGAGCAAGACGAAGTTGGCGTAGTGACAGGGCTGGCCGTCAACAGCTTTGGCGGCGACACGCTGCCCATCGAGGTAAGCCTGAGCGAAGGCAATGGCAAAATCACCCTCACCGGCTCGTTGGGCGACGTGATGCGCGAATCGGCACAGGCAGCCTTAACGTATGCGCGCGCCAACGCCCGGACGCTCGGTTTGGAACCGACCATCTTTGACCAGGTAAATATCCATGTGCACGTGCCAGATGGCGCCACGCCCAAAGATGGCCCCAGCGCAGGCATCAGCATGGCCACCGCCATCATCTCTGCCTTTACCCGTCGCCCCGTCCGCCGCGACGTGGCGATGACGGGTGAGGTGACGCTACGGGGCAAGGTGTTGGCCATCGGTGGTCTCAAGTCGAAGACGATTGCCGCCCGCCGAGCAGGCATCCAAACGGTCATTTTGCCCAACGACAACGCCAAAGACATTCCCGAGCTGCCAGATTCCATTCGGGAAGAGCTGGAACTGATTCCGGTGAGCCACCTGGATGAGGTGCTGGCGATAGCCCTGCTGCCCAGCAGCGAAGCACCGTTTACGGTGGCTGGCGGCAATGAGGGGCTGAACGTGCCCCTGCCCAAAGCCTCCAGCGGCTCCGGCATCCCCCCGCTGCGCGCCGACAACAACTAACCCAACATTTTGACACAATTCCAGTGCCGCTGCCTGAACAGGCAGCGGCACTTTTTCCTTTCTAGTGAATTGTTTTAGCCAGTCGGCGAAGAGAAGCGAGAGCTATTCGCTTTGGTTGACCACGTGCCTATCTAACTGCTACAATGCCCGCAAATAGGTAGCTGCCGGTGCTAGTGCCTTCATCATTTTTCAGCTTAATTTCCATTATAGGTTTCTTTTTTACCGGCTTAGTCCAACACGGTTTATGCGATGGCTTCCTTGTTGGTTCTTGGAAGGTGTTTTCAGAGTCGCGCCGCATCAATCCTTAATCGTTAGGCAAAAGCAAGTGTAAATCACAATCTGAGAAATTGAAACAAATCAAAACGTATTATGTTGAAGCTATTTCTGGATATTCGAAAGAAAGGAAATATAACTGAAGTTAAGATTGACTGGCCAACCAAGATAATGGGGCCACGTGTTATTGAAGTTGCTTTCCCTCTAGAAATAGCATCGAATCAGGATTGGTTTGATGATCCAAATCTGGATTTGCAGGATTTTGGCTCTAAAATATTCTCATCAATTTTTTTTGGTCCTGTCGAGAATTTTTATCGACAAATTCTATTTCAAGCTGAAAAGTATTCTGAAGAACTTGTGATCGTTCTCTCTTTAGATAAGTTCTTTACGCACATACCATGGGAGTTAATGTTTGATAGGCAAAACTCTAAATTCCTTTCGCTTGATGTAAGACATATTTTGCTGAGAGTACCTTCAACAAAGCATTATTACAATGAAGAAGCTAAGCCAACAAACCGCTCGGGTTTACCTGCTAGATTGCTTCAAATTGTAGCTGATCCTGATGGCCCAGATGATCCTTCACCAATTGATGCTACTAAATTTCCGAAGCTGCTTAAAAGATTAGAGGAACGAAGGTTAGTGAAGATTCACCAAATTAACAAGCCAGATACACTTTACGAAATGAAAAAATTGGCAACAACTATGCGGGAAGACGACAATGAACCTCGCTTCAGTATAGTCTATTTAGAAGCTCACGGGATAGTCAGTAATGGATTAGGAAAGATTATTTTATGCGATAGCAATAATAATAGTTATCCTGTTGCACCCAATGAGTTTTCAATTAAATTGGCAGAATTTGCAGATATCAAAGTTGTCATTTTAAGTAATTGTTGGAGTGGGGATTTTTATTCTCCAAATTTTGAATTTCAGTTTGGTAGTTTAGCACGATCTCTAATAGCAAATGGCTTTAAGATTGTAATAGCAATGAATGGGCCTATAATCCAGAAACCAGCAGAGCTTTTTATTCGGACATTCCTTGAACAAACCATTCGTGAACAAATGACAGTAGCAACTGCTGTTACAAAAGCTCGAAGGGTAATGTATGCAAATCTTCATGAAGATGGAAAATCGGATTCCCAATTTTACTTACCGAGCATATATACTACACTTAATTCATCTAGTATTTTTGAACCCGTTTATGATCCAACAAAACTTGATACCAGAGACTTGGACGTTGAGACAAATGAAACTGTTGATGTACTTGTCTATTCAGATGAAGGTCGAGTATCGATTTCAGTGCTTTCGGTAGCGGGCACCGAAAATAGTTTAACAATTAAGATAAAGGCGGAACTTACTCCCGATGAGGTTGAATATGAGATCAAGTTGGGAGCTTCTAAACCGGTTATTATTGTTGGGGGCGAAAAACGGGAAGCCAATATAAAAGATGAACTCCCTGTTAGCAATCAGAAAATTCTTTACGAGGAACTGGTATTTTATGGGGCATTTCCATCAGATGTCACGACCTGTTCACTTTTTTTTAATCGAGAGATAAATGGTCGCACCACACAAAGCCCACCTATAATAATTGAAAATATTCCATTGCCACTTGGCACCAAAAACTCTATCTCAATACCCTCCATTGAATCAAAAAAAGAATATACCTTTGGTAATCCTGAATGGGATTATTTATTAGACAAGTGTTCTACAATCAGAGAATTTATTAGATTTTGTCAATTTTCGAAAATAAATTGGGAAAAAGCAGAACATTGGTTGGCAGTAGGGTTATTAAATTTGTGGGCAAGCGAATACTTAGCTAATTTAGATCTGACCAATTATATCAATCAAGTATTCGACCCTTTAGACCCTACATCAGAAGAATATCTTGCAATATGGGAAATTCTAATTCACCTGGATCAGTCACTCACAGCCCCCAGAATGAAGGTCCTTACTGGAAAACGTGATGGGACAGTGATATTAAAGAACTTATTACCAGGAAAAAAAACATCCAAGACCATCAAATTGATTTATGGTAATCCGTCAGGATATTTAAGTGGTCAGATAAAATCTAACCATGATTGTTTATTAGTGAATAACGTAACTAATTATAGATTTAAGAGCCATTCTGAGGATTGCCCAATCTATCTAGAACTTTCGATAAATACATGGGCGATCATTGGTTCATTATCAGATTTGGACAAACTGGAATTGGTAATTCAACCAGACGGGGAGTATGTAACGCATAATACAGTTCAAAGAATAATCGTGCCGGTAACAGGATTTACAGATCCAATTATATTCTACATAGGTTTATCCCTTCCTTTCGCACTTACCTTATTATTGCTGATAGCAATCTACATTATACTATCTGCAATTTTAGGGGATTTTTTGAACTTTACATTGATCGTAGTAATCATGATTGGCATATTGCCATTTGTAATTTTAACGGCCTACCATACCTACACTCGCGTCATAATTGACTTACTTGATCTTATTATTCAAAGACATTGAGTTATCACTTTGCAGGTATTTTGTCTTGATAAAATAGCAGTTGAGCTAAAATTATTCGGTTAATCTTATGGTTGAAATTTGGGATGATACACTTAAAGACAGAAAGAATTCTTGTTTGATCACTCACAAGAACGACATTCTTAATGAGGTATTGTCTAAATTGATTGAAGTTGGTGGCAAAAATTGGTGGCATTTGATTGTCGATTGGGACAATGAAGAGTTCCGGGCAACAAATTTTGAGGATTTGGCAGCACAGCTTGAAAATGCCCCAGAGTACAGTGTTTTAGAACCTTTGCACAGTTTCGATATTCCAGTAGTAAAGTCTATCGATAAGTATAGTATGGGTACAGCAGCTGCCCTTAAAATTGCGTATCAGCAACCTCAGAAATTAGTGATCGTAACCGAAAAGGGAATCCCAGTTGGTCTTTTATATGTAGGTTCAAAACGCACAATTAATTTTGAAGGCAAATCAATCCGGGATTGGCGTTTAATAATTGCCAGTGGCGAGTACATCAAAAAAAACCAGGGTGGTAACATTGAGTTTGACAGAAAAAAGATATTACAGAGTTTAACAACCTATTTTAGCGAAGACGATCTAAGAACTCTTTGCTTCCTTATTAAGGTTAATTTTGATGAATTACCCGGTAACGATACAAGAAGTAAAGCAAGAGAACTATGTCTGTATTGCGAACGGAGAGGAAAAACGGCTGAACTAATAAATGAGATGAAAAATGAAAGGCCCAACATGTTCTAGAAACCTCTGCTCTGGAGAGGTCTTCCGTGCGCTGTGGCCGGTCTTCAGACCGTGTTGAGTTTGTCTCTTTGCCGCTCGAATTGTGAACATTAACGACAAACAGTGTGTTAGAATACGGCCGTTCCCCCTTCCACCTCCTCACCCCTAAACTTGATCTACATCAACGCTTCTCCCTGCTCATCTGTTAAAATAAGGGTCCTACATCAAATCTTGGAGAAAATGATGAGCGAACCAACTTACGGACTTGTTGAAAATTTATCAGCGCTGCTGCCAGAAATCCCGGCGGAATCGATTGTGAGTCGCAAGGTGTACAATGATGATTTGCTGAAGGTGACGCTGTTTGGTTTTGCAGCAGGTGAAGATCTGACGGAACATACGGCCGCTTTCCCAGCCACCCTCCATTTTCTAAGCGGTGAAGCCACGCTGACTCTGGGCAAAGACACAGTGGAAGCCCAGTCGGGCACCTGGGTGCAGATGCCCGCCCACCTGCCGCATAGCGTTTTTGCGAAAACGGCCGTTACCATGCTGCTAACCCTCACCGTCAATAAATAATTTATCCGCAGATTTCGCAGATTCACGCAGATTAGAAGCCGAACATCTGTGTTTATCTGCGTTAATCTGTGGATTATCTCTTCCTATGAAACCTAAGCTACCACCCATTCAACTCCCCATCATGGCGGCGGTGCTCATCACTCTGCTGGCGGCATTGTGGGCCGGGCTGATCCGCGTGGGGTGGCGTTGGCCCGCCTTGCAACCGCTGCTGCCTGCCCTACACGGTCCGCTGATGATTTCGGGCTTCTTGGGCACCTTGATTAGTTTGGAGCGGGCGGTGGCTTTGAAACGGCCGTTTGCCACCGTTGGCCCGGTGCTGAGCGGGCTGGGTGCGCTGTGGCTGGTGATCGGGCTGCCGCTCCCGGTGGGGCAATGGCTGCTGTTTTTGGGGAGTGTGGGGTTAACGGCCGTATTCAGCCACATCCTGCGCCAACATTTTGCCAACTACACCCTCACCATGAGCCTGGGAGCCGTCTGCTGGCTGGTAGGTAACGGGTTGTGGCTGGCAGGCTGGCCCATCTTCAAAATTGTGTATTGGTGGGCAGGCTTTTTGGTGCTAACCATTGTGGGCGAGCGGCTGGAGCTGAGCCGGGTGGCGCGGCTTTCGGCACAAACCATTCGGCTGTTTGTGGGAGCTGTGGCTCTCTTTTTGGTTGGGCTGCTGGCCGTTTTGGTGTGGGGCGACGCTGGCACGCGCCTGGTGGGGCTGGGGATGATCGCCTTGGCTATCTGGCTGGGCTTATACGATATTGCCCGTAAAACCGTGCGGCGCACTGGCTTAACCCAGTTCATCGCCCTCAATTTACTGCTCGGTTACGCCTGGCTGTTCATTGCTGGGCTGACGGCATTGCTCGTTGGGCAAACGGTGGCTGGCCCTCTTTACGATTTCATGCTCCATGCCCTGTTTGTGGGCTTTGTCTTCGGCATGATTTTTGCCCACGCGCCCATCATTTTGCCTTCCGTTTTGCCAATTCAGGTCCGCTTTCATCCAGTTTTACATGCCCCGACGGTTTTTCTGCACCTTGCTTTGCTGCTGCGCGTCGTGGGGGATTTGGGCAAGTGGCAGCCGATACGCGCCTGGGGCGGGCTGCTGAACGCGGTCGCCATTTTGTGGTTCATGGGCCAGATGGTGTACCTGGCAGTCACCAGCAAACGGTAGCCAATCCTGGAAGTGGTTTGTACAATGCGCTCAATGAGTGATTCAGAATCGACAAAACAACCTTCTCGCTTTCGTAAACAACTGATCCTGCCAGCAGAGCACGGCTCCTGGAGTTGGCTGTTGGTACCGTTGTTAGTGGGCACGGCCGTTGCTGAGCAAATCACTTTGCCCGGCATCTTGGTGCTGATAGGTGGATTGGCCTTCTTCTTGCTGCGCCAACCCGCCACCGTTTGGGTGCGCGTGCGGCAAGGGCGGGGTCGCCGTAGCGATGGCCCAATCGCGCAGCGCGTGTTGTGGATTTTGGGCGGGGTGATGCTGGTGTGTGCGGTCGGACTGCTGCTATACGGCCGTTTCGTCATGGTTTGGCTGCTGCTGCCGTTTTCTGTGCTGATGGTTACCTACATGCGAGTAGCCCAACAACCGCAAAATAGACGCTCCTTGCCAATGGAGCTGATCGGCGCGGCAGCCCTGGCACTGATGGCCCCGGCGGCGATGCTGGCCGCCATCGGTGCATCTTACCCGACGGTGTGGCTGGTGTGGGCCTTGATGGCGGCGCAAAACGTGCTGGGCGTCTTTTACGTGCGGCAGCGCATTGCCGATACACACGAACGGCCGTTTAACCGCCAGCCTGTTTTGTGGAGTCATCTGGTGGGGTTGGTTGCGGTGGTGGGAACGGCCGTTGCAGGAATCATTCCCTGGCTGGCCATCATTCCTTTTGTTGGCTTCCTGCTCCGTGCCGTATGGGCATATCAGCAACCCCGTCCCGTCAGCAACATCAAAGCGTTCGGCTTTTTAGAAGTTGGCATCGAGCTACTTAGCGGTGCGCTCATTGCCACTGGCTATTTGCTTTAGTCGAAATTTGATTGTACACACAAATTGTCATTAAATTTCACGCGAATCGCAGTTTAACCTCGGTTAACTTTTGACTTAACGCACCGCGTTTTTGGCTTGATCGTTCGTTAATTAAAAAGTTGACCGCCTCCCCTTGTTTCAAATCCCAATCCCTGCATAATTTCAGAGAGGGTAGCCGGATTTTCGGCAAAAACTTTCCAACCAAACTGTAGGATAACAAAAATGGGCGTTACTGATTTTGGCAATGTGCAGGGAAATGCACGCTCACTGCCCAGAATCAAACTAAATGTAAATTTGGATTGGCTAGGTCAGCAGAACTGGTCGCCGTTCCATTGGTTACTGGTTGGCAGTGCTGGCCTGGTTGCTGCCCTGATTTTACTTGTTCCCGCCTATTTACTGCTGCGCGTTGGCACCGGCTGGGCAGAAGCGTGGCAAACCCTCTTTCAAGCCCGCACTCTGGAAATTTTAGGCAATACCCTTGGATTGGCCGTCTCAGTAACGGCCGCTTCCGCCCTCATAGCCGTGCCGCTAGCGTGGCTCACCACCTGTACCGATTTACCCGGCAAACGGTTTTGGGCAGTGATTGTCGCCCTGCCGCTGGTGGTACCAAGCTACGTGGCGGCTTACCTTTTTGCCTCGATTCTCACTCCCAAAGGTTTACTACAGCAATTGTTGCAGCCGATCTTTGGCATTGAACAGCTACCCAATTTTTACGGCTTCCCCGGTGCCTTCATGGTGTTGACGCTGGTAAGCTATCCTTTCATCTTCCTCACGGTGCGCAGTGCTCTCAAAAAGATGGACCCCGCTCTGGTGGAAGCCGCCCGCAGTTTGGGCATGTCGCCGTGGCGGGCGTTTTGGCACGTGACGGTTCCCTATTTACGGCCGTCTATCACCGCTGGCGGCTTGCTGGTCATGCTTTACACTTTGCGGGACTTTGGTGCCGTGACGATGCTGCAATATTCCACCTTTACCCGCATCATCTACAATCGCTACCTGGGCTACAAGCTGGATATGGCGGCAGCGATGGCACTGGTGCTGGTTGTGGTAACGGCCGTTATCCTCTACCTGGAGCAGCGCAGCCGGGGCAAAGCCCGCTACGCCCGTGTTTCAATTGGCGTCGCCCGCGCCCAAAGACCGGTCAAGCTGGGGCATTGGCGTTGGATTGGATTAGGCTTTACGGGCTTGCTTGCCTTCTGGTCACTCATTTTGCCTGCGCTGGGGTTGGCCTACTGGTTTTGGCGTGGTCTCAATCAAGATTGGGCGGTCAAAAGCGTAGGCATGACCCAAACCAATGTAGACTCCTTGTTATCGCTGGTAGAACCGGCCTGGCATTCCCTCTCCGCCTCGCTGCTAGGGGCTGGGCTGGCGATGCTGCTGGCACTGCCCATCGCCATTTTGGTGGTGCGCCGTCCGGGGCGTCTCAGCCGACTGTTTGAGCAGCTATCGTACGCCAGTTTTGCCTTACCAGGGATCGTGGTGGCCTTGGCCTACGTCTTTTTTGGCACCAACTACGCTCCTTCCCTCTACCAAACGTTGCCGATTTTGCTCATTGCATACGTCATTTTGTTCATTCCCCAGGCGGTTGGGGCGCAGCGCAGCTCGCTGCTGCAACTGTCGTCCAGCCTGGAAGAAGCAGCCCAAAGTTTGGGCAAACGGCCGTCCACCATTTTCCATCGCATCACCTTGCCTCTTGTTAAGCCAGGGATGCTGGCCGGGGCGGCGTTAGTTTTCCTCACCTGCATGAAAGAGCTACCCGCCACGCTCATCTTGAGTCCGCTCGGCTTCAACACCCTGTCGGCCGAGATTTGGGCCAACATCGGCGAAGCGTTCTTCGCCCGTGCCGCCGCCCCCACATTGCTGCTGCTCCTGCTCTCCTCCATCCCCCTCGCCTGGATGACCTTTAAGAATAATTAATGGTAAATTGTAAATGGTTAACGGTAAATTTTCTCCAGCATCATTAACAATTAGCCATTTACCATTAGCAATTAACCATTTTCCCCATGTCCACCGTCACCTGTCGCAATCTCCACAAATCGTTTGATAATTCGCCTGTGGTTCAGGATGTGAGCCTGTCCGTTGCACCGGGGGAGATTTTGGTGCTGTTGGGGCCGAGCGGCTGCGGCAAAACCACCACCCTGCGCCTGATTGCCGGGTTTGAAACGCTGGATGACGGTCGTATCGAAATCGACAACCAGCTTGTAGCTGACGGCAGCCAGCACGTCCCGCCAGAGAAGCGGCGTGTGGGCATTGTGTTTCAGGATTACGCCATCTTCCCCCACCTTAGCTTGGCCCAAAACGTGGGCTTTGGTCTCAAGCGAGGGCAATCTCAGCGCGTGGAAGAAATGCTCAATTTTGTGGGGCTAGGTGGCTTGGGGGAACGGATGCCGCATCAGCTTTCTGGTGGGCAGCAGCAGCGGGTGGCATTGGCGCGGGCGTTGGCCCCGCAGCCCGTCGTTTTGCTGCTGGACGAACCCTTCTCCAACCTGGATGCGGCCCTGCGCGTGGAGATGCGGCAGGAGGTGCGGCGGTTGCTTAAGGCGAGCAACATTACGGCCGTATTCGTGACGCATGATCAGGAAGAGGCGTTGTTTATGGGGGATCAGGTGGCGGTGATGAACGACGGACGGCTAGAGCAAGTTGGCTCGCCGGAAGCTATTTTTCATCAGCCCCGCACCCGCTTTGTGGCTCAATTTTTAGGCCAGACGGACTTTTTACCGGGTGAGGTGACCGATCACGGTGTGCAAACCGCCATCGGCATCTTACCGCAAATGTTGCCATTAGCCAGTGGCACGGCCGTTGAGGTTGCCGTCCGCCCCGATGATTTGCAATTGCTGCCAGATGATGAGGGAAACGGCCGTATCGTCTCGCGGCAATTTGTGGGCATCGCCTTCGTTTATGGCGTGCGTCTGAATGACGGCACGCTCGTCCACAGTTGGCAACCGCACGAAAACAGTTTGGCCGAAGGAACGGCCGTGTCCGTCCAGTTCGCCGCCCCTCACGCGCTACCCTGCTTCCATAAAAATCACGTCGTTCCCGACAAAAGTCGCTGAACAAAGCCAGCGTTGCTTGTATAATAAAATAGTGGCTGGTGGTTAGTGGCTTATTCCCTCACCAACCACTCGCAACGAACAATCAGCTACTATAAAAAGGAGATCAAAATGATCATTAAACCAAAAGTTGTTGAGGCGATGAACGCCCAAATCCAAAGCGAATTTGCAGCTTCGGCCCAGTACGTCGCCATCGCTGTTTACTTCGATGAAGAAACGTTGCCCGATCTGGCCGCATTTTTCTACCGTCAGGCGGAAGAAGAGCGGGAACACGCGATGAAGTTTGTCCATTTCATGCTGGAAGCTGGCGCCAAGCCAATCATCCCCGGCCTGCCTGAGATGCGGAACGACTTTGAAAGTGCCAACGATGCCGTGCAGTTTGCCCTGGACCAAGAAGTGAAGGTAACGAACCAGATCAACAATCTGGTTTCCATTGCCGATGCCGAGAAGGATTACGCTAGCAGCCAATTCCTGCAATGGTTTGTCACCGAACAGGTAGAAGAAGTGGATTCGATGACGACCCTGCTGAACACCATCAAGCATGCAGGCGGCGCATTGCTGCTGGTAGAAGATTTTGTCCGGCGCATGATGGCGGCTGGCCATCATGAGGAAGAGGAAGAATAAGCGACAAGAACGCCTTTTTTATCAAAGATTCACAAGATTACGCAGATTGAAATTGATTTAATCTGCGTAATCTTTGATTATGACACAACGAACACAACCTCCCCCTGATTTTTACTGCACCGACTGGTCTGTGGCCATTGATGAGCCGCTGGCGGGCACGGCCGTTTCCAGCAAAGTGTGGCTCTTTACGGTTGAAGCCACCAAGCCGCTCACCACATATCCCAGTTCTGGCTCCCTGAAAGCCAAAACCTTTCCCCAGTTTAACTGTTCGCTCTAATGCCAGCACTTACTTGACCTGCGGCTTACACTCCTACAAAATAGAGCCATCATTCATACCAACATCATGTGAACTGTGAGCCATGAAAACAATCCCCTTTTGGCAAGATGATTTCCCTCGCCCCAACACGCTGCCCATGTCTGTTTTGCCGCAGCGAGTGGATGTGGCGGTGATCGGTGGTGGTCTAACTGGATTGGCAGCGGCATATACTTTGGCAAAAAGCGGAGTGGAAACGGCCGTTCTCGAACAAGATCGCATCGGCAGTGGAGCCAGTTCACGCCATGCAGGCATCGTAACGACTGGCTTCCGGCAAAGTTTAGCCAATTTGTTTGATCTGCACGGTGAGGCGTTGGGGCGGCAGCTTTGGCAAGCGTCATTGGAAGCGGTTGATCTGGTTGGCGAAATTGTGGCCGACGAGGGGATTACTTGCGACTTCACCCGGCGCGGCCATCTGACGTTGGCAATCAAACCGTCTCACTATACATCGATGAAAACGCTGGCCGACTGGCTCGACAAAGAGATGGATTTCTCGGTCCAGCTACTCTCGCCAACTGAAACGGAAACGGCCGTTGGCTCCCAAACGTATCATGGCGGCATGGTCAACGCGTGGAGTGCCAGCCTGCACCCCACCAAATATCTGTACGGGCTGGCGGGGGCGGTGGCGCGGCATGGGGGCTTGCTGTGTGAGAAAACGGCCGTTACCCGTCTAGAAAAAATCGCCCAAGGGTTCAATATTCACACCAGCCAGGGGACGGTACAAGCGCGGGAGCTGCTGCTGGCGACCAACGGCTACAGCGGCAAGCTAGTGCGCCCCGTGCAGCGTCTCGTTTTCCCTATGAACAGCGTCGCTATCGTTACCGAGCCGCTCACGGCAGCCCAGCAGCAATTGCTAAACCCCGACGGCTGGTCTGCGCAGGATTCTCGCTGGCTACCCCACTATTTTAGATTAACGCCAGACGGCCGTTTCCTGTTTGGCACGCATCGTCATTGGCGACTGGGACTAGATTTGCTCGACTGTGCCGACGGGCTGCGTCAGCAAATGATTAAGCATTTTCCTCTGCTTACCGACGTACCGCTTGCTCATGTGTGGGGTGGCAATCTGGGGCAAACATTCGACATGGTGCCACACATCGGGCGGCTAAACGGGGTTCATTTTGCCCTCGGCTACAGTGGCCAAGGCGTTGCGCTCTCCGCCTACCTGGGCTGCGAGGCGGGGTTGCTGCTCTCCGGCCAAAAACGTACAAGCCCGTTCGTCGTCATCCGGCCAGTCACCCACTTTTACTACCGTCAACGCGCCCGCTTCGCCCCGCTGCTGGGCCACTACTATCGCTTTCTGGATTGGATTAGTTAGCCGAACAAAGAAGAATTTCACGATGAAAAAACAAGTAGAGTTTTTCTCTCAGTTAGCCCTTTTTGTTATTCTTTGCCTAAGTGTAATTATAGGTTTGGCTATGTTGATACGAGAACCTAATAGACCAAAGCGGCCGGAAAGTGGCTGGACATCTCGTGAGTTTGAGAACGAGTCTGAATTTGAACAGCTCTGGATGCAGTCCAATGTCTACACTGAATTTTATAACGACCAGAATGAAGGTCATATATTTTTAGCCACCAACCAGGAAAGCGTATTTATGGTGGGCAGTGTTGAGATAAACCAAAAGCCATCGTTAATTAAATTCAATTTGCACTCTGGCGAAGTTGATTGGGTCGCATTTGATAACCGTTGGTTTTGGGGACCCAATTTATCGACGATGGCATCGGATACCGACCTGGTTTTTGTTGGAGATATAGGTGGAAAAAATAATGGAACTGCAGCATTTGGAGCCAGTAAAATAACTGCCTATGATGCTGAAACTGGTGATTCTATATGGACAACGCGCATTGTTGGCGCACAGAGTATTGATACGATTGCTGTTATTGGTTCATCTCTGAATATACATGGAAGTCCTTCGCGAAATTATCATCTTTTGGACGCAGCAACCGGCGAAGTTATTAATACTTTTGCTATAATCGAAGGCTTCACACTATTTTCGTCTGATGAAGTAGAAGTGAAGCGTATTTTTGGAGCTGAGCTTCAAGCCATTGACAAGCACACCAATACTGTCATTTGGGAGCAAAAGCTATCAGACATTATTATACAACCGCTTGTTCTTGTTGATGGTGTTTTTTTTGCTCGAACTGGTGCTGATTTGGGTCAGCTCGTGGCGATCGATCAAGTCACTGGTAATATATTGTGGAAACAGGAGAATGTAGCCAGTAACATTGCAGTCGAAAATGGGACTGCTTATTTTTTGACGGAAGGTGCACAGTTACTGGTTGCTGATGCCAAAACCGGCGAGATTTTAAGAAAACTGGTTTTCTCACCTGCCCCGCTTCAAGATGTATCTAATCATGGATTTTATGTGGCTGTCAGTGACGATATTTTAGTAGTTTATTTCGGTGATAGTCAAAATTTATTTGCATTTAGAGACTTGAAGCAGTAGCAAAGGGGTATTCAAATTTATCACATGCCCGTTCACCCCTTCACCTTGTCACCCGCTCACCTTGTCATACTTACGTTCCTCAAATAGACGGCCGTTTCTCATTCTGCTATACTTTTCCATGTCTGGGGATGACTGGCTTCGACGGGGAAAGCTGGTCCTGGACTGCAAGCCGAGCACGCTTTACACCTCGTAAAACTGGAAGCAAACAATAAGTGCAAATTCACGCACAAACTACAGCGCTATGCCTTTGGCTGCTTAATCCCAGCTAAAACCTAGCGTGCGGCTTCCAAAGACGGAAGCTCCGTCTACCTCGTTCGCTCGTTGGCCGGGTGAGTGTTAGGCGACATCAATGCCAACGTGCTGCCTCTTGATGCTGCTAAAGATGCTTAAGCGACTCTTTCGGGAGTCAGCAGCGGGCTGTTAGCTGACCCAGTTGGTCGGGGTGCCTATCAGCTAAACCTTTTAAATAGACCGACTAAGCTTGTAGACGTCTAGAGGCCGAATTTTTCGGACGCGGGTTCGATTCCCGCCATCTCCACCTCAAGCAAGAACCGGATTTTGAGCCGCAACATCGCCCAAAATCCGGTTTTTTGTTCCTCGTAGCCGCAGATTCTTTCTGCGCCGTGTTCTCATTGCCCGCTAAGAAAGCGCGGCTATGGCGTTACTCAATAATTCCCAGCTCCAGCAGCATGTCCTGCGTGCCTTCCAAATCGGCCAGATCATTCATGGAGACGCTCAAAGCCACCGCATCCAGCTCAGAAAAGGCGGCGAGGGCAGGAGCAATGGCTACGCCTTCTACCACAGGGTATTCAAACGTTTCGTCTGCAAAATATTGCTGTGCTTCCACCGAGAGTAAAAAGTCGATGAAGCGTTGGGCATTGGCGGCGTTAGGTGCAGTATTTAGAATGCCCGCCCCAGAAACCATGATGAGCGACCCTGGCCCACCACCAGACAAGAAGTGATTTCGTGCGGCAAAACCTTCCCCTTCCTCAGCCAAAAAGCGGTGCAGATAGTAATGGTTCACAAAACCAACGTCTACTTCTTCAGCGGCAACGCCTGCCACGATTGGTGTATTTTTGGGGTAAACAACGGGATTATTGGCCTGAATGCCCTGCAGCCAATCGCGGGTTTTATCGTCGCCCCAGGTGGCGCGCATGGCGGTCACCATTGCCTGGAAGGAACCATTGGTGGGTGCCCAACCAATACGGCCGTTCCACTCAGCATCCACAAAGTCAAAAATATCTGCTGGCAGTTCATCAGCGGGGTCGGTGATAGTATTCGTATTGTAAACCACTACCCGTGCCCGACCAGAAATGCCTACCCAATTCTTATCGGCTGGCACAAAACGGGCTGGCACTTGGGCAAGCGTTGCCTCTGGCAAAGTGGCAAACATGCCTGCATTGGCGATGGCTCCTAACCCGCCAGGGTCTTGGGCATAAAACAGATCGGCTGGGCTATTTTCGCCCTCTTCCAGCAACACGCCCGCAATTTCAGAAGTGCTACCATAGCGCACCTCTACGTTAATGCCCGTCTCTGCCGCAAATTGATCAATGATGGGTTGCACCAGGCTCTCGCTGCGGCCAGAGTAAATGACCAGATCGCCAGCCGACTGTGTTTCGGTAGCGGCATCATTTTCTGTGGCGGATTCCTCACCGCCGGAACCGCAGGCTACTAGCGACAATGCCACCAATAAAAGCAAAAGCATCGAGACAAATTGTCTGGATTTTTTCGTTAACATAAAACTTCTCCTAAAATGTTGATTAGACCTAATAGGTTTACCAGGGAAGCGTTGCTCTGGGACCAACCGTGTCAGGTCTGATAGGCAGGAGTATGCCAGAGGAGGTGGGGGATAAACAATGGCGGGAGATCATTTGAAAATGAACGGCCGTATTCAATTAAGTTTGACAACCGTTCACCCAAATTCAAGCGTTGGTTAAAGGAAAAGTTAACTGCGGTTTAGTTTTTGCCACAGAGTTCACAGAGAGTTATAGAGAAGGAAATTCTCTTTTTCCTCTGTGCGCTCTGTGGCCAATCAGATTAGGTCGTGGATTTGGGCAACGGCCGTTGCGGTATCTGCATCATCCACCACTACGCTGATGCTGCATTCTGAGGAACCTTGGGCAATGGCGATGGCGTTGACTTTTTCTGCGCCGAGGGCCGTAAAAATACGACCGGAAATACCTGGCGTCCCGCGCATCCCGGCCCCTACAATCGTGACGATGGAAACAGGTTCATGCGCCCAAATGCGATCTACATCTTTCCGCTCCAGCTCCACCTTAAACTCAGCTTCCAAACTGGCAATGATGCTGTTGGTGGCCTCATCTGGCGCGGCAAAGCAGATGGATTGCTCAGACGACGCCTGGCTGATGAGCAGCACACTCTGATTGTCGCGGGCAACTGCGCCAAAAGTGCGGGCAGCAATGCCGGGAATCCCCATCATACCCTTGCCTTCTACGGTGATGAGGCTGAGGTTTTTGATGGCCGTGACTGCCTTGATGCCCCCATTGCCGTTGGGGGCGTCTGGCACAATGACGGTGCCTGGATGCTCTGGGTTGAACGTGTTTTTAATGCGCAGCGGGATGCCGTTTTCCACGCAGGGGCGCATCGTTTTGGGATGCAGCACCTTTGCCCCGTAAAAGGCAAGTTCAGACACCTCGCGGTAGCTAAGCTGCGGAATAGATTGGGCATTAGGCACCAAGCGCGGATCGGCCGTCATGACGCCATCCACATCGGTCCAAATCCACACCTCATCGGCAGCCAATGCTTCGCCGAGAATGGCACCTGTGTAGTCGGAACCGCCCCGCCCCAGCGTAGTGGTAATGCCATCCGCATTGGCCGCAATGAAGCCAGTCACGATGGGCACGATGCCTTGGGCCAGCAACGGCCGTATGCGACTCACCGTCTTCTGCTTTGTCAGGTCAAACCGGGGTGTGGCATTTTGGAAGTTACTGTCGGTGACGATGAGTTCGGTGGCGTCAATTGCTTCGGCAGGCGTACCGTTTTGGCGCAGGTGGGCGGCCAAAATGCGGGCACTCATCTGCTCGCCCATGCCGCCGACTGTGTCCAGAGCGCGTGGGCTCAGTTCGCCCAACACGCAAACAGCTTTACATAAATCGGCAAAACGGTCAATGAAACGGCCGTTTTCTGCCAAAATTTGCTGCCTTTCCCCGTCAGGTGCCAGCAGGCCATCAATCGCTTCATAATGTATTTGGCGCAGCTGATCGGCCAACTGCTGGTACGTTTCGCCGTCCCCGTTAGCGGCTGAGTGTGCCCCTTGCAGCAACAAATCGGTCACCTTTACCGGCTTAGACCCCATTGCCGAGACGATAGCGACGGTTTGGCCCCACTGCTTCTGGCTATTTTTAATGAGAACGGCCGTTTCGCGCATGGCCTGTGCGCTGCCTACAGACGTTCCGCCAAATTTCATTACAAGTGTCATCTTTTTCTCCAGTTACGAGTTTGCAGGTTTGTAAGTGCGCAGGTGAACTTGCCACTTGCCGACTTACAGACCTTCTAATGCCTGCTCCAAATCAGCCAGTATATCGGCCGTATCTTCAATGCCAATGGCAAATCTGACCAAATTATCCTTAATGCCAATTGTGCGTCGTTCTTCGGTAGACAGTTCAAAATAAGACATGATAGCAGGCTGCTCGATTAGGCTTTCTACCCCGCCCAGGCTGGCGGCGATGTAGGGTATTTCTACCGCATCCACCAGGCGAGCAGCGGCATTGAGAGCCGTCTCACCGGGCGGCACAGCCACTTCAAAACTCACTACGCCACCAAATCCGCACATCTGGCGGCAGGCAACGTCGTGGTCAGGGTGAGACGGCAAGCCTGGATACCAGACCCGCTCAATGGCTGGATGGCTCTCAAGAAATTCAGCCACCTGCTGCGCCGAGCGATTTTGCTGCTGCACACGCAGTGCCAGCGTCTTTAGACCGCGCTCCAGCAAGTAGGCTGCATGTGGATCAATCACGCCACCCAATATTCCCTGGCTTTGCCGCAGCGCGTGAATCAGCCCCGCTTGGCCAACGGCCACGCCCGCCATCACGTCGTTGTGGCCGCTGAAATATTTGGTGCCGCTGTGAATGACGAGATCGATGCCGTGAGTTAACGGCCGTTGGTTCACGGGCGTAGCAAAAGTGGCATCAACAATCGTTTTGATGCGCTTATGCTGCTTGGCAATCGCTACCACACGCTCCAAATCGGCTACGCGCAAGTAAGGATTGGTGGGGCTTTCGGTAAGGATAATGCGGGTGTTGGGGCGGATGGCCGCTGCCAACGCCTCGTAGTCACCCATTGGCACCTCGCTACTTTCAATGCCCAGCCGCTTGAGGAAGGCGTGGCAAAATTGGCGCGTTTTGCGGTAGCTGTCGTCAGTGAAGATGACGTGGCTACCGGTAGGGAGCATTGAGAGCAGGATGTGGGTAACGGCCGTCATGCCCGTTGGAAAGAGCAGCGCGTCATACTGGCCAGCCAAATTCCCCGCTTCTAGATGTGCCAGCCGCTGCTCTACGGCCTGCACCGTCGGGTTGCCGTAGCGTGCATACTCCACGCGGCCGTTGGTGCCACCCCACAGCTTACCTTCCTGGTAGGCAATGAGATCGGCCGTATTTTCAAAAGTGTAGGTAGCTGTTTGCCAGATGGGTGTGGTGAGGGCGTGGCTGGGTTTTGGTATGCGCGAGGAAAGGTGCCCATGAACGGCCGTCGTGCTATTGGGTAAATGTGCTTCCTGAAAATCGGTTAATTTTTCCATCTGCTCCTCTCAAAATCTCTGTGACCTCTGTGGCAAAACAAAAAGCCCCTTCTGGAAGTCACAGAAGGGGCTTATGAAATTACACTCACCACATCTCATCTTCCAGAAGATACATTCTTCTGCCGGAATTAGCACCTGTCTTTTCTCAGTAATCAGTTTTGTTGGTTTCACTGTTTACTGGTTAGATGGTTGCTGAGGTATCATCGGGCCGTTCCCTCCACCTCTCTAGATAAGAATTGCTGATGCAAACTTAATCGCACCAGCGTTTTATTTAATTGTGGGCAAGATCGTAACAAAAGCGGCTTGGGTTGTCAAAAAGTTGCATGGCCGTGATAGATTACAAATATTTGCTCAAGCGATTTATAAACGTGTCCAAACGGTATGGCTTTTGCAGAAATCCAACCAGAGGCGGCGAAGCAAAGCCACGGATGGCCAAATCTTCGCTGTAGCCAGAAGAAAGCAAAATACGGACATGGGGATCAATCGCGCTTAATTCTTCAAATGTTTCGTGGCCACTTTTGCCGGGCATAGATAAATCGAGCAAAATCAAACTGATTTCGTCTGAATGCGCTTTATATAGCTTGATTCCCTCATCGCCGTTGGCGGCCGTAAGCACGTCTATCTCTTCCATTTCCAAAATATCGGTCACTGCTTCCCGCACGGCTTTCTCATCATCAATTACCAAGATCAATCCTTTACTGTTCATCTCTACTTTCTCTGGCTCCTCTACTGAAATTTCAGCACTATTTGCTGCGATTGGGAACAGCAATTCAAAGGTTGTCCCTTGCCCTGGTGAACTTTTCACGTGCAGGCCACCTTTATGGCCGCGGATGATGCCTAACACAGCAGCCAAACCCAAGCCGCGCCCCGTAAATTTTGTGGTAAAGAAGGGATCAAAAATTTTGGGCTGTGTCTCTTCATTCATGCCTTCACCGCTATCTTGAACAGACAGTTTAACATATTGTTGAGTCGGCAGGGGATGATCTGTATACCGCCAAAAATGTCGATCCTGCTGGCCAATTTGGCAAACGGCCGTTTCCAACCAAATTGTGCCCGCCTGCTCCCCAATAGCCTCAGCGGCATTGATGATCAAGTTCATCAACACCTGTTGAATCTGGGCGACGTCCCCTTCAATTTGCGGCAACTCTGGAGTCAAATTCAACTGTAGTTGGACTTGCTTGGGTAATGCCACTTTCAACAAATCTGCACTGTCCCCAATGAGATCATTTAATAGCACTGTCTGAATCATAAATTGACCGCCGCCGGAATATGCCAGGAGCTGGCGCGTGAGACCAGCGGCTTGCTCTGCCGCCTGCACTGCCTTGCCCACGTGAGTATACGCAGGGTCTGTTTCTGTCAAGCGAGCCTGTGCCAGCGACGCCTGCCCCAACATGGCAACCAGCAGATTGTTAAAATCATGGGCAATGCCGCCAGCCAAAACGCCCAGGCTTTCCATTTTTTGGGCGCGATACATCGCCCGCATCGTCTGCTTCCGCTCCGTCACATCTCTGGACGTAGTAACAAAGGCAGTTGTTTCGCCATCTGGCCCCAAAACCGGATTGGTGACAAACTCTATCTCGCGGTCGCCATCGGGCATCGGATAGATAAATTCACGGGAAACTGCCTGACCTGTTTGCAAAACGGCCGCACGATCCTGATCGCTCAATTCGCCAAATTTCCGGGGTAGATTCAGCTCTTGCCACGTTTTACCCACCACAAAATCGACGTCCACTTGAAGATACTCCAGAATCGCGTTGCTAATGAACATGAAACGGCCGTCCAGATCGAAGACCAAAAAATTGTCCGGGGTTGCTGCCAAAATCGCTTGCAGCAGACGCGTTTGCTGCTTTAACTCAACCGACAATATATGCTGTCGCTCCTCTAACTGTTTCCGCTCAATCGCATGGGCAATCTGCTCAGAAACAAAGATCAAAAATTGCTGATCTTGCTCAGTATAGGCCGTGGATTTTTCGTAACTTTGCACAACCAATGCCCCAACGGCCTTATCATAAGTGCGCAATGGTACACCCAGCCATACTTGGGGCATCGCCCCCCGTAGAACAATGTTACCCTGTGTTATTTGCTCTTCAATTTGTTGTTTGGTTAATAACTGCGAGCGGTTTGAGTGAATCACCAACTCTGTTAATCCAGTGCCAGCTTGGTATTTTCCAGACCGAATATCAAACTTATCCACAAAATAAGGTATATCTATTGTGTCATGAACCTCATCATATAATGCGATATAAAAATTACTCACATCTAGAATGTGTGCTAACGTTTGGTGAATGGAGGCATACAATTCACGCAATGAAATATCTGTATTAGCTACTTGGGCTATACGATACAGTGTGTTTTGCAATAAATCAGACTCAACGCGTTCTGTAATATCACTAATAATGCCTTCGAGGAAAAGGACGTTTCCTTGCTCATCATATACAGCACTCCCAACGTCCTCTACCCAGTGCCAATTGCCAGAGCGATGTCGGATGCGATACACAAATTGGAACCTTTCACCTTGCCCAATGTGTATGCCATCTAGCAAGATACCCGAACTCTCTCGATCCTCAAGATGAATAAGGTCGCTGTAAAAAATTTCCTGGCGAATGAATTTTTCTTTTGGGAAGCCAGTAAGAGCCTCAACCCCCTCGTTTATGTAAAGCAAGGGAAAGTTCCGTTGATTTTTAACTAAATAGATGGTGCCAGGAACATTTTCCGCCAACACCCGGAACTGTTCTTCGCGCTGGCGTAGGGCAACCTCAGCTTGTTTTGCTTTGGTAATATCACGCACCACGCCGTTGAGAATGGGTTTGCCATCTACTTCAACGAGCGTAGTTGAAATTTGCCACTGATGCATTTTTCCCGCCCGATCCACAAAGGGAACCTCAAAAAAGTGCCGTCCTTTTCTTAACGCTACTTCAAATTGGTTTGCGTACGCCTGGTAAATTTCCGGGGGGATAAGTTGAGACGGCCGTAAATTCCTCAGCTCGCTCTCAGCAAAGCCTGACAGTGTCTGCATTTTAGGATTTGCAGATAGAATGGAGTTCGTTTCTGGGTCAAACAGGAAGATGCCGTCGTTGGCCGATTCAAACAATGTGCGATATTGTGCCTCTGCCTGTTGCATTGCCTGGAACAGCCGTGCATTTTCAAGAGCAATCGAAAGATGGGTAGCAAAGGCAGCAATAGCTGGTACATCTTCTACTTTTAGCTTATCCCCTGCCACGTACAAAACGCCCACCACATCCTTTTTGAAAAAAATCGGTGCCAATACGGCTGGCATGTTCAGGAATGGTTTCATCAATGGGGAGGCATAGCGGAAAACAATGGGTGGCAGCACTTGCTTCATCTTTTCGGTGTTATCTGACAAAAAAACAATATCCCCTTTGGCTAACACGACCGCATCCGCGGGGGAAGCATCCACAGGGTAAGTGTAATCCTCTGAGCTTATTTTGATAATCTTTTCGGCACGGCTGATCAAACGCATCAGCGGTTCAGAAAATACCATCCGCGCAATACGAAACACCTTGCCGGATTCATCAAGCAAATTTACACTGCCGTGGAATCCCAGCTTTACGAGCTGCTCGCTAAAGACTTGGTAAACGGCCGTTTCCGACTGTGCCGCCTGCTGTAAGGCAACCGAAGCCGCATTGAGACCTTGCCAAATCTCGCCATCCTGGGAATTGTCATTCAAAGACGCAACTGGAAATTGAATCATGCTCATTGTGCGGTTTATTACCTCAACAAAAGAAGTTGTCCTTTTTGGCAAATAGCAAATCAGTTGCTCGTACCGATGAGTTTAACACAAAGCGTTGAAGATAAATCTGGCAGCATAGGCAATTGGTTCCAAACTCCCTACTGGGTGCATAAAAGAGATGTCAGCGAATTTCACGCGAAGGCAACAAGACGCTAGGTTTTACCTTTTGCGCCTTGGCGTCTTTGCGTGAGTGAATCAGTTGCCTGACAACTTGTTAATGCCCCCCCTCCTTTTTGTGATAGTGACACGATTCACATATAATGCGGCGCTATGAAATTTGAGTTTAGGTTTGAAGTAACAGCCATCGATGGCAGCACAGCTGCCCGCAACGGCCGTTTTCACACCCCACACGGCATCATCGAAACCCCCGTCTTTGCCCCCGTAGGAACCCAGGCCACCGTGAAAGCGATACGGCCGTCTGACCTGCACCAACTGAACGCCAGCCTCATTTTGAGCAACACCTACCACCTCTACCTGCGCCCCGGCGACGAGCTAGTGAAGGAGCTGGGCGGTTTACATAACTTTATGCAGTGGGATGGCCCCATTCTTACCGACAGCGGTGGTTTTCAGGTGTTTAGCCTGAGCGATACCCGCAAAATTGATGCAGATGGGGTTACCTTCCAAAGTCACCACGATGGCTCTCGCCACCGCTTCACGCCTGAAAGCAGTATTGCTATTCAAGAGAATTTGGGGGCAGACATCATCATGGCTTTTGATGAATGTCCGCCGCCAGACGACTACGATTATGTCAAGAAATCGCTCGCGCGAACGCACCCGTGGCTGGAACGCTGCCTGGCGGCTAAAACCAGAAATGATCAGGCACTGTTTGGCATTGTGCAGGGCGGTATTTTTGCAGATTTACGGGAGGAAAGCGGCCGTTTCGTCACCGATCTTGATTTACCAGGATATGCTATTGGCGGTTTGGCTGTAGGCGAAACCAAGTCACAAATGCACGCCGTCCTCGATGTGCTGCAACCCATCCTGCCCCAAAATAAGCCACGCTACCTCATGGGGGTTGGTGCCCCAGAGGATTTGGTAAATGGCGTTATGCGCGGCCTAGACATTTTTGATTGCGTGCTGCCTACGCGACTGGCACGGCATGGCTCTGCCTTTGTGCTGGGTGGGCGGTTAAACTTGCGCAACGCCCAGTTCAGCCGCGATCCGCAGCCAATTGCTAATGATTGCGCCTGCTACTGTTGCCAAAACTTTAGCCGCGCCTACCTGCGCCATCTGGTAAAGGCCAACGAGATTTTGGGACACATGCTGCTCTCAACTCACAACCTTCATTTTCTCATTAACCTGATGCAGCAAATGCGAGAGGCTATTCGACAGGGTACGCTGGCACAATTCGGGGCAGATTTTTTGCAACATTACGATTAACGGATTTTTATGTCAATTATTGAAGCAATCATTATTGGAATTATTCAGGGAGCCACAGAATTCTTGCCTATCTCTAGCTCTGGCCACCTAGTGCTGCTGCCAGAGATTTTCCAAATGACCAGCCCAGACCTCACGCTGATTGGGCTGGTTCATGCGGGCACGCTGCTGGCGGTGCTCATCTACTTTCGGCAAGATTTGTGGGAAATTGTGAAGGCAGTGCTGCGCGATCTTTCCTTGCACCAGCCATTGGCCAGCAAGGAAGCCAAGCTAGGGTGGCTCATTGTGGTTGGCTCTATACCAGTAGCACTCATTGGCTTGCCTTTTGCTGGCTTTTTTGAAGATGTGTTTGGCAGCCCGCGCGTTGCGGCTGGATTTTTGCTGTTCACGGCTTTGCTGCTGGTGCTGGGGGAACGCGCACTCTCTGGCAAGAAAACAACAGCAGACATGACCTGGACCGACACGCTAATTATTGGCTTGTTCCAGGCATTGGCACTCTTCCCTGGCGTTTCGCGCAGCGGCAGCACCATTGTTGGCGGCTTGTCACGCGGCTTAGACCGACCGACGGCCGCTCGCTTCAGCTTCTTGTTAGGCATTCCGGCTATCTTGGGCGCGGGGTTACAGGCAATTCTGGAAATTTTTACAGTCGATGCCCAATTTTCTGGGAGCGTGTATGTGGTTTCGTTTGTGGCAGCGGCCGTTTCTGGGTATGCCTGTATTCATTGGCTGCTAACGTGGGTGAAAAACCATACGCTGTACGGCTTTGCCGCTTATGTGGCGTTGTTCAGCATCCTCTATTTGATCATTTCGTCTTTTGGCGGCTAGCTAATGAAACAACTACTTTGGCTGATCTTGCTGATCATCATTGCTGCCTGCGCTACCCAACCTGCATCACGGACGCCCCCGCCAGCACTGCCAACAACCGCATTGCTACAAATTGGCGTTGTCAGCAGTGCTGAACCCATCATTCCCCTACTGGAAGCAAGCTACGCGCCAGAAAATCCGCAGGTGACGCTACAATTTGTGGTGGGCAACCATTCGGCCCTGCTCGCTGATTTAGCCAATGGCCTGCTTGACGCCGTTTTGGTGCATCATATTCCTGAGGGAAACGGCCGTTACTTCAACCCGGTTGCGTTGGATGGTGTCGCCATTGTTACCCATCCAGATAATCCAGTCAATACGCTCACCCGCGCTGAGGTGCAGGCTATCTTCAACGGCCGTCTTACAAACTGGCAGGCGGTTGGCGGGCGTGATGAAGCGATTGTCTTGTTGAGCCGCGAGCCGGGGTCTGGCTTGGGCATCTTGCTGCGCCAGCGTGTGATGGCAGAGCAGCGCATCAGCCCCAACGTGCTGCTGCAAGCGGGTAATGAGGCCATGCTAACAGCCGTTGCTAACAATCCCGCTGCCGTTGGGTTTAGCAGCATGGGCAGTGCCACTCAACATTCGGGGGTAAAGATTGTGATGGTAGACGGCCGTTCCGCCACGCAAAGCAGCACCCGTGACCAAACATACCCACTCACCACCCCGCTCTACTTCCTGGCCGCCACGGAGGCTGAACCAACTGGCGAACTGCGTGCTTTTTTGGCCTGGCTGCAATCTGACGCGGGGCAGACGGTCCTGGGGGATTTGTACGGCCGTATTCGTTAAATAAAGCTAGCATGAGACTTTATAACAATCCCATCAAGGCGGATGGGCGTATGCCCAATAAAATAGCCACGTCAACAACGTATCTTTTTTTTCTACGCATCACCAACCTACTCAAGTGAAATCAAGCTCGAGCTATACACAGTTTTTAATCGGACTCTATTTAGATCCTCAAGAAACTTGACTTATCTTACTTTTAGGCAATAAAATAAAGTAAAATTTGTGTAACTTCTCTCTATACAGTTCATTCCATGCGAGGGTAACTTGTCAGCAAAGCCTGAGGAATCTGGAGCAAAATGGTGGCTTAGGTACATTCTAGTTCCGCTGTTTGGTGGAGGTGGAGTTATTGCTATTGTGGTCGCCCTAATTAACAATCCTCTCGCCATCAGGCAGCAGTCGCCCACCCCAATTACACTAAACGGGTCTTTTTTTGAAGAGAAGTTTCTTAGACCAGAATTACAGAGTTGGCTCTCGTTTGAAAACGGTGGAGAGATCAATCACTTAAATTTTGGCGGTATACAGCTCAAACAACTTTTTGGATCTGAGTTTCCATTTCTGCTATCTGGTTCAAATCCATTCCCAGAGTCTGGTGAATTCGAGTTATCGGTTCAATTTCGATATGACAAAGTTACCCATTATGGCTCTGGAATTAGTATAGCTATTTGTTGCCAAACTAATGCTACACCATCTCACGCTAATACTCTGGTTTCAATTTGGCAAGATTCTTCTGACGGCATCCGAGTTGAAACTTGGGATTACGAAAATCTTTCAAGGAGTTATTATTTCCTTGGACAAGGAATCACATCCACTGAAGAACACATTTTTAAATTGCAATACTTAGATGACGACACTGCACTAATCAGTGTAGATAATCAGGATTTAGCTCTTTTTACCGCGAGCAGACGCCCTAATCAAATCTGGATTGGAAACCCTTTCCAATATGATCCTCCTCAGGAATGGTCGGCAATTTCTGTTAGAAGTATACATGTTACATCTAAATAGAAGACTTTTTTAGGCTCAAGGCGAAGTACACACTCCGTTTTATCTCATCCTACAACTTTTTCCCCATAGACAGAAACCATTTCCCTCTCTATAATGAGGCTTGAAAAACAACATAGTTTTTGTGAAAAGATAACGGCGTACTTCTCGTCGTTTGAGCAAAGCCTGATGACCGGATATTGTCCGATTTGATCAGGCTTTTTTTTATAAAACTGGAACCTGGTCAGGTGACAGTCACTTGGGACTCTATCTCACATCATTAAACAGTTAATGAAGTGACAGTCACCTCAAAATGCAACATTAAATTCCCAATACCCATTGGCAAGGAGTATGTAATATGAAAAGTCAACGCTTTATTGAATTGGATGAAACCTACGGTGCCCACAACTATCATCCACTGGACGTGGTGATTGAAAAGGCAGATGGCGTCTGGGTGTATGATGTAGATGGCAAAAAGTATCTGGATTGCCTGGCAGCATATTCGGCTGTAAACCAGGGCCATTGCCATCCTGGCATTTTGGCCGCAGCCACCGAACAAATGCATAAAGTCACCCTCACCTCACGCGCGTTTCGCAACGACCAGATGGGGCCGTTCCTCAAAGAGCTGTGCGATCTAACCAACTACGAAATGGCATTGCCTATGAACACCGGGGCCGAAGCAGTAGAAACGGCCGTTAAAGCCGTACGTAAGTGGGGCTACGAAACCAAAAATGTGCCCGCCAACCAGGCAGAAATTATCGTTTGCGAAGGCAACTTCCACGGCCGTACCACCACCATTATTGGCTTCTCCAGCGAAGAGAGCTACAAACATAATTTTGGCCCCTTTGCCCCCGGCTTTGTGATGATTCCTTACGGTGATGCGGCTGCCCTTGAAGCGGCCATTACACCCAACACCGTTGGCTTTCTCTTCGAGCCTATCCAGGGTGAAGGGGGTGTCATCATCCCACCGGCAGGGTTCATCAAAGAAGCATACGACATTTGCCAGCGACACAATGTACTTTTTGTGGCAGATGAGATTCAAACGGGATTCGGCCGTACGGGCAAACTGTTTGCCTGTGATCATGAGGGGGTGAAGCCAGATGTCACCATCGTCGGCAAGGCGCTAAGCGGCGGCTTTTACCCGGTTTCTGCTGTGTTAAGCGACCGCAACGTGTTGGGCTTGTTCCATCCCGGCGACCACGGCAGCACGTTTGGCGGAAATCCATTGGGAGCAGCCGTTGGGCGTGCCGCACTTAACGCATTGGTGGACGGCGATCTGGTGGAACGTTCTCGTGAGCTAGGCGAATATTTCAAAGGCCGCTTGCAGCGTGTAGAAAGTGACCACATCAAAGAAGTGCGCGGCAAAGGGTTGTTCATTGGTGTGGAACTGCACACGCGCTCGCGTCGCTTCTGCGAGACACTGCAAGAACGCGGCATTTTGTGCAAAGAAACGCACGAAAACGTCATCCGCTTTGCTCCGCCACTGGTCATCAGCAAAGAAGAGATCGACTGGGCCATGGAACACATCGAACCTGTCTTAATGATGCCCTAAAACAACCAGTTTGCAGATGCGAAACCTTTTTGCACAGCCATAAACAGTAAGAGGCTGGGGAATCTCCAGCCTCTTATCTTTTTCACTGATTGTGACTAATTTCTGCGAACGCCAATGCAGATGCACAGCACGTCAATTGTCAGGGTAAGCAAGTAAAAATCCTTGTACAGTGTATTGACAGCTTGAAGGTAGGTATCTAAGATGCGGTGTAGAACATAGAGCATCACTATCAATAAAAGGCAGTGCCAATGGAACCAAGTAAATGGGATTATTGCACCATCGTTTTTAGAACGTACCACAATGTGGGCGGCAGCGAACATGCCGGTTTGAACTATGGTTTGTTGTGGTTTGAAGCAGAGGCAAAGGGTGTAAACGGCCGTTACGCGGCTGGTAAATCCAATGAAATTCCTTTTGGTCGCATAGCCGAAGGCGTGCCAGATTCAGGCAATGCCGCCCATGTAAATGTCCACCAGGACCTGATGAACAAGCTGCGGCAAGATGGTTGGGAACCCGTTTCCGGCGGTGGCTCTGGCTGGTGGGAGAAACGATTCCGCCGCGATGCGAGCAAAGCACCCCAATCATTCTTACAAAAAGTTCGCAGCTATTTCTCTAAAAAAAACAACCAATAAGACTTACACATTTGCTCTAACCAGACTACAAAAGTCTTGGGCCTAGTGGTGCTAATTCCAGAGAGAGTAGGACTTTTGTAGTCTTCACTGCGTAAATCCTGAGCCAAATAATCTCCCCCTGACAAATCCCCTCTAACCCGTTATCATTCCACGCTTATGCATACGAAAGCATTTCCCTACGTGGGTCTGCTGGGCTTTTTGTGGGGGACGAATCTCGTCGTCATGCGCGTTGGCGTGGGACAATTCGATCCGGTGGTATTTGTGGGCGTGCGGCTGCTGCTGGCCAGCCTGGCTTTTGTCGCAGTTTACACCTTCTCCAGCCGCCGCAAATTGCCCACCGACCGCAGGCTGTGGCTTTATGCTACCTTTCTTGGCATCGTCAGCACGGCCATTCCGATGACGGCAATCGTCAGTTCGCTTACCTACCAATCCAGCGGCATCACAGCGTTGCTCATTACAACCGCACCTGCATACATTACGATTGCTGCCCACTTTTTTCTGCCCGATGAACAAATGAATCTGCGCAAGCTGCTGGGCGTGTTTCTGGCTTTGGGTGGTGCTGCCCTGATTGTGCTACGCGGCGAAAGCGGGCTACCCGATATTGCCCAGGGTAGCCCGATTGGTTACGCGTTAGTCATCTCGGCCATGCTGTTTGAGACGGCAGGGACGATTTTGATTCGACGACAAATGCAGCAGTTCAGTGCGTTTGACGTAACGGCCGTTCGCCTTACAATCGCCGGTTTAACAGTCATGCCCATTGCTGTGCTTTTGCGGGGCTTCGATTTGTCTCAGGTGACCAGCAGCGGCTGGTTCTCGTTGGTTTACGCAACGTTGATAGGGGCATTCTCGGCCCAAATCCTTGCTTTCCACGTCACCAAGCGGTTTGGTGCCACCGCTTTTTCATTAACCAGCTATGTCATCCCTGTGGTGGCGGCCATCACTGGCGTGCTGTGGCTTAATGAGACGATAACGGTATGGATGATGCTGGGCATGGTGTTTATCGGCAGCGGAATTTTGTTGATAAACGGCCGTCGCAGCCTCAAGCTCATGCCCAATCCGTAGAAAACAGTAACCGGCCAGTCTGCATAGAGACTTTTGAAGTTTTTGACTTCAATCACAGTAATTTCCAGGCGTAGAGACTTCAAAAGTCTGATCGTTTACGAAAAATATAAGCCACAGAGAATTGATCATGAACCAGAAACCTTACCCAATCCTTGAATTTGACCCTGACAACAGTGCCTTTATTGATCCACAGGCAGTGCTGAAGCCAATTGATATTCCCCGGCGCTGTGTTCTCTGCTTTTTTCAGGACGTGCTGAAGCAGATGCATGAAGACGGCCGTCTCCAGATCATCTATCAGCTTGGTTCAGAAATCGGCAAAAACCCAGTGTACGAGATGAAAGTTGAGGGCGAGCGGATTGCCGTGCTGCACCCCGGCGTGGGCGCACCGCTGGCGGGTGCATTTTTGGAAGAGCTAATCGCTCTAGGCTGCCGCGACTTTATTGCCTGCGGCGGCTGCGGCGTGCTGGATAGCGAGCTTGGGCTGGGGCATGTGGTGGTCCCGGCAACGGCCGTTCGGGATGAAGGCACCTCCTACCACTACCTGCCTCCGAGCCGGGAAGTTGCCGCCCACCCAGACGCAGTGCAAGCCATTGAGCAAGCGTTGCAAAAACATCACGTTCCGTACGTTGTGGGCAAAACGTGGACGACCGATGCCGTCTACCGAGAAACGCCCACGCGCATTGCCCGTCGTCGTGAGGAAGGATGCCATGTGGTCGAGATGGAATCTGCTGCCTTTTTTGCCATCGCACAGTTTCGCGCGGTGCGGTTTGGGCAACTGCTCTACGGCGGCGACGATTTGACTGGGGATGAGTGGGACAATCGTAACTGGCAAAAAGAAAGCTCCACCCGCGCCCGACTCTTCCAGCTTGCCGTCGAAGCCGCTCTACTCTTATGAAATAATCCGCAGATTTCGCAGATTAACGCAGATTGGTTTTGTCGCATCAAAAATCTGCGCTAATCTGTGTCAATCTGCGGATAAAAATCTATTGTTCGGCCAGCCGCTTGGTCACGTGTTTGAGGAGATCGTCCAGAGGAATAACGGCCGTTTCACCACCAGCTCTCTCCTTCACCTCCACGCCACCAGCCGCCAGCGACCGTTGGCCCACCGTCAGGCGCAGCGGCAGCCCGATGAGGTCTGCATCGTTGAACTTCACCCCTGGCCGCACATCTCGGTCGTCAAACAACACCTCAATGCCTGCTTGTTGCAGATTTTGGTAGAGAGAAACGGCCGTATCCTCCCCACCTCGCAGCGCCAACAGATGCACCTGGTACGGCGCGATGGCGGCTGGCCAAACCAACCCTGCCTCGTCCTGATGATGCTCCGCCAGGCAAGCCAGCAGCCGCGTCACGCCTATGCCGTAGCAGCCCATCACAATTGGGCGCGCTTCGTTCTGCTCATCCACAAAGGTAGCGTCCATCGTGCTGCTGTAGCGTGTACCCAGCTTGAAGATGTTGGCCACCTCCACCGCCCGCACCATGCGCAGCGGCTGGCCGCAGTTGGCGCAGGCGTCGCTTTCCTGCGCGGCGGTAATGTCGCCCACTTTGTCCACCTTGGCACCCCACATTTTGGGATCAATGGCATCGTCCAAAACCCATAGTCCACTGCCTTGCCCGGTGGTCGGACGCAGCCGCTGCGCCTTGAGCAGATGTGTGAGTTTGGTCTCGTTTACTAGATGGCCTGCCGGGAAAACGGCCGTTACCACCTGCTCAACCGTCTCTTCCCCATCAACCAGTTCAACTATAAAGTTAGCCGATTCCGTGCCGCGAATTTTTTCTGGCTTACGGAAAGTTGCTACCTGACGATTGGCTTGATAGCCACAACCATCACACAGCAGCAGCGTATCCTCCCCAATCGGCGTCAGGTACATAAATTCGTGTGCCAGCGTGCCGCCCATCATACCTACATCCGCCTCCACTGCCAGCACCGGCAGCCCCACGCGGGCAAAAATGCGGAGGTACACATCGAAGTGCGCCTGATACTGTTCATCCAGCCCGGCGTCGTCTGCATCCAGGCTGTAGCTATCTAGCATGGTAAATTCGCGGCCGCGAATTAGCCCAGCGCGCGGCCGCGGGTCGTCGCGCCATTTGGTTTGGATGTGGTACGCCATCTGCGGCAGCTGCCGGTACGACTGGATTTCCTGCCGGGCCAGCTCGGCCAGCGTTTCTTCGTGGGAGAGGGCCAGGGTGAGGGAACGGCCGTTTCTATCTACCAGCCGCCCCAGTTCCGCATCAATCTCATACCATCGCCCCGATGCTTGCCACAGTGCCGCCGGATGCACAATCGGCATCTTAATCTCTTGCCCGCCGAGCGCGTCCATCTCTTGCCGCATGATGGCTTCCAGTTTTTGCAGCGTGCGCTGCCCTAAATGCAAATAGCTAAACACACCGGCCGCCACCTGCCGCACAAACCCTGCCCGCAGCAGCAGCTCATGTCCTTTCACTTCTGTCGCTGCCGGAGCCTCCCGCAGCGTTTCATTCATCAACCGACTCATTCTCATTTTTAAAAAACCTTAGCCCCTCAGGGCAGCCACAGAGGTCACAGAGGAAAAAGAGGAAATTCTCTTAAAACTCTGTGTTCTCTGTGGCAAATAATAAATTCCATTCACCAGTCTCCGACACAAAAAAAGCCCCGTGCCGGGCAGACACGGGGCAAAGCATTTTCACAGTTGCAAATCAGGTGATGGTTAGGTGAGGAAATTGATGTGCTGATTATGTGACAAACGCCAGCCGCCCGCTGCCTTGGCAACGGGGCTAGTAGGTGCAGGTGCGTAAATCATGTTTAGCCAATCGTTCATCGTGGGGAAACAATACAGAAAACAGTTGCGAATGTCAACAATTTTACTGATCTTGATTTACAAACTTTTTACACCCCAACAACATTTTCCTGCAAAACGGCCGTTAATCTCCCACTCATCAACAACTTCTCGGCTAAGCCGAGAACATATCGCAAGCGTTCGCAAGGTTAGCCAGCGTTTGCCGCCACAAGGAGACGAAAATGTTGCAAAGTTTGTTGAAAAAGAAGTCAGTTTGGATTGTAATGATGTTGCTGGGTAGCTTGTTTGTAGTAACGGCCGTTTCTGCCGACACCGCCACAGGCACAGGCTGGGTAGAAGCTCACGGCAGCGGCACCGCCGGGCTAAAAGGGAACATTGACCGCCTGCATATCAACGGCAATGGTGTCCTCTACTATTACGACGGTGGCCAAACCGACACCCCAGAAGTGACGGGCGTGGGGCGCAAAATTGAGTTGCCCAACGGCTGGGTCAAATGGGTTGGCTTCCACGGTTCCTTCCACCTGGAAGATGCAGATCATGTAAAGGTGGTTCTGCACGGGCGTGATATTGACCTATACGCCTCTGGAACCGGGAGCATTTGGCTGCGCGGACATGGTACCTACACACACGGCCGTATCGACGGTACCATCGTTCACGGCCTCTGGTCACATCCAGATTCCACAGATGAAATGCCCCTTGAGTAAGTAAATTGGAGATTGGAGATTAGAGATTGATCAATCTCCAGTCTCCAGTCTCTAATCTCTCTCTCCACTGGCAAGCCCCCCCGCTCCGTGTTACCATTCGGAGCTATGAACCGACCCACAACATTGCGTAAAAGCATCTGGCAAGTTGCCCCCCGCGTGCCGGACCACATTCAAGAAAAATTTGGCCATATCCATCCTGTCATGCTCCAGGTTTTGTACAACCGAGGCATCATTGAGCCAGCCGATGTCCAAGCCTTTTTAGAAGGGCGGTACCTGGAATCCACAGACCCATTTTTGCTGCCAGATATGGACAAGGCAGTCGCCCGAATCGAGCAAGCAATTGATAATGAAGAACAGATTGCCGTTTATGGCGATTTTGATGCCGACGGCGTTACCAGCACGGTGCTGCTGACGCAGGCCCTGCGTAGTTTTGGCATTGAGCATGATTTGGTACGGCCGTACATCCCCAACCGCGTCGATGAAGGATATGGTCTCAATACCGAGGCACTCACCTGGCTGAAAGAGAAAGGCGTCAGCCTCGTTATCACTGTCGATTGCGGCATTCGCTCTGTGTTTGAGGTGGAACACGCCAACCAGCTCGGTCTGGATGTGATTGTTACCGACCACCACAGCTTGGGGCCAAAGATGCCGCCAGGAACGGCCGTTATCAACCCCAAACGCCCAGATTCAACTTACCCAGACGACATGCTCGCTGGCGTAGGCATCGCCTTCAAACTGGCCCAAGCCCTCAAACAATCGCGCCCAGACCAGGCCAACTTTGAGGAAGCAGATTTGCTCGATCTCGTAGCCATCGGCACCGTCGCTGATCTGGCTCCGCTGCTCAAAGAAAACCGCAAACTGGTAATTGACGGGCTAAAATCACTCAACAACTCCAAGCGTGCGGGCATCGCCGCCATTTCTCGCACGGCACGCCTCACCCCCGGCAACCTCACGGCCGAATCCATCGCCTTTGGTATTGGCCCGCGCATTAACGCGGCGGGCCGTTTGGATAGTGCCTATGCCGCCGCCCGCCTTCTTGCCGTCAAGGAAGCCGAAGTGGCCGATTACTTTGCCCGCCAGCTAGATGGTCTAAACCGCGAGCGACAAAAACTCACCGCAGAACTCAGCGAGAAGGCTGAAAGCATGGTGGAGCCAGACAGTGCCATTCTCATCGCGGCCGACACGTCATTCAAATCTGGCGTCGTGGGGCTGGTGGCTAGCCGTCTGGCGGAAAAGCATTACCGTCCGGCTATCGTCATCGAGCAAGGGGAAGAAGAAAGTCGTGGGTCTTGCCGTTCGATCGATCAGTTTCACATCACTGACGCGCTGGACGAGGTAGCGGACTTGCTGGTGCGCCACGGCGGTCATGCCCAGGCAGCAGGGTTTACCGTTCGCAACGGCAATCTACCTGAATTTCTCAATCGCATTGCTGAAGTGGCGGAACGCAAGCTGCAAGATGTGGAGCTAATTCCCACGCTCACCATCGACGCTGAAATTGCGCTGGAGGATGTAGATTGGGCACTGTTTGAGCATTTTCAGCAGTTAGAGCCAACCGGTGCAGCCAATCCCCAGCCCATCTTTTTGAGCCGAGGCGTAGAGGTAATTCACCATCGTGCCGTCGGGCAAAAGGGTGCCCATTTGCAGCTTACCCTCAGCGCAGACAGCATGAACGGCTACCGCGAAATTGGGGCGATTGCCTTCCGGCAGGGAGAGTGGGCCAGCCACTTGCCGCAAACAATCGATCTGGTGTATGGCATCAGCGTCAACGAGTGGCGCGGCCGGCGCAATTTGCAGCTCATGGTGAAGGATGTACGGCCGTCACAATTTTAGAGATTAGAGACCAACCAGTCTCCAATCCCCTTGAAAACCAATATGAAAATACTCGTCACCGGCGCAGCCGGATTCATCGGCAGCAATCTTGCCGAAAAGTTAGCCAAACGGGGCGATACCGTTATGGGGCTAGACAACTTCAATGATTATTACGACCCCGCCAAAAAGCGCGCCAACGAAGCCAGGCTAACAGCTTACCCCAACTTCCGCATGGTAGAGCAAGATGTACGCCAGCGGCAGGCAATGTTTGATCTGTTTGAAACCGAAAAATTTGATGCAGTTGCCCATCTGGCAGCAATGGCAGGGGTACGCAACGCGGTGCTGCACCCGGATTTATACGTGCAGGTAAACCTAAACGGTACCCAAAATCTACTGGACGCAGCCCGCGCGGTTGGCGGCGTGCAAAATTTTGTCATGGCCTCCACCTCTTCCGTGTATGGCAACACCACGCAAATTCCGTTTGTGGAAACAGACCCGTGCGACCGCCCCTTACAGCCATACGCATCTGCCAAACGCGCTGCCGAGATGCTGGGCCATGCGTATCACCATCTGTACGGGCTGAATTTTACGGCCGTTCGCTTTTTCACCGTCTATGGGCCAAACGGCCGTCCCGACATGATGGCCTACCTGGTGGCAGAAAGCGTCGCTAAAGGCATACAAATTCCTCTGTACGATGGCGGCCAAATGTACCGCGACTGGACCTTTGTGGATGACATTACCGATGGTGTGATGGCTGCGCTAGACAGGCCACTTGGTTATGAAATCATCAATCTGGGGCGTGGCGAACCCACCCTGCTGAAAGAGTTTGTGCAGATGATAGAAAGATTGGGTGGACGGCCCGCCAACGTGGTACACAAACCGCGCCTGGCAGCAGACTTTGTAAAAAATCAGGCAGACATCAGCAAAGCACGCCAATTGCTAAATTACAACCCCCAAATTTCAGTGGCAGAGGGGGTGCAGCGATTTTGGGAATGGTATGAAAAGACTATTCTTTCTTAATCGTGAACTTGACCAAACTGCTATAATGAGTGTCCAAATTTCCTGACCACTACCGCAAGCTGGAGCATCTTTTTGTGAATTTACCGCCACATAAACTCATTACAACGCAGCCCGATTGGCAACCTTGTTTAGAACGACTGCAAGCAGAGCCACGCCTGGCTATTGATTTGGAAGCCAACAGCATGCACGCCTATCGTGAAGAGGTATGCCTCATCCAAATCAGCATCCCCCATCAAGATTACATTGTCGATCCGCTCAGCGTCACAAATTTATCTGGCCTGGGTAAAATCATCCAAAATCCCCAGGTCGAGAAGGTCTTCCACGCAGCGGAATATGATCTGATATTGCTAAAGCGGCAATTTGATTGGCAGCTCCAAAATCTGTTCGATACGATGTGGGCAGCCCGCATTTTGGGTTACCAGCGGTATGGCCTGGCTAGCATGATTGAAACGGTTTACAACATTAAGCTAGATAAGCGGTATCAAAAATCGAACTGGTGCAGACGGCCGTTATCCCCTGAACAACGCACCTATGCCCAGCTAGACACCCACTACCTGTTACAGCTACGTGACCACCTGGACCAAGAGCTGCAAGCAGCAGGCCGGCTGGATGAAGCCTCCGAAACGTTCGCCGAGCAGACCCATGTGAAGCTAAGCGACAATACCTTTGATCCCGACAACGACTTTTGGTCGATCAGCGGGGCTTATGATTTAACCCGACAGCAGCAGGCCGTGCTGCGTGCCCTGGCAATTTACCGGGACAAGGAAGCGCGCGACAAAAATCGGCCGTTGTTCAAGATTTTCAACGACCGAACCTTGCTGGAATTGGCGCAAACGTTGCCGTCTAGCATCCCTGCCCTGCGGGATGTATATGGCATGTCAGCTGGGCAAACGCGGCGGTACGGCCGTCAGATACTCAACACCATCGCCAACGGGCTGCATGCCCCGCATCCCCCCTTCCCCAAACGCACAGAGCGGCCGCCAGACGCTGCCATAAACCGATTCGACAAGCTCCACACCTGGCGCAAACAGACTGCCAGCCAGCGCGGCGTTGAGTCTGATGTCATCATCAGCAAAGATGCCCTGTGGGCAATTGCCTTGCGCAACCCAAAAACAGAAGCCGAGTTGGCCCAACTAGATGAGGTGGGTGCGTGGCGCTGCAAAACTTATGGCAAAGCGATTCTAGCTGTCCTGCGTAAAACCTAAAAAGCCACCGAGATTAGAGATTTACCCAGAACATAAACCAATTCTCTAAATCTTCTGTGGCCTCTGTGGCAAACAAAAGGAGAAAAAGATGGAGATTACGTTTCACGGCGCGGTGCGTACCGTTACCGGTTCACAACATTTGGTAGAGGTCAACGGCCTCAAAATCTTGCTTGATTGCGGTCTGTACCAGGGTTCTCGCAAAGAAAGCTATAGCCGCAACCAAAATCTGCCATTTAACGCAAATGAAGTTGATGTGCTGGTGCTTTCTCATGCCCATATCGACCACAGCGGCAACATTCCTAATCTGGTCAAAAGCGGCTTTACGGGAGACATTATTTGCACATACGCCACGCGCGATTTGTGCGCCATTATGCTGCGCGACAGTGCCAAAATCCAGCAATACGATATTGAATATGTGAACAAGAAGCGGCAACGGCAAAATTTACCGCCAGTGGAACCCATCTACACCATAAGCGACGCGGTTGAGAGCCTGAAACACTTTATTGGCATTGGGTATGAACGGCCGTACAAACTCACCCCCAACATTAACCTCACCTTTTACGACGCCGGGCATATTCTCGGCTCTGCCATTGTAGCTCTGGACATTGTTGACCAGGAAGAAAAGCGTGATGTCCGGCTGGTGTTTAGCGGCGATATTGGTCGCCCCAACCGCCCCATTTTGCGCGACCCCACCTTTTTGGAAGAAGCCGATGTGCTGCTCATAGAAAGCACCTACGGCAACCGGTACCATGCGGAACTGGATGAAGCAAAAAACAAGCTAGAGCAAATCGTCAATAAAACGTGCAAGCGTTCTGGCAAGTTGATTGTTCCTGCTTTTGCGGTTGGGCGCACCCAGGAGTTGGTTTACCGCCTGCACCAGCTTGTAGAAGCGCGTGACATCTCGCCCAATTTACCAATCTATGTGGACAGTCCCCTAGCCATCGACGCAACTGGCATCTACCGCTTGCACCCGGAAGCGTATGATGAGGAAACCCATGAATTTTTGGCTGGGGATCGGCATAATGATCCCTTTGGGTTTGACATGATGCGCTACACACGCTCTACCAGTGAATCTAAAGAGCTGAACTTCTTACGCGAACCGGCTGTGATCATCAGTGCCAGCGGCATGGCAGAGGCGGGACGCATTTTGCACCACCTGAAAAACAATGTGGAAGACCCACGCAACACCATTTTGATTGTGGGCTGGCAAGCCCCCCATACGCTTGGGCGGCGCATTGTGGAAAAGAAGGCAAAGATTCGCATTTTTGGTGAGGAGTATGAGCTGAAAGCAGAGGTCGCCACCATTAATGGCCTGAGTGCACACGCCGATCGTGCGGAGTTGTTGGAATGGACAGGGCATTTAAAGAAACGGCCGTTTCACACCTTCATCGTTCATGGGGAAGAAGAAGCCTCGTTGGCCCTCGCCGATGCTTTGCAACAGGAACAGCAATTTGAAAACGTAGCGGTGCCTGAGCTTGGTCAAAAATTCAAAGTTTAAGAACCAAGGAGCCCATTCGCTAATCCGAATGCACCTTTTTTCAGCGAATGGGTATTTAGCCCAGGATTCCTATGCCCTTGGCTACCCCTTCTCTGCTATAGTATGCAGTACACGTCCGATCAATGAAGCCAAAATGTTTAGAAAATGTTTAAACTGCCCAGGCAATATGGGCAACGGGAGCCAAAACAGGTGAGCCATTTTACAGAGACTGGATTTTGGCATATTGCCAAGCCATTTGAATCTGAGCAGATAAACCTCAATACAACCCCCAACGGCCAACCTGGGAACGACATTGGGGTTCAAACCTTGCGGCATGAACTGCAGCAACTCAATGCGTGGCCAGAAGCAGGAGATTTATTTTTAGACCTTCTGGAAAAGGCACAGGGTTACGGCAGCACGCTTGTTCCCACGGATTATGAGTGGTTGGTACAGGTAGCTGATTCGGCTTGCAAGGGGGAAGATATTGGCTCACGATACCCCTCCATCTTTCAAAAGCTGCTTACGTACGCTGACTTACGGGAAAAGTTTCTGCAAACCCTTCGCATTCGCAGCATGAACGTTTAGAAAAACCTGTCAGGCCCGATGCGCCTGAACCTGACAAGTTATTAACTATATTACCCCAAGCTCTTTGCCAACCCGATTAAATACATCCAAGGCTTGTTCCAAATCATCATGACTATGCGCAGCCGAATTCATCACGCGAATGCGGGCTTTGCCGCGCGGTACGGTGGGGAAGCCAATGGCCATGGCAAACACGCCTTCATCAAACAAGCGCTGGCTGAATTTTTGAGCAAGCGTCGCTTCCCCTAGCATGACAGGCACAATGGGCGTTTGGGTAACGCCGGTATCAAAGCCCATGTTCTGCATCTCTTTTTTGAAGAGGGCAGCATTGCTCCACAAGCGATCCACTAACTCCGTAGATTCCTGAAGTAGCTCCACAGCGGCCAGGCAAGCGGCCGTATCTGGCACGGTGAGGGCACTGGAAAAGAGGAACGGCCGTCCCCGCTGCCGCAGCCAGTCGATAATCGGTTGTTTACCAGCTACCAAACCGCCCATCACGCCAAATGCCTTGCTAAGGGTGCCAACTTCAACATCTACACGGCCATGCAAACCAAAATGATCTACAATGCCGCGTCCGCCGTTGCCCAACACGCCTTCCCCATGAGCATCGTCTACCATCAGCAAAATGTCGTGTTCTTCCGCCACTTCACATATTTTGTCTAGCGGAGCAATGTCGCCATCCATGCTAAACACGCCGTCGGTGACAATGAGGCGACGGCCGTATTCGGTTGTCTCGGCAATCTTTTGGCGTAAATCGTCCACATCGTTGTGGTTGTAGCGCACAATTTTGGCCCGACTGAGCCGCGAGCCATCAATAATACTGGCGTGGTTCAGTTCATCCGAAAAAATGACGTCGCCGCGCCCCACAAGGGCGGGAATGGTCGCTAAATTGGCCGTGAAGCCGCTTTGCAGCGTGATGCAGGCCTCTGCCCCCTTGAAAGCGGCCAGCTTCTGCTCTAGCTCAATATGCAGCGACATGGTTCCAGCAATGGTGCGCACCGCGCCTGGCCCTACCCCATATTTTTCAACGGCCTGTTGAACGGCCGTTCGCAATCGGGGATGATTCGCCAAACCTAAATAGTTATTGGCACAAAAGTTAAGCAAGGAACGGCCGTCAATGGTTACATGCCCATCCATCGGCGACTCAATGGTGCGAATACGGTTAAACAAGCCCGCAGATTTCAGCGCAGCAATTTCATCATCAATCCAAGCAATTGCTTTGTCAGTCACAAAACTCTCCTTGTTTTTGGGAAAAGTGGTTAGCTGTTAGTGGCTTGTGGCTAGGTTCTAGTCCTTCAAGCACTAGCCATTAACCACCATCAACCATTTACATTTTTGTGGGAAAATCAAAAAAGCGCGTTTCTATGCCAAATTTTTCGGTGAGATGGGCACCCAAGGCCTGTACGCCCACGGTTTCTGTGGCGTAATGCCCGGCAAAAATTACGTTTATCCCAAAATCAGCAGCCGCCCAATAGTTGGCATGGGATGTTTCGCCCGTCAAGAAAGTATCGGCACCCAACGCTTGGGCCTCAGCCACCTTGTCTGCACCAAAGCCAGAAAGAACCGCCAGCCGTTGCACCTTCGCTGGGCCATGTGCCAGCACATAGGCATTGGTATTTAGCCGACTGTTCACTTGCTCGACCAACTCGTTCAGGCTTGGCTGGGTGGGCACATTGCCCACCACTGCAATGGGTATGTTTGTGGGGGAACACCACCACTCCACGTCAGTAACGCCAATCATTTTGGCCAGGACGGCATTGTTGCCTACCTCTGGATGGGCATCTAAAGGTAGATGGGCGGCGTACAGGTTCAGGCCATGTGCCATCATTTGTCGCACGCGCTCGCCTAATGGGCCAGCAATCCGCTCGACTTGCCGCCACAAAACACCATGATGCACCAAAAGCATGTCTGCTTGGTAGGAAACGGCCGTTTCAATAATCCTCGGCGACACGTCAACGGCAAGCGCAATGCGCTGCACTTCTGTATTGGCCGTTTCTACCTGCAACCCTTGCGGCCCGTAATCGGCAATCTCGCCAATGTGCAGATAATCGTCCAAATAGGTAACCAGTTCCGCTCTATCCATCCTTGCCTCTTTTCAAGAAGTTTTCGCGCGCCAATGCTTGAATACGCGGTAGTCCTTTTTCAATTAACTCTTCTACCTCAGCTACCATGCGCTCATATTGTTTGCGAGAGCCACCATACGGGTCTTTAACGCTCCCCCGCTTCATGATCATTTGCCGCAAGGTGTAAATTTTGTCTGCATGACCAGGATAAGCCCGCTTCAGCGTGCGCACATGGTCAGTTTCCATACACAAAACCAAATCTACTTGCCGCATCAACCGTTCCTTAACCGGCTGGGAACGGTGGTGCAAAATATCCAACTGACGCTCTGTCATGAGGGCAATGCTGTGCTGTGCGGCCGTATTCCCTTTTGCTGCCCACGTACCGGCAGAGGAAACAATCCAGCCATTGGGGTTCGTCGCGTTCAATTTATTGCGCAGCAGCACCTCTGCCACAGGGGATCGGCAAATATTGGCAGTACAAACGACTAATATGTGGGGTGTTGTCATTGGAAATTTAGGGGAAAAGAATCTGCCCGAAAACAATGTTTCCGGGCAAATTAAATGTAATCACTTAATCCATGTCTGGCTGCAGCAAACCGTAATTATTATCCCGCCGCCTGTACAGCACGTTCACGGCCTGCTCGTCTGCATTGAAGAATACAAAGAAATCGTGGCCTAGCAGCTCAATTTGGTCTACCGCCTCATCGGCAGACATGGGGCGCATCGTAAACCGCTTGGTTCGCACAATGGATGGCTCGTCGGAATCCGCCGTTTCTTCTTCAAACGGAAGCGGATCGCCAACAATCAATTCCTCGTTATTCCCGTTGCCACGCCATTTACGCCGCCGCTTACCACGATAGCGACTAATCTGACGATACAGTTTATCTACTACCGCATCTACAGAAGCAAACATATCGTTACTGCGCTCTTCTGCGCGCAATATGGTGCCTCGGTTGTCTCGAATGGTTATCTGAGCGACTTGCCGTTCTACCACGTTGCGGGCGTTGGTTTCAGAAAGGTCAACGTGTATTTCGGCCAGATTGGGCATATATCTATCAAGTTTTCCTGTTTTCTTCTCTACGTAGTTGCGTAATCTTGTGGTGACTTCCATGTTACGGCCGTTAACTGATAGTTCCATTGTCTAATCTCCCTTTGTTTAGAGGTTGTTACATTTCTATCATATGAGAAATAGTGTGATAACTAAAGTGAATAATCTCTTGTGAAGCCATGCTAAATTGCACGAGCTACACAATAACCGGATACCGACTTGGCCCCGTTGTTTAGCAGGGCAGTGGCGGCAGACGCCATTGTCGCTCCGGTAGTACAGACATCGTCGATGAGCAAAATATGTTTACCAACAACATCGACCTGGGTAGCAAAGGCATCCTGTACATTTTCCAGCCGTTGAACGGCCGTTAAACCGACTTGCGGCGTCGTAAAACGGGTTCTTTGCAAACCATCTTCTGAATAAGGCAAACCAACAAATCGGCAAAAGTCGTGCATCAGCAAGGTCGACTGATTATATCCTCTTTTACGTTCTCGCTCGACATGAAGCGGTATGGGCAGCACCAAGTCTATTGGCATCCGCCATTCTGCCCAAGCATCACTCATTAGCTGTGCCAACGGTTTAGATAAACCAAAGGCCCCATTGTATTTCAAATTATGTATTAATTTGGAGACGGGATGGGCAAAAAGGACGGCCGCACGAATTTGGTTGAGGGGTAACGGCCGTTCCTGGCACACAGCACAGCAATCGGTAGCGCGAGAAGTGGGACGGCCGCACCGATTACAAAGCGGCGAATGCACCCACTGTAGTTGGGCGTGACACGCTTCACACAATAAGGCACCTGCTTTTTTGCAAGCACCACAGACAGGCGGGAAAACAAAATTGAGGAGGGAATCTGCCAACCCTCTAGCACGATTACGCCAGGTCAAGGCTGGCAGATGAGTCTTTTCAGTCAACGACTGCTTGACCTTTTTTAAGATTGTTAATCAACCAGTTAGCTACACCTTCATTTGAAGGTCAATAAGAACAATTATCCGGTAATGCCACTTAAAGAATCGTTACGCAATACCTGGAAACCGGCTGGTCCCAATAAAACAACAAAGATCGACGGGAAGATGAGGAAAACCATTGGGAACAGCATCTTCACCGGGGCTTGCTGCGCTTTTTCTTCGGCGCGCTGCCGCCGCCGCACACGCATCTGCTCCGATTGGATACGCAAGATTTTACCAATACCCACACCCAGTTGATCTGCTTGCAAAACGGCCGCAATAAAGCTCGTCACATCCGGCACATCCATGCGGTCAGCCATGTCTCGCAACGATTGGCGACGCGATTTACCAAGTTGCATTTCATGAATCACCCGGCCAAATTCATTCGCCAGAGGGTCATCCCATTTTTCATCGACCTTTTGCATGGCAGCATTAAACGTTAACCCGGCATCCACACAAATCGTCATCAAATCTAAGGCATCTGGCAACTTTTTGATGATAGCCTCTTTACGGCGATCTACCATAGAACGCAGCAACATCCAAGGCAAAAACCAACCCAAAACCGCAGCCCCCAGTGTATACAAAAGGCGTCTATTAAGCTCCGCATTACCAATGCGGGTCATCATTAAAAAGACCAACGCTGCCAGCATCACGGTAAACACGCCACGGATCACAATAAAGTCAGCCGCGCGCATATTTCTTGGATTGCCAGCTAATTCCAGTAATCGCGTTGTGCTTTCCAATGTTTGTTGGGGCGTATACCGAACCAAAAACTCACTAATTCGCCGGATCAGAGGAACAAAAACGCGATCGGTAAATGGCAAAGAAAGCTCAATCTCTTCAATGGAAACAATCTCTTCCCGGGCAGCAAATTCATCAATTCGCACCGTCAAAGGATCATCTTCTGAGCGGCGCAAAAGCAGCACACTGCCTGCCATTAACAATACGGCAATGACCACAATAATTAGTAACATTAATGGTGACATAATTTCAATGTCCTCCAGCTATCCAACAAATGCAGTTAAACCTCAATATCAACAATTCTACTAATAGCGTAAGCACCGCCACCAATCATCATGGCACTAAAAGCGATCACTACCCAGCCACAAGGGATAACCTGTGGGAAAATCCACGGATCCTCACGAACCCACAGTTCCGATACATATTCGGGGTTAATCAAGAAGAGAATGAATCCCAAAACAATGGGCAGCAAGCTAATGATCCAGCCAGATACGCGCCCCTGAGCAGTTAGCGTGCGAATCTCACCTTTGATTCGCACACGCTCACGGATGGTAAAGCTAATGGTATCCAGCACCTCGGCCAAGTTACCACCAACCTCACGCTGAATATTTACGGCCGTAATAACCAAATCTAAATCTTCACTGGGCACCCGCCGGTACATATTTGCCAATGACTGTTCCACGCTCAAGCCCAGCCGGACTTCCTGCACAACCCGCTCAAACTCGACTGATACTGGCGGTGGCAACTCTGTAGCTATTGCCTCCATCGCTTGCAAAACGCTATAGCCAGACCGCAGAGCGTTCACCCAAAGGTTTAACGTATCGCTTAGCTGGGCATCAAAGGCCTGCATACGCCGTTTGGCCAATAATTGAACATAAAAGCGGGGAATCCGAAGACCCAACAGTGCAGCAATAATGCCAATAAACCAGGAATTTTGCTGCGGCAAAAAATAACCCACAATGCCTGCGACGACGCCTGAAACGACCACCAGGATCATATATTCACTGACGCGCAATTTTGCGTCTGCCCTGGATATACGTTCTCGAAGGGGTTCAAAGAAGTTGCGTCCAGATAACGCCTTATCAAGTCGATCAGCAACGTCTGGCCCATCGGCAACATCATCATCACTTTCTGGCAGATCAACAACCGTTGTGGTGCCAACAAACTGCTCCAAACGCTCATCAACGCCACTTTGATTGCCCGTAACCACAATTGCAATGCCCGCGCCCAGCATCAATAGCAAAGCAAAAGCACCACCAATAATTATCAATGGAGACATAAACACGCTCCTCTGAAATCGATCCTACAGTTCCTGTTAACGACGACGGCTACCAATACCAAAGATTGAAGGCGGTAGCATAATACCAGCTTCCTGTATCTTCCACATAAATTTCGGCCGTAAGCCTGTTGGGCGTAGCCGGCCAATTACCTTACCATTTTCGATATTTGTTTGCTCAAAGCGGAAGATTTCGGATGTTGTAATCACATCACCTTCCATGCCCTGAATTTCACTAATGGAAGTAACCTTTCGAGAACCATCCCGCATACGATCCTGATGCACAACCAAATGAATTGCTGAAGCAATCTGCTCACGGATAGCCCGATGCGGCAAATCCATCCCGGCCATCAGAACCATCGTTTCCAGACGAGATAACATATCTCTCGGGCTATTGGCATGGCCTGTCGCCAAGCTGCCATCATGACCAGTATTCATGGCCTGAAGCATGTCTAATGCCTCACCGCCACGAACCTCACCAACGATGATACGATCTGGGCGCATACGCAAGGAGTTGATTACCAAATCCTGAATTGTAACTGCCCCACGACCCTCAACATTTGCATTCCGAGATTCCAAAGTCACGACATGATCCTGCCGTAGCTGCAATTCCGCTGCATTTTCAATCGTTACAATGCGCTCTTCATCTGGAATAAAGCCTGAAAGAATGTTTAGCAAGGTGGTTTTTCCAGAACCGGTACCACCTGAAATCATGACATTGAGCTTGGAAATGACACATGCTTTCAGGAATTCAACAGCCTCAACGGTGATACTGCCAAACTCAATAATATTTTCAACCGTAAAAGGAATCTTGGAGAAAATCCGAATGGTTAGGGAAGCACCATTCAAGGAGATTGGAGGAATAACGGCATTGACACGAGAGCCATCTGGCAAGCGTGCATCCACCATTGGCGAGCCTTCATCAATGCGACGTCCTAAAGGGGCAACAATGCGATCAATAATGCGCAATAAATGATCGTTATCTTCAAAAGTTACATTAACGCGTTGAATCTTCCCGCCACGCTCAATGTACACATTCTTGGGTCCGTTTACCATAATTTCGGTAACGCCATCCATATGCAAAAATTGCTCCAACGGACCAAAACCCAATATTTCTGCGACAATTGCTTCAAATAGGCGACGCTTTTCATTCCGTGTAAGAACAATACTTTCTTCTGCAAGCATTGATTCAAACATTTCCTGAATTGTCATCCGCACTTCGGCCGTTTGCGTGATGTCCATGCTAGGATCAAGTTCAGCAATAAGCCGCTGCTGAATACGATTTTTTAAATCTACATAAGCATCACGAGAACCTACCGCTGGAGATGCACGTTTCACCCTCAACTCTTGCAATTTTGAAGGTTCTGCCTGGGTCGATGATTCTTGATTTCTTTCAATACGTTTTAAGAGAGACACGTTTATCCTCCAGCTCTTTCACGACGGCCGAAAAGGCGCCCAAATAGACCTCTTGGTTTTTCAGGCTCTTCTTTACCATTATCAACTGGGACTTTGCCTTCCATCAATTCTTTGGCAATTTGATCTGCAACCTTAATAAGGGACAAGCTAATTGCTTTCTTCTGGTGTTCACCCATTACCATCGGCACGCCTCGATTTGAAGCGTCGCTAACAGTTATTTCATCGTCAGGAATGGTACCGAAAATCGGCCGCTTTAAGGCTTTGCCCACATCATGAACCGAAATACCTTTTCCTTGCTTACTTTTTGCTTTGTTAATTAATAGCCATACTTTGTGGGTCTCGTACTCTAAACTCTCCGCTAAATCAAAGAATCGGCTCACATTTTTCAGACTTGATAAATTCTGTTGAGCAATTAGCACGATTCTGTCCGACACATCCAGAATGGCTAAAGTTTTTTCACTTAAGTAAGAGGTTGTGTCTATGATGATGAAGTCAAAAGACTCCTTTAAGGTTGCCAACAATTGCTTGATATTTTGCTCGGTAACCACATCAGCCATTTCAGGACGAGGCGGTGCTAACAAAACGTTTAGGTTGCTGCGGTGCACCTGTGAAACGCTACTAATCAAATCCTGATCGAGTTCATTGCCGCGGTCACTTAAATCCGCAATGCTTGTCACTGCTTTCATGTTCAGCATGACAGAGACATCACCAAATTGCAGGCTACCATCAACTAAAATTGTTCTGCGACCTCTACGAGCTAAAGCAACAGCAAGGTTAATGGCAACAGTCGTGCAACCGGCACCGCCTTTTGGGCTATAAACAGCAATCAAATTTCCCTCAGGAGCAGTCATAGGCTCATCTGGGACATTGCTGACTTGCCGAGGCTGGCGTGCTGGAGCAGCACTAACAGTTGGGCGCTTATCATGAACCCGACGAATTGCTGCAACCAGCTCGTCGCCACCAAATGGCTTGGTCAAAAAATCTCGCGCGCCAGCCATCATGGCTCGGCGCAGATAGTTGGGATCACTCTGCACCGACATGATAATTATTTGAACTGTTGGAACCGATTCTGTGATTTGCTGGCTTGCCCCAATGCCATCAATGCCTGGCATATTAATATCCATCAAGATGATGTCAGGCTGATGTTCTTTGGCCATCTGGACAGCTTCTTCACCTGTACCGGCTTGACCAATGACTTCTATGTCAGATTCAAATTGAAGGAGTTTTCTTACGTTTTCCCGTGTTTCAGGGAGGTCATCTACTATCAGTACGCGAATGTTTCCTGCCATTATATATCCAAAGGGTCTTAAAATGTCTGTCTATTGAACTTTGTTAAGTTTGCTACAGTGTTTGATTTCTCTCCAAGAAATTATTGCAGTTGAGGAAAAGGGATTAGTATCTCTACATAATATTATGCCCCATAGTGGGAATTTAGACCATCATACTATGATCCATAGCAATGTCAATAGGGCAAGCTAGTAAGCTAGTATAGCAAATGCAGGAGGTCACAAGAACAGCAGAAAAAAAGTGAGCCCTATCTTTTAGATAGGGCTCAGGTCTCAAAATAAACAACTAATATGTCTTGAAATTAATATTGCCACTAATTAGGCATTGAGACCATTAACGATGCGGCTAAAAACATTACCAATTTGCGGGCCGAGCAGGGTCAGAATCGCGATTACAACAACAGCCACAAGGACCAATACCAATGCATATTCAACCAAGCCTTGACCATCTTCACGGTGTAAGAATAACATCTGTTAAAACCTCCTTTACAGTTTACAGATATGAATCACATTACAATAGAATTTTCGATTGCTAGCTTAATCTTTTCTAAGCTGTATCACAATAGGATTGTGGTACTTGATTTTTTACTGGCCAGTTACTCTGTATCCTAGTCCTAGTACCTTACGCTTAACATTACTTGTAGCTTTTGGAATCAACATTTTCAGGGTACCAGTTATGTATTGAGCCTGTCAAGCATTTTCGGCCTAGAGGGTGTAATTAGATTTTGTGTAACGGCCGTGCTCTGTGAGGAAAAATCCACCGATGGTCTTGCCACGGCTGCCTCTTTTGTGAACGCCTAGGTATCCTATCCGCCAGCTTCTCTAAATTCTCAACATCTGCTTCAGTAACAAGCTGAGATTGCGGAGCTTCTGCCTTCTCCAGCAGACGGTGCGCCTGTTTTGTAGCCAGAAAATGAGCCTGAATCGCTTGCCAAGAAGCACGCCAGCACTTGTTACAGATTGCCATGCGCAAGGCAAGCATCGGATTGAGGTTTTCATCCGCCCAGCGCATCCCAGCCTGTTTCATCCGTCGTTGCATCACCACCTTATGCCCAGACTCTACTATCCCAGATCCAATGGGAATTCCGTTTTTTCTGAAATGTGGATAATCTATCATCGTTTGACGTCGCTCAAGATAACGAATCGCTGCTTCTATTTCATCCGCTGCTGGGTGGGCTTGGTTTTGTGTCCATAGGAAACGCAATTCATTCAGCGTTCGTTGGGGTGCTTTTGTGCCTAACTGTTTAGACATCTGGGGATACCATTGTTGGAAACGGTCACTTTCTGCCCCATACAGGGCTTTGCCAATCGTGGCGATATACCCTTGGGCATGGGCAAAATCAATCACGCGTGTCGCTGTGGGGCAATGATAGTCGATGAAGCCCTGTATCCAGACAGCACCATCATTAACCGCGACAACTTTTTCAGCATTCTCCCCACCCCGTCGCTGCCACTCGACAATTGCCTTGTCGCTAAACAACTCTGCCTTATCTGCACTTGAGAAGTAGCTTATCTTGCCTGTTTTGGTCACGACTTCTTGTTTTTTAGCATCCCAGATAGTCTCAAATTCACCGAAGGCAACCGTTTTTACTTCGCGCCATTCGCCATTTCTTAGCTGTACCATTGCCCCATCTGCACTTACAATGAGTTGCTTTGGTTTGGCTATTGCTTTGGGGGCTGTCTTTTCCAGATGTTCTTTTTCTATTTCAATTAGCTCATCTGCTAGACGGCCGTTTCGCAGCGTGATTTCTCGTACGGTTGCTACGGAGATGTCGAGGCCCCACATCATTTCTAACTCTTCTTGGGCTTCTGCATAGGGTAGCCGGCTACCTAATCGGGTTACGGCCTCTTGCACTTGCGGCGTATACGCGCCTCTCAGCAACCTGAGTTTTTCATCCAGGGGGAAAAAGTGTCATCCCACATTCATGACACCTCATTTGCTCCCTTTCAATTGTGACTTTGTCGCCGTTTTTGGTTCGTAACGTTCGCGTTTTCTTCCCGTTTTTCATCATTGGCTGGTCGCAGTTTGGACAGTCCACCCTAGCCGCCTTCCCTTCTCTGGCCATTTGTGCGAGCAATTGCTGCCTAATTCCAGCTAACTCAGCATCAATCGCTTCTTCCATTTGTGTCAAATTGGCATCTTTGTTCTCTGCTTCCCACTGGTTCAATCTGTTGAGCATTTCATCGAGTTCTTTTTTCATCCCCCCATTTTCTGCTTCTTGCTTCCATTACACAACTTTTCATTACACCCCGGCCTAGAAGCCCGTATCCTCCGCAATAGGTATTGAAAATTCTACTCTTGTGCCTTGACCCAAATTGCTTTGAATGCCTAGTTCACCACCGAGCATTTCTGTTCTTTCTCTCAATGTAGATAATCCGATAGTTTTTTGGTTACCATTGAAGATATCTTCAACATTGAATCCAGTACCATTGTCTTCGACTACGGCCGTTACTTGCTCAGAAGCCATATCTATTTGGATTTGAATTTGGGTTGCCTGAGCGTGGTTTAAGGCGTTCTGGAGCAATTCCTGAACATTGCGGAACACTGTTACCTCAATGTGGCTTTCTAAACGACGCTCAACGCCAGTAACCGTGATAGGCACCGGAAGACCGTTCTTTTCTTGAAAGGATTCTGCGTATCGCCGTAAAGTGGGAATTACGCCAAGATCATCAAGCATCATGGGACGTAAATCAAAAATGAAATCTTTTACGTTGCTAAAGGTAGAGCCGGCAGAACTTTTGAGGGCGTTTAGTTCGGTACGGGCACGATCAGGATTAACATCAAAAAAACGTTGGCAGATTTCTGCTTGTAAAATGAAGTTACTGATCGAAGAGGCCACGCTGTCGTGCATCTTGCGTACCAAGCCTTGCCGCACAGCTTCTTCGGTTTGGATTACCCGAATAACATTTGGTTGGTCACCCGTGGCCCGGCGACGCCCACCTGAGCTGGGAAGAGAGGCTGTACCATCAGTTAACTCAATTATTTTTCTTTGAAATTCAGCCAAGCGTTCCAGATTGCGTTGGTCGCTTTGCAACTTCTCTAGCTGCCCACGCATGGTAAATAGACGCTGCTGTACGTCGTTAAGAGCTTCATATGCCTCTTTAATATCTTCGCGGGGCAATGTTTCGAAGTTTGTTTGAAGCTGGCGAGTGTAACTGGTAACTTGGGAGTTTCTCTGAGCAAGCCGCTCAACTTCTGCGGCACTTTGCTTAATCAGAATGTCTATTTCTTTGAGGTCTCGTTGGGTTTGCTCGTAATCTTTGTGCGTTTCCTCTAAAAAGGAAGCGAGAGAAAACTCGTTTTCTATTCCGGCTGTGTCTACCATTTGTTATTTTCCTTGCATTTAGTAAGCCACAACAACTTTAGTGAGCATTGTGGCTTACTTAAGGCATTTTCGGAATAACAAGCAGAGCTTACTCGGAAGATGCCTTTGGATTAGCGAGAGCCTTCGAGACGCACCCATCCATGACGCAAAGCATATACGGCCGCTTGTGTACGATCATCTACTCGTAACTTACGTAAGATGGCCGTCATGTGGTTTTTAACCGTCTGATGGCTAATCCCTAGTTTATACGCAATCTCTTTATTGCTCAAGCCCCGGGTAACGTGCTCCAAAATTTCCATTTCACGAGGGGACAACGGTACAAACAAATCTTCAGAATCGCTGATCAGCGGGCCGCTAAAACGGCCGATTCGCGACTCTACCCAATTCATCAATTCATCATAGGACATTGTTTTCTCTTCCACATAATAGTTGCCTTCACGAACCGTATGGATGATATTGATCAATGCCTCAGGCGTAATATCTTTGGGGCAGTAGGCAGAAGCACCCGCCCGAATCGCGTGGAACACCTGCTCGGCATCATCATACCCCGTGATCATGATTACTTTTACATCGGGCAATTGCGCCTTAATTTTGCGGGTGACCTGCAATCCATTGATAGTGGGCAAGTTAATATCCATTAAAATAACTTCTGGATTCACTTCATAAGCCATTTCTATGGCAACCTCACCATCGGCCGCTTCCCCAATAACTTTCATGCGGGAATCTGTTTCTAAAACATCGCGTAAACCTTGGCGGAAAACGGGATGGTCATCGACAATGAGTAGTTCGGTTTGTTCTGTCATTATTATTTACCTCGCTTTGTATGTTGTGTTATGTAAATCACAAAAAGTGCTTTGATGAAAATGGAGCCGCGATATTGTGATTTACTTGAGCAACGCGCAGAGAAATCGTTTTTCGACCTTCAAACTATTTTCTATGGTTTGCATCGTACTGCGAACAGCTAAAATTCTTACCTCAATTCGTTTTGTTAGGGTTGGTTTGATATTTGATAATGCGGATATTTGTATTATGTATCTAGGAGTGAAATCAGTATAACAGTTTTCATCCAAACAGGTACTAGGACTACGGTCCCATCAATTGGTAAACGGCCATGTTGTTTAAGCCTTGTTCTGTCGTCAGCGCAAAATCTGTAGAAAATCGCAGCACAGTTGTTGGTTGATTTGCAATTTGAGTGTATGGCCACCCTGGAGCAGTCACCAGATATTGAGCATCGCTACTTAGGATATAGTGGATGAGGGCATCTTCGCTTTCAAGCAATGGGATCACCTCTGGTGAAATGAGGCCAGCTAAATCTAAGATCGGCCGTTCTGCAAAGTATCCAATCGCACCAATATCATGCGAAGCAATGAGGGCGTCTGGCGGGGTGTTAGTTGCCAACCACCCCGCCACTGCGACCATTTCCCCTTCAACGATGGCTACATCGGCTGCAAAAGCAAAAGCCCCTTGCAGCAAGAAAAACAGCAATATGATGGTAAAGGACAGGCGCGCTACCTGTTGTACTAGCCACAAGGTACGGGGATTTTCTGACGAACTATATAACAGTACTAGTACCCACCCAGCCAGTCCGTAAAGTACCCAAATGGGCATGATGGGGATGAGATAACGGCCGTGTTGAAACGTGACTGGCAGCCGCCAGGCATAGAGCAAAACATGTCCACCAGCCCAAAACAGTGGCAGCAAATACAGTAACCGCCGCTGCGCCCAATCAGCCTTTATGGCGTGCCAGGCGGCGACGACCAGCCCCGGTAGCAAGAGCAAGTGGGGGCTGCTCACGCCGCGCCACCCAGAAGCAGGCCCACCCAGGCTTAGATAAAGCAATTGAGTAAAACGAGCAATAAATGGCTGAGCCAGCACGGCCGCATACTCCACCTGTTTGGCATACAAAGTATTGGGCCAAACGGTGCCGCTTGTGTAAAAGTTAAATATAAAATAGGGAATGAGGGGCAAGACGGCCGTTCCCAACAAAACCCCGCCGCGCCGCAGCCGCTCTGTGCCAGTTGCGGGCAGCAGCAAAACACCTGCCACAAGGAGCAGCAAGAGTCCCAAACCATCTGGCCGGATGAGGATGAGCAGTCCGGCAAAGATGCCGAGTCTGGCTATATTTTGCACGGTTGGTGGCGCATTTTGCACCATTTCTGCATACCAGGTGGCCAATTGCATGCCCATCGCTGCAAAAAAGAGTGTTTCCATGCCGCTGGTAGCTGCCCAGATGAGCGGCCAGGTTAGCACCAGCACAATGCCAGCCAGCCAATCGTAAGCCGCTTTTTGCGGCCAGAGGGTGCGCCAAAGTCGCATCCCGGTCCAGCCGAGCCAGATGAGACTTAAGCTACCCAGCAAATATGCCCAAAGCAGGTAGGGTAGCCGCAACAGATAGCCCAAAGCCAGCAATATCGTCCAGAGCGGAGCCGTAGAGCCTGCGCTGCTGACGCCGGGGGTGAATTCCAGACGGCCGTTCCGTGCCAGATTCCGCGCATATGTTTGGTGAATCCAGGCGTCATCCAGCGGGAACCCCAGCTTATCCTGTGCCGTCACCCCAAGAAACAAGGCGAGGCCAATACCTGCTGCCAAAAACATCCATAACCGTCTATTGCGTAACAAGTGCATTTGTAATCGTTACTCCACGCGCTCGTAAACTAGCTGCTCATCAAAGTGGGCAATTTGTTGGTACTTAGTGCTTAATTCTGCCATAAACCAGTCTGGCGGTGCGGGTTCCCGCCGTTCGTCGATGATGACTAAGCGAGTTTGGGGGGTAAAAAGTGCCTCCAAATTTTGTACCGCCTCTAAATCATATGGCCAAATAATATCTACAGGGCTTTGTCGCTCTGCCAAATAGTAAAGCTGCACATCCTGCGACCAATAATAAACGTGGTCTTCTGGCTCTGAGTTATGTTTGACATAAGTGGATAGCTCGTCGGCTCGCACCAACCGTTCACCAAAGCCAGGCCAGCCCATCTCTACAAATTGTGCCACGGTTTGCTGACCGCGCTGATAACGAAGGTAGTTGGCAGCGTATTTGCTGTTTTCAAACAGGCTCACCAGAATTGCCACAAAGAGCAGCATGGTAAAAACGGCCGTTCCCAGCCGCACCTTCCCCGCTCCCACCAAATCTCGATACAGTTTTCGTAAAAACCAGGCTGCCAAAAGCGCAAGTGCCGGCACAATGAGCAAATAATAATGGGCAAACAGCTCTAGTTTCAGTCCAGCCTCCACAAACGAAAGCAAATACCAAACTGGCAGCAGCACCAGCAGCCCTTTCCGCCACGGCCGTTTCAGCAGCAGCAACAAAAATCCAGCCAGGCTAAACAACAGCAACACCGCATTGTTCACCGCCAAGCCCCACAGCGGCAGCAGCGGATAAAGTAAAATGCGCATCGCGCCCGTTACTACTTCTTCATTCAGGCCAGAGGAACGGTCACTGTAGGCACCCACCAGCGTAAACACTTGCCACAGCCGGGGCAGAAGGCTCTGCACAGCAAAGTAGGTAGCAACGGCCGTTACGCCTCCCACAAAGCCCGCACCACTCCACACAGCCCGCTGCCAAAAGAGACGCCCGGCACTCGGCTGACGCCGCGTTTGCCACCAGCTAAGCAGCAATGCAACAGTACAGAGTGCCACTGGGGAGAGGTAAACTGCTTTGTAAAGAAACGCCGCGGCCGCCAGCAAGCCTACCCCCACAAATTGCCAGGCTGGTTTTTGCCGCTTTAGCAGCACGACCAACAGCCAAACGGCCGTAATCCTAAACAAATTGGCAAATAGCTCCGTTTCGGCCGTTTGGCCCCACAGCTGCAAATGGGCGCTAAGAATCGCGTAGAACAGAGCGGTAAGTACGGCCGTTCCCCAATCATCGGTCAGCTCAAACGCCAGTTTGTACAAAAAGTAAACCGTAGGCAGGGTCCACAGCAGCAGGAAAAATTGGATTGCCCAGGCACTGTCGCCAAAGAGAGCCATTGCCGTGGCGTAGGTGTAGTAAATGGCGGGCAGATGATGCCCCGTGTGATGTGTGCCGTACAGCGGTTCACCCGCCAAAATGAGCCGGGCATGGTAAGCGCGCGCCCCGCCATCATTGTCAATGAGCATTTCCAGAGCGGGAATGCGCAGGAAAATGGCAATGAGGAGTATGCCTAACAGCCAAAGCCACTGTTTTTTTAGGAGATTAGAGATTGGAGATTGGAGACTATTCATTGGCCAACTCGTACAGTTGATAGCCATCACGGGCAAATAAAAGATTGAACCCAGGCTGGTTTATAGGTTTTGCATACAGCTCATTGAGCGGCTGGGGGTGATTGGCATCTAGCAGCAGGTGGGTGACGCCGTACCGCGCCGCCGCCGCTTGCAAAACGGGAATTGGTTCGTTGGGGATACTGAGCGCGGGCAAGCCTGTATGGAAATAGACCCCCGGTGCATTGCCAGCCATGACGATGGCCGTTTCCGGCAGCATCTCCCCTACTTCAACATAAACTTCAGCTTCCAGCGTGCTGTCTGCCCGTGCATAAAACAGGACAGCACTGATGGCAAAGGCCACGATGATAAACAGCATGGCAAAGCGAGGTTTGGCGGTTTGCGGTTCCCAATGGGGTAGCTTGGTTGCCATCCAATCCACTGCGTAACCCAGCCCAGCCGTTGCCAGCACCATCAGCCACGGCCACAGTGCCACGGAGGAATGTAGCAAACCACCGCGCCCTCCCGGCAGCGTAAAAACAAGGCTCATGGCGACAAAAAGCAGTAGCGCATACCAACTCATCGGGCGCAAATAAGATCGCTTCCCCTCATCCCGCCACCATTTCAGCCAGCCCCACACAATCAGCGGCGTTAAAAAGACGAGTCCGCAAACCGCCACAAACGTTCCGCCAGCCAGCAGCAGGCCATTCAGTTTGGATTGCAAAATGTTCCCCCAGCCCCAATCCAGAAAGTGGGCTAGGTCGAAGGAACGGCCGTACGCAAACAGATCATCATATGTGGTTAGGAAAACGGTTTGGGTGCCGCTGGTGGGTAACGGCCGTCCAAAAACGCGCCAGTTGCGGATAAACCAGGGCGTCATCACCAACAGGTAGCCAAATAGAAGAAGAATTGGAGATTGGAGATTAGAGATTAAGGGTCGCTTTTCAATCTCCAATCTCCAATCTCTAATCCCCCAAAGCCAAATCAACCCACCAACCACCAACAGCAACGCCCCATCTGCCCGCGTTAAATGCGCCAACCCTGCCGTGATTCCCGCCAGAAGCCACCATTTTTTAGCAGGACGCTGCTGAGTAAAGGCAAGAAAGAGTAAGCAAAGTCCGCCCGCCCAGGCAAAAGGCACAAAGGTAGAAGGCTGGTTGAGGAAGCGGGTGTAAAACCCGCCGGAAGTGGTGAGGAGTACGGCCGTCCACACCTGCCACCGCTCACTGAAAAATTGTAAGCTAATCCAGTAAGCCAACAACGGTAGCAAGCCCGCCAGCAGCCAAAATGGTAGCTGTGCCGCCCAAAAGCCATCCTTCAGACTATAACCCGCCGCCGCCAGGATAGACGTCAACGGCATCCAGTAGCTATGGCTAGGCGCGGGCAGACCTGACGGATCATCTAAATATTGCCAGATGACTAGCTCCGTGAACCCTTCACCAGCCGCTAGCCGCTGGCCGTTGCTACTGTAATAGTAAGCGTCCATATACGTCGGCGTGGGCATTTGCACCGCCCAGATTGCCTGAAACAGCAGCCCAATCAGGGCCAGCCACAGCCAATCGGTACGCCGCCAGTCAGCAGATGATGATGATAAAGCTGATGTCATTTGTATGGACTATTTCTTGACGCAAAGGTGCAAAGACAAACAAGAGGCAAAGAAATTATTTATGAAAAATCCTTTGCGTCTTCCAAGTCTTTGCGTTCTTTGCGTAAAAACTCTATTCATTATGTCGTATAAACACGCGAGCTAAATGATCGCTATAAACTTCCTGCCAATCGGTGCTTACTTGCAGCACCGTGGCCAACGCCGAACTACGCCGCAGCAGCACCAGATCGACCGCCATTTCATCCAGCGGCTGCTGCCAATTTTCACGCACGCGGGTGGTTTGCAAATAATAGCTGAAGAATTCGTTGCCGTAGAGTTCGGTACGGCCGTCTATAAACACGGGAATGCGCCGCCAAATCAGGTAGCCACCCCACTCGTACGTGTTATAGATACGGCCGTCTGCCAATCCCGCTTCCTCAATAAAATCCACCGCCGCTACGGGGAAAGTGCGCTCTAAAGCCGCTTCATTGCCCGCCAGCCGCGTTTGCAGCCAGATGGCCCCAACCAGCAGCATGAGCAACAGCACCAAGCCATTGAGCATCTGCAAGAAGCGCGTCGGCGCAGTTTGTTTAGATGTGCCACTGGCCAATGGGTAAAGTCGTGTCTCGCTGAGGACGCTAAGCAAATGCCGGGCGATTATCGGCGCAGCGGCCACAGCAAACAGCGGAATGTGCCGCGCCGAAAGCAAGCCACCTGCGGCTGGCCCGCCAAACAGCAGCAAATCCGTCCAGGTTACCGGCCGTCGGGAATACACCATACTCACCACGCCCAAGGCCATCATCAAGCCAAAAAACCAGAAGTAAACCAGATGAAAATCGGGCGAATACCATTCCACGATGTTGCTTTGAATCACGTCGCTGCCCAGGGTTCCCAGTGGGAACAGCACCAAATCAATCCCACGCGGATTTACAAGAGCGGCAAGTAGAGAGAATACCGTTACACCGGCCAGTTGGCCTATCTGAGACCATGTGAGCGTCGTCTCATCTGGCTGGGCCAGGCGGCGTTGAAATGCTTCACCAACAACGTATGCGCCGAGCAGTGCCACGCCGGTGAGGTAGCCAGAGTGCATGTTGGCCCAGAGTGCCGTCACCAACGGCAAAAGCCACAAAGTCCAGCTACGCCAGCCTGATTGCCGCACGCCATCCACTACGTAAACAAATAAAGCTAAGAAGAGAATGTTGATCATCTGCGGGCGGACGCCCAGCGGCAAAGCAGCGGTAAAGTAAGCAACCAGCGTAATCAAGGCAGCCAGATACGGCCGTCCGGCACAACGCGCATACACCAGCATAAAGGCCACGGCCACAATCGCAGCAAACAGCAGGCTTAGCCCGGCCAGTCCCGCCAGCTCATAAACCAGCCACATGCCCAGATCAGTGAGCCATTGCTGCACAATCCACACGTTTTGCGGCACGGTATAGCTAAACAAATCAAACTGGGGAATGGTCTGCATCTGCCAAATCGCTTCGCCCGTGCGCAAATGCCACCACATGTCCGGGTCCAGCGTCTCCCGCACAGACATAACAAACAGGGCGATGGCAAGCAGGTAAGTGAAAAGGCGTCGGGTGGTTAACATAGCAAATTGGTGGCAAGTGATTGGTGGCAAGTAGCAGGTACGGTTTGTATGAGATCACTTGCAACCTGCAACCTACAACCTACAACCATCTCATTCACGAATAAATATCTCAGCAATATCATCTTCATAAACCTGCATCCATTCTGGGCTGGCGGTGAGAACGGCCGTTAATGGCGTCCCCCGCTCCATCAACACATAATCCACATCGTATTCGTCCAGCGGCTCTTGCCAGGTGGACTTTACCTCAAACGTCTCGCGGTAAAACAGCAAAAACGGATCGCCGTACACGTCGGCACGGCCGTCTACAAAAACAGGCACGCCCCGCCAAATGAGGTAGCCGCCCCAGTTGTAGCTGTTGTAGCCACGCGCCGCGTCCAGCCCGGACGCTTCTAAATAATCGACCGCCGCCACCGGATAACGGGCGGCAATCGCGGTTTCATTGTTGTCGATTTTAGAGAAGGTGTAGAGAACGGCCGTTCCCACCGCCACCAACAAAATCACCCAATTCAAAACGGCAAACAATGGTTTAACGGCCTGTTCCGGCTTTGATTCTTGGAAAACGGAGGCAAACCGGCTACTGGCAATCACATCCTGCCAATGGCGCACAATGATGGGTGTAGCCACGATGGTAAACAGCGGAATGTGCCGTGCCGACACCAAGCCGGCTGCACCTGTACCCAACAAAAGCAGCAGGTCAGTGATGGTCACTTTGGCTTGCGCTGTGGCCGGCGTCCTCGCCGTGCCACTTGGCGGCGCGGTCAGGAGAGCAGCCCTTCGGGACTGAGATGCGGCCGCAGCGAAATCGTTTTGGGGAATAGTTTTGTTGAAAATCCAGCCCAGCACCCCCAGTGCCAACATCCCAGCGAAGGGCCAAAAGTAGGTTTGATGAAAGTCGGGGGAGAGCCATTCCTGAATGTACGCCTGCATTGCACCGCTGCCCAGGGTGAGGAAGGGGTAAATCCACAGCTCAACGCCGCTGGGGTTCGCCGCCGCCGCCAAAAAGCTGACAACCGTCACGCTAAAAAGCTGGAAGATTATGGCCAACGGTAAAGTGCGCTCAGTTGGTTTGGCGATGAGCCAACGCTGCGCCGCATCCCCCACCGCGTAAGTGCCCAGCAAAACCACGCCGAGCAGGTAGCCACTGTGCAAGTTGGCCCAAATCAGCGTCAGCAGCGGCAGCCACCACAATGCCCGCACCCCCCACCTGCCATCTTTTACCCGCTCCAAAATGAGGACGAAGACGGCCGTTAGCAACAAGTTAAATATCTGCGGACGCACCCCCCAGACGATGGCAGAAGTGATGGCAGCCAACAAAACGACGAATGCGGCTAGATACGGCCGTCCCACACACGCCAAATAAAGCAGCCAATACGTTAAAGCAATGAGCGCCGCAAAAAAGAGAATAAGCCCCGGCAAGCCGCCCGCCAAATAGACCAGCCACATAATCAACTGGGAGAGCCATTCATGTGTTACCCATGCGTTTTGCGGCACGGTAAAGGTGAATACATCCTGCACTGGAATACCATTTTGCAGAATATATTCCCCCGTCCGTAAATGCCACCACATATCTGGGTCCAGCGTCTCGCGCACCGCCATCGTGAAGAGGGCAATGGCAAAGAGAGCCACAAACAATCGTTTACTGGTCAAAAAAGAGATTTTCGTCACAAAGAAACACGGTACTAGTAAACTCTGTCGGCAGAAATTACGCAGCGATTTTTGTAACAAGGTGACTGCGTTCTACGAACGCCTGGTGAATGGGTAACTGCATTTTGCGAATGCTTGGTGAACGGTCGCATTAACAATTAACCGTTCACAATTCACTATTCACAATTAATTTGGCCGTCTCGCATACACGGTAAATAAATCGCCAAAATTGAGGGGGATGGCCATATGCCCCAACCGCAAGCCGTTCACCACCCAGTTGGCCAGGCGACCCAACGGCCGATTCAACGCCTCAATCCGCGAAACAAAGTAGTTTAGCCGCAGATACCGCCCTTCCGCACCAGACCAAACCACCTCGAACCCATTTTTCTCTAGCATTTGGCGCAATGTTTTTTGGCTAAAGTAGTGGATGTGCATATCCATGAGCCAGGGCCAGCGCGGCCCCATCAGCTTGGCCATCAGGCTACTGATGTCCATGGTATGAATGACCACCCAGCCGCCCGGCTTGAGCAAGTTATACGCTTTGCCAATCTCACCCAGCGGGTCAGCGACGTGCTCAATTACGTCCCACATCGTCACCACGTCGAACTGCTCGCCGCGCAGCGCGGGGGCGTTTTGGGTGCCGTGAACCACGTTAAGCCCCTGTTTTTGGGCCACGCTGGCGGCCCACTCAGATGGCTCGACGCCGCACGCTTGCCAGCCTGCCTCACGGGCCGTCTCTACAAACACGCCAATGTACGCACCTACGTCCAGCAGGGAACGGCCGTTGGCCTGCCCCACCCGCTTCTCCATGGCGCGTAAATGTTTTTGGAAGGTGAGTTCACGCCCAGCCCGCTCTTGCACGTAGGTTTCATCGGTAACGGCCGTATATGCTTCCAGAATCTCCGCACCATCCCAGCGAGGGTTGGCATACACATGCCCACATTGGCGGCACTGCACAATTTGGGCATGATGCCCATACCCTGGATTGGTGCAGGAAAACGCATCGACCTCTATTTTTTCTTGCGGCTGAATCGTTGCGGGAAAACGAATTTCAAAATCATCCGCGCCGCATAAATTGCATTGAACATTAATCATGATGAGGAGATAGGCACTTCTGGTCGTCTTGGCTCGCCACCCCGCAACCGCCGAAACGCCAGCCGCAGCAGCGTGTATTGCGCTTTAATTACTTCATTGCGTGAGATTTTTGTGGTGCCTTTGCGACGATCTTCAAAAATGATGGGAACTTCCCCAATTTGCCAACCGCGTCGCTGGCACAAAAAAAGCATCTCCACCAAAAAAGAGTAGCCGCTGGAAAAAATACGATCTAGCGGAATAGATTCCAACACTTCACGCTGGTACAAGCGAAAACCGGCCGTGGCATCCCGTGCTTGCAGGCTTAAAAGTGAGCGGGCCACAAAATTTGCCCCTTTGCTTAACATCACGCGCTTCCAGGTGCAGTTGCGCTGCCCACCACCAGCCACGTAGCGGGAACCGATAACCACGTGCTTCTCCTTGCTTAATTCAATCATAGCTGGAATGTAGCGCGGATTGTGGGAAAAATCAGCATCCATCGTCATGATGCGCTTAGCCCCAATACCCAACCCTTTTTTGAAGCCTGCCAGATAGGCTGTACCTAAACCCATCTTGCCAGGACGATGGACCACATGCACCCGCCTTGGTTGCTTCGCAGCCCATTCATCCGCCAGCTTGCCAGTACCATCAGGTGAGTTGTCGTCTACCACAATCACACCAATGGCTACTGGCAACGCCAGCAATTGGGAGATAAGATCATCTAAATTATCTGCTTCGTTGTACGTGGGTACAATTACAAATGTATCTGTCATATGGTTAACCATCCTAAAAACTGGCCGATTGTAACGGCTACTTATCTGCCAAACAACTACAAAAGCCAAACGTTTCCCAACTTTCATGTCAGGAGTTCGCATGACAACACAACAGTACAAAGCAATCTTTTTTGATTTGGATGGAACGTTACGCATCCCCACGCCGTCACCAACCGATGCCTTTATCCAGTTCGCCCGTTCGCAGAAAATTGAAATTGGGACAACGGCCGTTCGCCGCGTAAAAATTTGGGCACACCGCTATTGGAGCCAGGACAAGTTGCTCAGCCAAGAGATGAACCGGTTGGGAGAAGACAACTTTTGGATCAACTATTCGCGTCAACTGCTGGAAACTGTGGATGCTACGGACAATCTGGACAAGAATGCGAAGCTAGTGCGGGAATATTTTGGCTCAGCATATGCACCAGAGGTGTCACTTTCGGCGGGGGCTGTGGAGCTGTTTGCAACGCTAAAGGAAGCGGGCCTAACATTGGGCGTGGTGTCTAATCGCACCCACCGCTTTGATGACGTGCTGGAGCAGTTAGAGATTACCGATTGGTTTGATATGACGCTGGCGGCTGGGGAAATTGGCTGCTGGAAGCCAAATACGGCCATTTTTCATCACGCGCGGTCTTATTTTGCAGATTTAGCAGCAGATGAATGTGTGTATGTGGGAGATAACTATTTTGCTGATGGGTTGGGCGCCAGCCGGGCGGGCATGTTGCCCATTATTTATGATCCAGATGGACTTTATGGGGGGTCAGAAATGGTTTGCGTAGACGCTCTGGCAAAGGTTACGGTCGCTCTCTCGCAATCTATTCACGATTGAACGTTACGCTGACGCATTGCCCTCATCACCAAAATCGATCAGGCCACGCTGCAACGCTTCTTCCAAGGAAATGCCGCGTGCGCTGCCACTTTCTTCACTGCCGGATAAATCCCAAAAAGCGTCCAGATCGGCCGTATCGTCTGATGGGCCATCCGCGGTAGACAGCAAATCCATTAGTTCATCTGGGGCAATGTCTAAATAGTCGGCTGGGGGGGCTGGTTCTGGCTCCGGTTCAATAACTGGCTCTGGAGGGGCAACGGCCGTTTCAACCACCATTTCGGCCGTATCCATCTCTTCAACCACAACTGGGTCTGGCTCCGCTGTAACGGGTGTTGCTGCCAGCGGCGTCGCATCCAGCGAGGGCAGCAGTTGCAGCAAATCCTTAATGGCGCGTTGGGTAAACACCCAAATCGTACCAATGCGCCCCCGCCGCGCTTCCATATCAAAAAAGAGAGTCAAAAAGTGATGGCGGCCCACATTGGCGCAGTAAAATTCAAACGCGCTGCCAGTGTGGTATTGCAGGGTAAACGGCTCTGTGGCACCCAGCTCATCTGCCAAAGAAAAGCTGTTGCTCAAATTATCGGCGACGATACCCATCAACTTGGGCAAGTCGAACTGACGGCCGTCTCCAGCCGAAAACAAAATCTCTCCCATTGCCGAAGCCAAGGTTAGATGAACTGCCCCGGTATCCACCCGCAAGGAGTCTAGGCGACGCTGCAAATCATCAGAAACGGCCGTTGCTGCGGTTTTTGTGACCAAAGGTGCCGTGGTGGGCAGCTTAACAGATTCACCATGCAGCGCAGTATGAACGACCGTTAGCACGCTGTCGGTATCCAATGGCTTTTGGAAATAGCGGTACACGCCAAGTTCAGTCGCCTCCTTTTTGCCTTGGCTAGAAGAATACGCCGTAATCATAATAACCGGCATATCCCGCCCCAGAGCCTTTAGCCGCCGCACCAAATCAAAGCCGCTCATGCCCGGTAGGCGCACGTCAGTAATGAGCAAATCAAAATGAGAGCGACGCAGCTCTAGCAAGCCTTCCTCGGCTGAAGGCACAGCCAGCACCTCACAATCCTGATTAGAAAGTTCCAGCATCGAGCGCAAGAACTCTAGCATTTCAAAATGATCGTCAACAACTAAAATTTGCTTTGCATCTGCCATAAGGTTATCCAAAATTAGGTTCGCTTTTTCCCATTATAGAGTCTGCCAACAGGTAAAGACAAGTAGACTATCGTCATGAACGGCCGTTGCCCCGCTTAAACCAAACAAAAAGGCCTGCCAGGGCAGACCTACTGTTAAAACTATCATGCCAGATATGTCATCTGCGCCAGGATGTTAAGCCATATCACACTTCAACAACGCGAGCCTCATCCGGCAGATTCTCGCGCGTTAGCTTGCTGGCACCCTTCTCGCCAGTTTCCAACAGCCAGCAGGCAGCATAATGCTCATCGCCATAATCTTTGAATGGTGGCTCTTCTTGCGAGCATTTGTCAAAAGCCAGCGGACAGCGCGTGTGAAAGCGGCAACCGGCTGGCGGATTGAGCGGGCTGGGCACATCCCCCTCCAAAATAACCCGCTGCCGTGTCAGCGTGGGGTCGGGGATGGGAATGGCAGACATCAAAGCCTGAGTGTACGGATGAAGCGGATCACGATACAGATCGTCCCGCGAGGCCATTTCTACCATCTTGCCCAGATACATCACCCCCACGCGGTCGCTAAAATGCTCTACCACGCTCAAATTGTGGGCAATAAACAAATAAGTGAGGCCAAAATCTTTTTGCAGCTCGCGCAAAATATTGAGCACCTGCGCCTGAATCGAAACATCCAGGGCCGAAACCGGTTCATCACAGACGATAAATTTCGGCCGCAGTGCCAGGGCGCGGGCGATGCCGATCCGCTGCCGCTGCCCGCCAGAAAATTCATGTGGATACCGCCGTGCATGATCTGCCCGCATCCCCACGCGGTTCAGCATCTCTACCACAATATCATACCGTTCGGCAGCACTTTTGTCGGTGTGAATACGCAGCCCTTCGGCAATGCTTTCACCAATTGGCATACGCGGGTCCAAGGAGGAGTATGGGTCTTGGAAGATGATTTGGATGTCCCGCCGCAACGCCTTCAATTCGTTGGCGGTCATGTCGAAGATGTTTTTGCCATCAAAAATCACGTCGCCAGACGTTGCTGGAACCAACCGTAGGATTGTCCGGCCGATTGTTGTTTTGCCACAGCCAGATTCGCCCACGAGTCCAAACGATTCTCCTTCATAAATGAAAAAGGAAACATCATCAACCGCTTTCACCCAACCCTGGGTACGTTGTAACAGCCCGCCGCGCACCGGAAAATGCTTCACAACATTTTTTACTTCTACCAGAATCTGCTTCTTTTTTGGCGCACTACCGTTCTGCTCGCTATCCTGTGCCATCTTAACGCTCCAATTCCTCTTCGTACAGCCAGCAGCGCACCTGCCGATTCGGGGCAACAGTTGTTAGCTCCGGTTCTTGCTCGGTGCATTGTGTTAATTCATGTTCAATCCGGGCCATGCAGCGAGGGGCAAATTTGCATCCTTGGGGTAAATCGATCAGGTTAGGCACTGAGCCGGGAATGGTCACCAGCTCCTTTTCGGCTTGACCCAACACGGGCGTGGAGCCAATAAGAGCGGCCGTATACGGATGCTTGGGCGATTCAAACAGCTCTACCACCGGGGCTTCCTCCACCACACGCCCGGCATACATCACCACCACCCGGTCACACATCTCGGCTACAACCCCCAAATCGTGCGTAATGAGGATGATGGCCGTTTCCATTTTTGAGCGCAGATTACGCATGAGATCCAAAATTTGGGCCTGGATAGTCACATCCAACGCGGTCGTTGGCTCATCGGCAATCAGCAGTTCAGGCACACAGGCAAGGGCCATGGCAATCATCACGCGCTGGGCCATACCGCCAGACAGTTCATGCGGATAGGCATTCACCCGCGATTCTGGCTCTGGAATGCCCACGATGTTAAGCAGCTGGATTGCGCGCTTTTGCCCGGCCTCTTTGCCTAAATCTTGATGAATAAACAAAACTTCTGATAGCTGATCACCGATTCTAAAAACGGGATTGAGGCAGCTTTGGGGCTGTTGGAAAATCATCGAGATGCGATTACCCCGGATTTTGATCATTTGGGATTCTGACAATTTCAGTAAATTTTCGTTGTCAAAGACAATTTGGCCTTCCACGATTTTTCCGGGCTGGCCGACCAGCCGCATAATTGAGAGGGAGGTAACGCTTTTACCACAGCCAGACTCCCCTACAACACCCAGCACTTCACCCCGCTTGACGTGAAAATCAATGCCATCAACAGCGCGAACAACGCCAGCCTCGGTGAAAAACTGCGTTTTTAGCCCTTTGACTTCCAAAATGGTTTCTTTGTTATTTTGCACGCCTTGCCTCTTTTTCCCTTGGTGGTTTCCCAATCCTTTGTAGCTGAAATATGGCTTTGGGGCTGAATTATTTGGTGTTGCCGATCAGGATAGGGCAATCATTTTACCAGAGCCAACTTTTCGATGCCATAGGTACATCTTTCAATCTTCAGGACTTACGCAGTGAAGACTACAAAAGTCTTGTTCTCTCTGGAATTTACATTATTAGACCCAAGACTTTTGTTGTCTATTTAAGGATGAATGCGTAAGCTCAATCTTTTAAGGTCCAGCAAAGCGTTGTTATTGAATTTCACGCAAGGGTGCACATCTAAAGGTTCGTTAGATAATAGTGGATAGCAAAACTTCGATGGATGAAATTGCTTGGTGGATGTACAAGGTCGTAACTTCGCTCGTAAGTGAAGCTGACTAGTTTGACAATGTTAGATTCACGGGCCACGAGCCTTTCTAAGCCGTGACTTTCGTGAGCGAGTACGATTATCCAAGTGTTTGACAACCAATTCAGCCGCCTGGCGTGACGACAACTGCGGCAACGGCAACGCGGCTCGTAGCAAGGTACGAACGTTAACAATCGATAAATTGGGCAAAGTATCCGTTTCGTAGGCAGCCAACAAAGCCGGGTCACGAGGATATGCCTCCGTCCACTCGAGCAAGGTTTCGGTGATGAAGGCACTGGCCATGATGGTCAAGGCGAGATGGTGAACCCAGGCAGGGTACTTCTGGGCCTGAAATTCATCCCACCCCAACTCCGATTTGGCGTCCTGCTGGGCCCGTTCGATGAAGTAGCGATGCGACTTGTGCCGGGCCATTGTCTCCAGAGGAATATCAGCCGGGGCATTGCTCAGTGAATAAGTAACTTTACCGTTGGCGCGGCGGATCAGCAGCCATTCCTGGCGGCAACTTCCCTCTTCACTGACGGTCCACACCCGTTGCCGGGCAAATTGGGCAGTGAGATGGCCCCGTTCATGTGGACGAAGGGTGATGGCGGTGAATGAGAACGCCGATGCCAGTTGTTCAGGTGTGGTCTGACTGCCTAACACAGTAATTTGGACATGCTTGCGCTTTGGTTCCCGGATGACCTGAGGTTTCTCCAGATAAAGCGACAAGTTGCAGGGAATATCGGCAAAGTATTGGATGGACAGCTGGTCTAATTCAGCCCGCAACCAGTGGCTGCGGCCATACAAGCTGTCGCAGTCAAAGGCGTCAAAGGCGACGCCATTGGCCAGGACCCGCTTGACCATGACCAGTACCAGTTCGATCTTGGTCTGAAATTCCCGGTCAGCGGGGATGGCTAGCTTGTTGCGTCGCCGCGCATAGGCCGGGGTGAACCATTTTTCTGGCAAGTACAGTTCGCCATCAATCCAGGTGCGGTAGCCATCTTTGGCCAAGGCCAAAAACACACCCACCTGACTCATGTCAACTTTTCCCAGGCGACCATTGTGCTGCCGACTGCTGCCGGCGCTGCCATCACCGGCCTTCTCCTCTGCACTTTCATCAGCAATGAGGACACTGCCTTGCTGGTAGTGGGGCAAACTGCTGATATCTTGTTGCAGGACGGCGATCAAATCGTTCCCGGCCCAAGGTGAATCGGCGATGAATTGTTGCAGATTTTGTTCGGGGATTCCCGCTACACGGGCAATCCCGCTGATATGCCGGTTGCTCTCCATTCGTAACAAGCCACTCAGGTAATGATAGCCATATTCACTGGTATCGCGTGTCTTGGTTTTCATCCAATAACGATAACGTTCATGATACTGGTCAAGCCGCTCACCCAATTTATCGATAGCTGCTTCATTTAGCCCCCACTGGGCTAACCGTGAAGTTTTTTCTTTTCCATTTTCAAATTTTACTGATATTGGCTCTCACGAGCCTAATTTAACATTGTCAAACTAGGATGCACCGCGTGGGTGAGAAGGCTTGTTTTGGCAGAAACGGCCGTCTTCGTCATCACCAACATCCAAGGAATAAGCATTCTTTTTTATTTGGTAGTGCCAAAATCTTATCGTGCGTGTCCTTGTTCCTCTTTTTGGAAGGAGGTTTTTTTATGTTGCAATCAGATCTTTCTATTCGATTAAAAATAAAAAAGCGCTGGCTGGCCATCTGCATGGCTTTGCTCATCGCTTTGCTGGCAGCCCAATTCGGCGTGCAACCATCCCAAGCTGGCGGCACCGTCTGGACGGTTTGCCTATCTGGCGGCTGCAACTTCAATAATCTACAAACAGCGATTGATGCCGCATCCGATAGTGACATTCTCACCTTCCCGGTAAATCGGGAAACGTATGGGGCAGTAACTATCAACAACAAAGCAATTACGCTTCAAGGGAACAATACAGAGATTGATGCCGCCGATTCAGGAACGGCCGTTACCATCACCAACGGCAGCAAAACTGTTACGTTTAACGACTTTTCCATCCAAAATGGCGGCAGCAGCAACGGCGCAGGCATTCTGCTCATCAACGGTAACCTGACCTTGACTGATGTGTCGTTGAGCAGCAACGATGCCACCAACGATGGCGGGGCACTGTATGTGGGCAGCAGCGGCAGCAGCGTTAACCTTACCGATGTGACGATGCAGGTAAATACGGCCGTAAACTCTGGTGGAGCCATTTACAACAATGGCACGATCACCGCCAATAATCTCACCTTAACCGATAATGAAGCCCCCGACGGCGGCGGCATTTATAACAACGGCACCCTGACCTTAAACAACCTATCGACTATGCAAAGAAACATCGTCACGCAGTCAGGGGGTGGTATTTATAACGACGCAAGTGGCGACCTGACCATCACGGCGTCCAATTTTTCTAACAACGAAGCAGCCAATGGTGCGGCCGTTTACAACGAAGGCCTCTTGCAAGTGACCAACAGCAATTTGGGCAGTGGCAATGTGGCCGCACAGGCAGGTGGCGGGATATTCAACAGTGGCCAAGCAACCTTGCTCAACAGTACCGTTGTGCAAAATGATGGCGAAACCGGGGCGGGCATCTACAACGAAGGTGCCCTGACCGCCACCAACAGCACCCTGAGCCGCAACGACGGTGCCAACGGAGCAGGCTTGTACAACAACAGCGGCACGGCCACGCTTAACAATGTCACTATTCACCTCACCATCGGCACGTCCATTTTCGCCAATGGCGGCACGGTCAACGTGAGCAACAGCATTATCTCTTCTGTCTCTGGAAATACGGCCTGTGGCGGCGGGGGGAACTTCAATTCCAGCGGGTACAATTTGGCCAATGACCAAAGCTGCACCTTCCTTACGGCCGCTGGGGATTTGCAAGGGCTAGATCCCGATCTAAACGGAATTGATACACCAGCCGATGGGGCAGCGTTTCACGCGCCAAAACTGACCAGCCCGGCGGTGGATGCGGGAAACCCAGCTACACCGGGCAGCGGCGGCAATGCTTGTCTCGCTACAGATCAACGCGGATTGGAACGGCCGCAATCGAGCCGATGTGACATTGGCGCAGTGGAAATAACAATTTTCCGCCTGTATGTGCCAGCAATATCAAAGTAAAGAGGTGCTAGTTTTTTTGGCGAAGGAGCTGATCGGCCGCTTTGCTAGCTTGTGATACGGTCACACCATCTTCCCAGGTAAACGGCCGTCTCGCTTCACTGTTCCATAATGTGACCACCCGGTCGGCTTTGGGTGAATAGGGTGCCGACAAGGCTGGGCTGCTAGGCCCAAAAATAGCCAGCGTGGGGCAACCGGCCGCGGCGGCGATGTGCGTCGGGCCAGTATCATTCCCCACATAAAGATTGGCAATTTCGCCCAATGCCCCCAGCTCCCCGAGTGTCACGCGCCCTGCCCAATTGGCGCATTTTATTGAGGTCATACCGGCAATGGCGGCGGCGAGTGCTACGTCATGCTGGCTGCCCAACAGCAAAATACGCGCCCCATGTTTGCGCGCCAGATGATTAATCAGCAGCACAAACCGCTCGGTGGGCCACCGTTTGAGTGAATCTTCGTACAGGGAACCAGCCCCGCCGCCTGGATGAATCACCACCAGCGGCACATCCCCCAGCCAATCCAAATCATCAATCAGACGTTGGGTAACGGCCGTTCGATCATCATCAGCTGGATAAAACGCCATCGGCGGGCGTTCGCCAGGGGGCAAATCTACGCCACAGGCCTCTGCCAGCGACAGATACACATCGGTAGCGTGCTGTTGGCCCGTGCGGGCTGGTGCCACCAGCGTGTGGGCAAAACCGCGCCCACCGGAAGCCACGCCAATTCGCTGGGGGATGCCCGCCTGCCACGCTAGCCAAGCAAGCGAACTCGAGCGTCCCGGAATGAGGCACGTATCATATTGACCTTGCCTTAACTGCTCGGCTATCGTTCTTAGCTCTGTAAAAGAAAGCCGCGCCGCGCCCAACGCTCCCGTTGGTATCAACTCCGTGATGTGCGGATTTTTGGCGATGGCGGGTCTGGCCCATTCGCTTACGGCCCAATCGAACCGGGCATTTGGGAAAGCGGTGGTTAGCACAGAGAGCAGCGGCGTAGCCAGCAAAACCTGGCTGAGGCAGCACGGGTGCAAAATGAGGGCTTTTTGGGGCTGTGTAAACGGCCGTCTAACAAGGCGAAACGGGATGCTCAATAATCGCGCTGTGGCGGCGGTGAGAAAAGTCTCTTGGGGCATATGGGAATGGTACTCTCATTCTCCTACGGTAATAAAAGGTTGAATTTGTTCAAACTTTGCAGGGCCAATGCCAGAAACGCTCATGATTTCGTCGATGGACACAAATGGCCCGTTTGTTTCTCGGTATTCTACTATCTTTTCGGCTGTGCTGGGACCAATACCGGGCAATGTGTCTAGGGCAGCGACGCCTGCCTCATTTATGTCAACTAAACCACCTTCGTTCGTAACGGCCGTTTCTCCCCCACCATCCAAATCAACCCCTTCAGATCGCACCAATGGTTCAGAGATGATCGGTGGCTGTGCGGCCGTTTCTGCCAGTGTGGGTACATAAATTTGCATGCCTTCCTGCAATGGGTGGGCCAGATTGATAACGGCCGTGTCTGCCTCAGCAATAAAGCCACCCGCCCGCGCAATCGCATCTTGCACAATGCCATCATGTGGCAGCTCATACACAGCGGGTGCGGCAACAGCCCCGTTCACAAAAATACGCAGCGGCCCCGGTGTGGACGTAGGGCCTGGGGCGGCTGTCGGTTGTGGTGGCTGAATAACGATTGGCGCGGGCTGGACGCGCCCCGCTAGCGTTACGCTCCCTGCCCCAACAATGATACCTACAAACAAAACAATCAAATAGGAAAGTATGTTGTTTTTGTTTACCACAGTGATCCCCTGGTGAATTAACCTTCTGAACATTGCTCTGGAATGCCGATATTTTACACGCAGTGAGAGTGAGGCACAAAATGGTCATTTTTCAAAGTGGCGCGGTTGCAGTATCTTAGGCAACTGATCTTGTTCTATAATTTGTGTCTCGCCGCACAAATTCGTGTCAAAGCAAGTAGTACAAAAGCAAATTTCTTATGGTCAAAATTGGCGAAAGTTTGCTTCTGTTTATTAACTGTTTCGCTTTGAGCTGTTTATCCGTCAACATTTGTTGGGCGAAACAGTAGATTGTTTAATTTTTATGGAGATTTAAATGAGTGATACACCCAAACCTCAACCAGCACCTAACGCACCCAAGCCAGGGCAAAAGCGCATTGCAATTGATATTCCCAAAGAGCTAACGGCCGTTTATGCCAATCTGGCTTTTATTAGCCACACTCCCGGCGAAATTGTGCTGGACTTCGCCCAAATGCTGCCCCGAATGCCGCGTGGCCGCGTACAGTCCCGCGTCATCATGTCCCCTATGCACGCCAAAATGCTGCAAAAAGCATTGGCGCAAAACATCGCCAACTACGAGCGGCAATTTGGTGAGATTCGGCTACCAACGACGCTGGCCGATCAATTCTTTCGTTTTCCGCAGCAGGGGGGAGACAAAGATGACGATTCTGAATAGTTAATCCGCCGAAAATTTGGCAAATGAATACGAAGTTTGCGGCTTACTCAGGTTCCCACAAGGAAACTGTTTCAATATGAAAGGTTTGCGGCTGCATGTCAATCGGCTGCACCTCAACCAGTTTATACCCGGCTTTGGCCAATGAACGGCCGTCTCGCGCCAGCGTAGCCACATCGGAACTCACGTAAATAAATTTGAGCGGTTTGGCACGGGTAACGGCCGTTACCGCCTTACGGGATAGTCCGCTGGCATCTGGATGCACCACCATCAGCTCTACACCTTCCGGCATCAGAGGGAGCACAGCCTCTACCGCGCCTTCGAACACGTTCACGTTGTCTAAATCATCCAAATTTACCGTCAGATCGGCGACGGCATCAGGATTGCGCTCAATGGCTACAATTTCAGCCGCCTGCTCCGCCAAAAACGCGGTGAGCGTTCCCGCACCGCTGTAAAGCTCGATCACATTTTCTTCGCCGGTAAGTGCCGCGTAACGCAGCACCGTTTGCAGGACCAATGCCATCCCTGCCGGACTCGGCGTAAGGGCCACTCCTGGCGATACGCGAAAATCACGGCCGTTTATCTGCTGCACAGAGTACAAATCACCGACGAGGGAAGCGGCCGTTTTGTCTGGCAGCACAATCGCTACCGAAACGGGGAAATCTGCTTCCAATTGGGGCGGTTCAACCCCGTCCACTTCAATTGCCGCCAGCAACGCCTCATCATCCCCCACCCGCAGCGACAGCTTACGGAGACCCGGCAAATCCAGCTCCACATCTTGCAACAGTGCCATTAACTCTGGCCGCGCAATAGGGCATTCTTCAACAGGGATCACTTCGCGCTGCACGGGGGACCAATATCCGACACGGCCGTTTCCCACCGGACTCAACACCATCTCCACCTGGTATCCCCATCGCTCGGGATTTGGTAAAACAGGCTGCACATTCGCCTGCTTAAACCCACCTAGTCGCGCTAGCTGATCCCGCACAACACCCTCCTTAGAAACCAACTGTGCCTCATAAGACATATGCTGAAAATGGCAGCCACCACACGCCCCAAAGTGCTGACAATGTGGCTCCGTTCGTTCTGGCGACGCCTTTAACACCTGCACCAATGCCGCTTGCGCGTACTTATTCTTTTGCGACACTATTTGCGCGCGCACCTTTTCACCCGGTATCGTCAGCGGCACAAAAATTGTGCGCCCACGACTCGCCCGGCCAATGCCGCTCCCACCATGCGCAATATCAGAAATATCCAGCGTTACTTTTTCCATGAAACCTTTTTGCCGAAACTATTGCAAACATGCGCTATCGCTTCACGTGCCAACATGCCTTACATACGCGAAGCAATAACCATCGTAAATGTAGAAATAAACCAATGAATCAACCACGGATAAATAAAAGATTCAGACTGCCAGGCAATAAAACCAAAACCCGCTCCACCAAAAATGGTGCTTAAAGACTCCACTTCTGGTTTACCCAGGTGCATAAACGCAAATGGCACTGCCTGCAAAAAGATAGCCGCCCCCGGCCCAAACGCACGTGCAAATGCAAACAACAGCAGGCCACGCCACATAAACTCCCAACCAAACATCTCCACGCCGTTTAAGAAAATAATACGAGCTACCGATTGGTCGCCGGTACGCGCCACGTAGTACGCTTGCATTCCCGGCTGGCGCGCCAGAAACCACAAAATAACCGCCATTCCCGTGCAGGCTCCCACCGTCCAGGCCAACCCCGTTTGCCACTTACCTAGCTTAAACCCGTAGTCTGCCATTGGCTCCCGAAACAGCAGCACAATCACCAACATCGGAATCACAAAATACCAAATCAACCGATCATATGCTTTGACGCTGGTGAACTTGTGTCCGTAATAATCCAGCATCGGCACCACGGTGGCCAAAATGATGAGAAACGTAATCTTTAAATCAAACTGAATACCGCCAATAGTCACTGCCACTCTCCTACATAAGCATTATCTATAGCCGGGGATTATAACAAAAAAGCCCGACCATAAGGCCGGGCTAAAAGGTTAGGTTTATTTACTGAAACGATTGTTAAGCAGCTGCGGGAGTTCCAAGCATTTCGCCTAATACGCGCTCAATCGCCATGGTGTGGCTGCAATAGCCACGGGTGTGGAAAAAGCTGCAATCGCAATCCCACTGGCCCGATTCATATTTAATGTGGTGCAAGCCACCGCTATCCCCTTCAAGACGAACATTAAAAGAATCAAAACTGAACCGTTCGGGCTCCTGTGCATAGAACTTAGATTTCTCAATCTTTCCAATCATTCCATAGTCCATAATTTTTATACTCCTCTCTGCATGATAAGGTTTTTAGGGACTTCAATTCGGTTAATAGAAACAAAAAACGCACGCAAAATGCGTGCGCTGCAGTCTAATTTGTTGGTGCCTCAACTGATGATTTTTTTACTTTCTCATCCATGTTCCAAGTATAACGTACAAAGTAGTGATGTCAATGGAACTAAATGACAATTTACCTATTTTTAAGTTACTGGCTGATTAGGATTTTTATGTAAATTATTCAAACGATTTTTAGCAAATCTAAGCCCCACAGCAAGGTTTGCTTCGCTTATGCTTGCGCTTGAGGAATTGAAAACTGGAAAGAAGTGCCCTCGCCCAATTTACTCTCTACCCCAATTTTGCCGCCGTGCAGTTCAATAATCCCCTTGGTAATTGATAATCCCAAGCCAGTTCCCTTTGCCTGACGAATATTGGGATCATCTGAACGGAAGAATTTGGTAAACAATTTTTCTTGATCTTCTGAGGAAATCCCGTAACCATTATCTTTCACACAGCAGCAAACCATTGGCTGCATTTCGCCCGTTTCTTCGTTGGGAACCAGGCGAGGCATGAATCTTAATGAAACATCAGCATTAGGTGGTGAATATTTGCAAGCGTTACTGAGCAAATTGGTAAGAACCTGCACCATGCGCCCTTTGTCTGCCATGATGGGCGGTAGCTCTTCTGGCAGTTCCAAATGAATGCGGATTCCTTTTTCATCACACACGCCTTTGACCGTTTGCATGGTTTCATTCATAACATTGACAAAGGAAATTGGTGCCAGATCTATGTGCAGCTGCCCAGTTTCAATGCGGGAGATGTCGGTGAGGTCTTGGATCTGCTGGCTCATGCGCCGAATATTGGCTGACATGATTTCCAGGAAGTTTTGCTGCTGATCCGAAAGATCACCCGTCATGCCAGAAAGGAGCAGATCAGTGTACCCTCGTAGGGAGGTCATGGGGGTTTTTAGCTCATGTGAAACCATAGAGACAAATTCAGATTTAGCCTGATTGGCTTCATTTACTTTTTCGTAGAGGACGGCGTTGGCAATGGCGGCAGCAGCATGGTTGGTGATACGCACGGCCGTTTGCAATTCATCCTCGGAATAGTTGTCAATTTTGTCACTTTCGATGGCTATAACCCCAATCAGCTCCTGCTTATTGATAAACGGCAAAGTCATCTGAGACAGCGTGCTAGGATTACCGATGATGTAATTATCATCATCGATCACATTTGGGGCATAATGCGGCTTCATTGTTTCAATAACCTGGCCGATCAAGCCAGATTTTGCCGTCAATTTTTTCTTGTTAGAAAGCTCCTGTTCCTGGCCTTCATACCCGCGTGTTACTTTGCGAGTCATCTCGCCTTCTTCATCAACCAGAACGATTGCACCAGCATCCCCCTGGTAAATACTCAACATCCGATCCAGGGTAATGTTCAGCACATTTTCCAGGTTTAGGGTGGTACTTAAATCTCGATCTAGCTGCTGAAGCAGGAACAGTTCGTCTACGCTTTTTTGCAGTTTTTCATCCGTTTGGGCCAATAGACGCGCATTTTCCATAGCCACCACAGCTTGCCCAGCAAAGGCCAGGAGCAAACTTTGGTCTTCCTTGTTGAACTCGGCTCGGCTCTTTTTATTGATCACCTGCAACACACCCAGGACGGTATTGTGCCGCACCAATGGCACAGTCAGGATGGATTCGGAGCTAAAATCAGAATCGGCATCGACGTCTGAGAACCAACGAGCGTCGTCTTTGACGCGGTTAACCAAAATGGGACGACCGGATTGTGCGGCCGTTCCAGCCAAGCCAGCTCCTAATGGCAATCGACGGCCAATCAAGCCCTCGCTAGATGGACCTCGTGCTACTTTGAATTCCAGCTCGCCATCTTCTTCGCGGGAGATCATGAAGGTTCCTGCTTCTGTATCCAGCAATTCCATAGCGGTATCCAGAATAAGCTCTAACAAGGCATCCAGCTCTTTGATGGAGGCGAGCGAGAAGGTGACATTGTTCATGATTTCCAACTGCTCAGCGCGTTCTTGCAACTGTTTGCTGGTTTCAATGCGCTCTAGGGCAGCGGCTGTTCTATCGGCAAAAACGGTAAAAAGCTGCTGCTGCCGTGCTCGTATTTTGTGTGTGGGATCGCGGTAGAAGGTGTGAATAGCCCCAATTGTGTCGGCACCAACGTTGAGCGGGGCTGCTATCCAGGAACGGCCGTGTTCATCCTCCTTCACCACCATCTGCCCCATGCTCATAACCTGATGAATAGAAGGGTCTGTCACCACACTATCTGGCCCTTCCTTCTCTTCGTACCGCTCACCATTTTCCAGGTAGAAGGCGGTGTAAATTTGCTTGGTCGCTTTGTCTCGCAGCGAAATATAAAAATCGTTGATGTCTAGCAGTCGCTGGAAGTTGATAAACACCAGTTCAAGCAGGGCATCAAAATCAATCGTGAAGTTAAGTGCCTGAGAGAATTGGCTGAGCATATCTAGCTCAGACACTCGCGTCTCAAGGCGGCGAATGACGTTGGCCCGCTCTAGCCCAATCAATGATTGATCCACCAACGAACTGATGTAGTTAATTTCTGCCTGCCGAAAATGGTCACGATTTTGCTTGGGGGAAAGGGACAGCCAACCGAGCAGTTCACGGCCGTTATTGATGGGAACCAAAACGGCCGCATTCAAAGCGTTTACTGCTTCTGACTGTTCAGATAAAGGCTGAGGCCAGGCACGTGCCTCGGTTAAATCAATGGGGCTGGTTGTTTCTCGCATATAGGCCACCAGCGGCGACTCCATATTGAGCCGCCCCGAGGCACCATTTTCATAGCTGCTGTAATAATTCATCTGGGCGTCTGGTAAAAATAGATGCGGGGTAGCATCTGGCACGCCGGAGGCAACGTATTTGAGCAAGTTTTTGGCAACCTGGTCTGTATTAACGGCCGTTGTCAATTCCCGATTGTAATCACGCAGCAGCTTATCCAACGCCACAGGCTTGGCAAAAAAGAGCTGATCAATCGCCTCCTGCAATCTGGAACGAAGCGGATTGAACAGCAGCACCATTATAACGACCAGTACAGACAGCAGTACCGGATTTTCCGTTACGGCACCAAACGTATTAGTTACCCCCACAGTCAACAGCAGAAAAGCAAGCAGCAGCAAGCCGGTCATAGCCCCATAAGAAAGTGAACGGCGCAAAACCAAATCAAAATCGAGCAGTCGGTAACGGATGATGGTGTAAGCAATTGCGAGTGGATAAATCACCAACGGCGACAAGTAAAAGGCGGACGGTAGCCAGGCCACATCCATCATTTGGGAAGCAGGAATGAAAAAGAGAATGAGCGGCGTAAATGCCAGCAAGCTGCCACCCAGCACAATGCGAGCCTGCTGCCGCACCAGTGGCGACGGCGAGCGAGAGCCACGGAATGCCATCATCAGCAGCGAGATAAGGATGGCCAGAGCATTGAGAAAAAACAGTGTGCGCCAGGGGATGGCGTAGTGCCATGGATCGACTGCATCATACAGCCAAAGCTGCGCCCACAGGCCAGCGGCCAAACCGGGCAGCAGCGTGAGCCAACGACCGCGTGGATACCTGTCTACAAAGCTCATTTCGTGTGGGAAAACGGCCGTTAACCAAATGCAAAATCCTGGCGTCAGCGAAAGAGCCAGCAGCCACACCCGGCCAAATTGGTGAGTGGTAAGCATATTAAACAAGCTGCCTACAGCTAATGCGGCAAAGGCCATAAACAAGGCAAAAACCTGCGCTGCCTCACTTTGTGGGCGGACAACAAATGTCCAAATGCCAATGACCAACAACAAAAAGCCAATTAGGTAAAAGAGGCCAAATTGGTTCCACAATGCCAAATTGGTAAAGGGAATAACGGGCAGACTTACGACGCGCTCAGCATCTAGGTGGCTCGGTTCTACACGGCTACCAGCAGGTGGCTGAACGAGCGTTAGCTCAACAACATCGCCTGGGGCTTTGTCGGCCAGTGCAGCTAAATAGGCTTGAATGTTGTCTACCGGTTGGCTGTTTACGGCCGTAATCCTGTCTGGATAGCCCACCAAGGCCTCATCTCCCTGAGAAGGCCAGTCTGGTTCACCAGAGTCGTTAATGACGAGATTGGGGTCTATAAAGAAACCAAGAAAGGGGGTTTGTGCCCAGCGAAGTGCCGAAAATGGCAGGAGAAGGTAAATGATGCCACTCACAAGCAGCAACAAGCCCACCATACCGACCCGAAGTTGGCTAACTCTTTCCGCCGTCACAAATAAGAAAACCTGTCAGATAATGTGTAAAAAAGCGAGGAAAATCGTTGACATTTATTAACGACCGAACGATTGCGGGAACAACTGTCGCTTCATAACGGCCGTTTATCTATCATCACTTCAGTTAATCAGCAGCCCACAACTTTACCCAATACGGAAGGCCACTCAGTTTTCATCCTCGCATCAAGGTTGAACACAGATGTCTGACAATAATAAGCGATCATCAATGTAGTGTCCATCCTCGGCAATAATATTCTGAGGTGCTTTGGTCATGGCGTCAATCAAAGTGACGTGAATACCGTAAGAACCGGGCGGCAAGTTAGGATCGATGGGCAAAACATGGGTGTCAACCACCACTTTGCCCGCCTGCCAACCGTTTGTGGGCGCAGATTCTGGCGGGGCCACCGCAGTTTGCAGCGCAGGCATCCAGTCGGCACAGGGCAGCTCACACAACGCCACCTGCACCAAATAATCCGGTGGCGCGTCGCGCAATGCTTCCCAATACAACGTCACGGCTAATGAATCACCAGGAGCCAATACTCGCTGGCTGTATTCATAACCTATCAGGCGCAAATCGTTGAAAAAGTTTTGGTTTAGTAAATTGGGGAATGTTTGGCCATCTTCACGCCAGTTGTCCAGTTCAGCAATGACGATGTCACCTAAAGGCAGCGCGTCGCCCAAAAAACTGCCATCCTCAGCAGCAATGCCCAGCCGGTAGCTGTTTTCGCCCGGTGCGTACAGACCAATGCTGAGTACGGCCGTTGCTGGCGTGTACATTGTCTCGCTGGCGTGCAGGCGAATCGAATCGACAAAGCGGTCGCCAGGCCGCCATTGGCCGCTGGGGAAATTGCCCAGGCCGGGGTGCGTATCCCGCTGGGCAATCAGCGTTCCGGTTGCTTCGTCAATCAGGTGGACAAAGAGCAAAAAGTTGCCAGGCGGCTGGCCGATTACTTCCCAATACAAATCGAGAGTGAGAGTGCCGCCGGGCTGTAACGTTGTGTCGTCCAATTCATAGCCGCGCAGGATGGCGAAGCTGTCGAATTGGACGTTGGTGGGGTTAGGAACGGCCGTATCCACCGCAACTGGTTCGGGTCTGGCAAACGCCGCCGCCAAATAACCAAAAATCGCCACGATGGTAAGGATGGCCATGCCCACGTTTACCGCAATCGCTAGAAAGGAGACCGGAGATTGGAGATTGGAGATTGGTTCGGGCGGCCAGATAAGATCGACCCAGGCGGCCAGACCGTAGAAGGTGAGCAGCGCGAGGGCAGGTAGTGCCGGGAAGAAGAAGCGCCCCATCGCCCCGGCCGGGCTAACAAGCAGGTAGTTGAACACGACAGCAAAAAAGAGGGCGACGTTTAGGGCAAGTAAAAGTAATGAGAAGCCTAGTCCGCTCTCACTTAAGGGTGATAACCGCCCTCTTAACCAGGCTGCCGGCAAGAACCGCAGCCCCAAGCCCAACAAACCTATACCCACCAGCCAGCGCAAACCAATGTAAATACTATCTGGCAAGGGGACTTGCCCGTAGCCAAAGCGGCCCCACAGGCTGGTCCAGGTGTAGGGCAGCTCAAAGATGGCAACGCCCCAACTCTCAGTGGGATTGCGCACGCCCCACAGCTCTGTTAGCCGCTGGAAGCCGGTCGGTTCGCCGTACAGAAGTTGGTTACGCACAAACCACCAACCTGCCAGCAGCAGTGTAAAGCCAGCAATGAGCAAATTCACTTCCCACCACAGTCGCCACTGCTTTTTGCGCCACGCCGTCCAGGTAACGGCCGTTTCAATCAGCAAGGCCACCGCTGCCAGATTAAATTTACTGAGCAACGCTACGCCAAAGAGGATGCCCAGCCAAATCCCCCAGCAACGGGACAGCCCTGTTTCTGACTGCACCAACTTGACACTGGCCAAGAGAACGGCCGTACCGCTCAGGGCAGCAATCACATCATTGTTAATCGATCCGGCCATGTACACAAACATGGGGTTAAAGGCAACAAAAGCGGCGGCACCAACGGCGAGAGACGGCCGTTTCGGCCACAACATTCGCCCCAAAAGCCAGGCCAGGTAAACCACACCCGCCCCAATCAACACGTTCAGCCCACGCACAAGGTGTGCCGCCAATGCTTCACCCGTCCACGGAAACGTTTCGGCAGCCGTATGCAAATATTGGTTCTTGTTATCGTCCCCCACTTCCCAGTAGCGGTACTGCCAAAATGGATTTTGCTCCGGCTGGGAGCAAACAGGCTGGCCCGTTTCTACCCAAAATGTGGCCATCGCCCCCAGCGTGTAAAACAGCGGCGGATGATGCCCTTGCGCACTGCAACCCACCTCACCCTGCACCGGCAAGCTGCGTCGCTGCACAATATGCTGCACAAAGCGATAGTGGCGCAGCTCATCGGTGGATTCAAACAAAGGGTTAATGACGCTAGAGGCAAACGAAAACGTGACAAACGCCAGCAAAATCCAGGCAATCGGCTGTTTGTACCAAGCAGTTAGCTTTGTCACATCTTTCTCCAAAATAGCCTCGTAGAGACGTTGCAATGCAACGTCTCTACCGAATCTCCAGGCGCAAATGGTCACGGCCGTCGGTGGTGAGGATACGTTCGCCCGTCATGGGATCATACAGGCCAAAGACGGCCGTTTCTCCAATCGCATCCTCCGGCAAACTCAACCAATGCTGCTGCAAAAAAGTATCTCCTGGCTGCAAGGTCACCGGATCGACCCACAGACCATCATCTCCGGTTAAGAAGTTGCCTTCGGCATCGAGCAGTTGAGCAAAGACCTGCAAGCGCGGCCCGGCGTACACCCCCGGCGGCGGCGGATTACTGATGAGCGGTATCGGCGGAAGTTGCAAGGTTTCACCCACCTGCCAACCCAGCTCCAGACGGTTGGTTTCTGAATCGTAAACGGCCGTTAACCAACACAACCCATTCATAAAGCAAATCCGCTCATTCGACGGGTCGGCCAGCATTTGCGCCTCTGTTTGAGCCAGCAGATAGGTGCCAGCCGTTATGCGTGGAGCAACTGGATTTACGAGTGGTTCGTAGGAGACGGCCGTATCCGGGAACCCCACAAAACTCAGCGGCGGACTCAGCAGCAAGGCCCGCTCCGCATTAAACCAGCGAGGGCGCACATCGTCATCATTATGTAAACCAATTTGCAAAGCCAGCCGATCCCACGGCCCTGCCAGCAAGCCAGACACGCCAAAATCAGTCATTTCTGGTGTTTGGTTAACATAATCCGCCACATTTTGAATATCGGCTCGGTACAAAAAGCGCACCATCCCCCGCTCCGGCCAACGCTGGAAATAGTCGGGCAAATCACGCACGGCAATGCTGCCAACCAACAAAAGCCCCATCAAAATTGCTAACGGAGATTGGAGATTGGGGATTAGAGATTGTGCGCTTAATCTCCAATCTCTAATTTCCAATCTCCCCATCGGCAACGCCGCCAAAATATAAGTCACCGGCTGCGCCAAAATGGTGTGTCCCAGGCTGGCTGGCGGCACGCTGATAAAGGCCGGGGCAATCCCCGCCAGCCACCACAGCAGTAAAAAGATCGTGGCCAGCCCACGCATCTGTGTCGTCGGGTCGATGGCTTTCCGTCGCAACCTGCCGAGGAGCAACCGAACGCTATCTACTAATGCCAGCAGCACGCCGCCCCAAAAGAAAATTGCACCCACCACGCCAAACAGCGGCCGATTGGGGATGTTGTACAGCCACTCACCATCCCCCGTGGCATGAAACATGCCCAGCGTGGTGATGACGTACTCTTGCAGCGGTTCAAAGTTGCCCGCACGAGCCTCCACCAACGGCACAGCAAGCTCAGCCACCCGCCCTTCTGCCTCTGGCTGGGCTTGCAGGGTGAGAATTAGCGGAATGGCGAGAACGGCCGTTCCCACCAACATGACAAACCAACCGCGCCAATGGCTGTAGAAATACGGCCGTGCCAGCAGCCACACCCCCCCCATAAACGCCAGCAAAATCAACGGCACGCCCCGCCCGGCAAAGTAAGTGTAAAAGCCAAGGCTCATAAAAACGGCCGTAATTAAGTAATTGGAGATTGGAGATCGGAGATTAAAAAGTGAACCGCGAAAATCTCTAATCTCTAATCTCTGATCTCCCTTCTGGAAACCTTGCCAAAAAAAGTAAAAAGCCCCCAGCGTCAGCAGCGGCATCAACACATGGCGCAGGCCAAAACGAGCATACATCAACCCCCAAAAGCTCACCGTTAATCCAGCAGCAGCGGTGATGCCTACCCATCGGCCAAAAAGCTGCCGTCCCACTTTATAGGTAAGCGGCACAGCCAGCGTCCCTAAAAAAGCAGACAGCAGCCGAACGCCTGCCCAGTTTGCCCCAAACAGACCCAGCATGATGGCGTTAAGCGCATGGTATAGAGCTTCATGGCCAGATGCATCTGGGTAGTAAACAGCCAAATCGCCATTCAGCACCTTTTGGGAGATGACCAGCGAGTTGATCAGCTCATCATCGCGCCAGCCGGGTGGCAAATGACCCAACTGCCACAGCCGCAGCACAAAAGCGACAAAGGTGATGGCTACGATCAGCCAAAACTCCCGCCGTCGCTGGCTCATGTCATTCCCCCAAAAATTAGCCACAGATTACGCAGAGTTACACAGATTTCTTCTTGTAACTCTCTGTGAAGCTCTATCTTTCTTCTGTGTTGCTCTGTGTTCCCAAAAAACTGCGTCATTTCGTAACTTCCAATTCTGTTAGTTGAAGATGATCGCCAACGGCCGTTCCATCCTGCCGCACCGTTAGCCGCTCCGTTTGGGCACAGGCGGTGTCGAGACAATGGTATAGTCCGATGGTGAGGGGATATTGTCCAATGCCCACTTCCGCCGGAATCACAAACTCATGCAGCTGCACCAGCCAATCTCCCGCTACCCAACTGCTGCTGGGCGCGTCCAGCCGGTCTGCCTGCGCCAGCGGGATGCCATCTGGCCCGACGACGTGGGTAAACAGTCGCAAATCGGACGTCGCCTGCTGTACCTGCCAAACCGTCACCAGTTGCACTACATCGCCTGCTGCCGCGCTTTCTGCCGATAGATCATACCCAATCAGGTCTGCCGCCTCGCCAAACTGAGCCGCTTGGGGCGTTAGCCAACTTTGCCATACTGTTACCGCCTCTGCGCCCACTACCTGGTAAACCCAAATTGGCCGATCAATATCGTCAGGGCGCAAGGGAAGCGTTTCTTGCAGGACGGCCGTTTCGACTTCGCTCAGTGCAGGTGTTTCTACATAAGGCTGCAATGCCTCCGGCAGCGACGCAAATCCCGAAAACAACAGTAGTGCTTCGTTTGCATCCGGCACAATCAGGCTGCCACGCCCATCGAACCAGCGCGGGCTGTTCACGTTTGCAGGCAGCACCATTTGCGCCAGGGCGGGCGTGTGAAACTGGCCGGGCGTAATAGTGGAAACGGCCGTATCTGCCACGTGTTGCACCGCCAAATAATCCAGCACGGCTATCATTGTACTCTCGTACTGCACCCGCACCTCTGGCGCATTGGCCCAGGTGCCAAAGTAATCTCGCGCGGTGATGACGGCCGTTCCGCCAAATAACAACACGGCCCCCACACCAATAATTGGCGAGACTTTCCAATCTCCAATCTCCAATCTCCCCACCCAATCAACCGCCACCGCCACCAATAAATAAACGACTGGCTGCATCCCCATCCCTTGCGTCATGCTCAATTCCGGCCCAGTGATGAGTACCGGAGCTAGGCCACCAACTAGCCAGATGAGTGCCGCCGCGTAGGCCAGACGGCCGTTCACTTCAACCAATCCCTTTACTTGCCGCTTGCCACTGGCCACTCGCCACAAAGCCACCGCAATACCCAAATAAAACAACACACCCATAACTGGCCCCAGCAACGGCCGTTCCGGGATGTTGTATCGCCACGCCGTGTCTCCTGCCACTGTGAAAATCGCCAGCCCACCCTTGATATTGTCCCAAAGCAAAGAAAAATCGCCTTGCAGAACGGCCGTTAGCGGCATACTCAGCTCATCAATCCGCAACTCAGCAGTGGGGTTGGCGCGTAAATAGGCAAACAGCGGCCACGCCAGCACCCCTGCCACCAACAGCAGCAATATCCCCCAAAACCACGTGTACCGTAACCAGGCACGGTTCCATATCCCACCCAGCAGCAGCAACGCGGGAAACAGCAGCCACAATCCCCGCGCCGGAATGTAGGTGTAGAAGGTAAGACCAACGAAGAGGCCAGCGGCGAGGAAAGTAAACAGTAATCGGTAATCAGTAATCGGTAATGTCGCTGCGCGACCGCTTCGCGTACGGCGAGCAGTCTCCAATCTCCAATCTCCAATCTCCTGCTTTTGCAACCCATGCCAGAAGAAGAATAAAGCCAACGTAAAAAGTGCAGGCAATGTAATTGATCGCAAACCTTGGCGGGCAGCCATGAGCGGCCAAAAGCCCACGGCCAAACCAGCGGCCGTCAGCAAGGCTATGCGATTGTTAAAAGCGATTCGTGCCCAGGTGGTCATCCCCCCGATAAGAATTAGGCTAAACAGGACGGCCGTTCCCCGCAGTGCCCACCCATTTTGCCCCAAAAGTGCCATTGCCCCCGCTGTGGCGTAATCAAACAGCGGCTCGCGCCCATAGCCAATGGTGAAGTAAATCTCTCGCGCCCCGTTCAGGATGGCAACGGCCGTAATCCCGTGATCGGCCTCATCATGCGTAAACCCTGGCGGCACACTATCTAGTTGATAAACGCGCAGCGCAACGGCCGTTAGCAAAATCAACAGCAACCAAAAGGTAAATCCGGTTCGCGTTTCCACATCCAACAAATTGCGCATCGTCGGCGGATATTACAGGAGCAAGATAGGGGAGACAAATACGGCCGTCCTGCGTTTAGCCAACTCACACAGGGACAAATCAATCATTTTTCGCGTAAATTCGCGAAAATCGTGGCAAAAATGAATAAAAAAGCACCTCGCAAATTCATGCGAGGCACTTCCAAAATGTAGGCAATCAAAAGATCAATGGAGGCAGCTTATGAATTAGTTCGCCAGCGCATCCTTTGCCAAACCGACAACGGCCGCGAACGCAGCTTCATCCCGCACCGCAAGATGCGCCAACGCCTTACGATCCAAATTCACGTTAGCCAGCTTTAATCCATGCATAAAACGGCTGTAGCTCAAGCCATGCATCCGTGAAGCCGCATTGATGCGCGTGATCCACAAACGGCGGAACTCACGCCGACGAACGCGGCGATCCCGGTATGCATACCAGTAAGATTTCATCATGGCCTCGTTGGCCCGCCGGAACAACTTGCTCCGCGTGCCCCACTGGCCTTTTGTCATTTTCAATATTTTTTTATGACGTCGTTGGGTTGTAAACCCACCTTTTACTCTCATTTAAATACCCTCGCATTTGTACGATGGCCTGGCGCTCAAGCCCATTCCCAAAGGAAAACCGAGGCCAGGCAGCGAATCATCGTGTGTTAGTAAATTAAGCAGGCGGATTCGCCTTATGTTTTTTCAAATATGGAGCCAAACGCTTAATGCGCTTGATGTCACCAGAATTTTCTACGACAAGCATACGGCTAAATAACTGCTTGGTGCGCTTAGATTTACGCCGCCGCAAATGACTTTTGCCACCTTTGGTACGTACAATCTTGCCACTACCAGTTACGCGAAAACGCTTGGCCGCCGCTTTGTATGTCTTCAACTTGTATTTTTTCTTTTTTGCTTTAGCCATTTTTTCCTCTTAAACAAAGTGAAAGCATTTGGTCAAAAATTCTGCTCTCACACAAAAGCCCCCGGAGGGGCTTTACCTAACATCCTACATTTTGATTTTTCAAAAACAACAGGAAGTTAAATGCCAACTACCCTGTTGGATTTAGTAAAAGTGTCATGGACCAACCTTCCAGCTTTGGAGCTTGCTCCACTTCAGAAATTTCGCCTAACTCTTCAGCAATTTCTTCTAAAGTTTGCTGCCCAATCTCAGGATACGTGATCTCACGTGCTTTGAAACGAACTTGGAATTTAACCTTTTTGCCTTCTTCAAGCCATTTTTTGGCCTTGTTTACATAGACATCCCGATGAAAGTCAGACGTGCGTGGGGTTAAACGAAGCGTTTTGATTTCAATCTGCTTTTGCAGCTTTCGCGCTTCTCGTTCTCGTTTCGTCTTTTCGTAGGCAAATTTGCCGTAATCCATAATACGGCAAACAGGTGGTTTGGCGTTTGGGGCTACTTCAACCAAATCTAGCTCGGCATCTTCTGCCATTTGTAAAGCCTGATTGGTGGGCACGACACCATGATTGGTGCCATTGTGGTCAATTAATCTGACCTCACGAACCCGTATACGCCGATTAATACGATACTCCGGGCCAGAATTGACCCTTGTGCGATTACTACTACGCCGTTTTCGAATAGTTATTGTTCTCCAATTTTTAAAGTGAGCAATTCAAATAATCACTCAGTCGATAAGTAAACAAACAGTCCGGTCATCTGACCGGAATGAGGCAAAAATCATATCACATCACTCTGGGAGCGTCAAACATTTTGCGGTAAAAACAATGGCCGTTTTCCAAGAAAATCGGCAACCTTTACAGCAAAACAATATTCAAAACGATCAACAACACAAACATGATGGCTGCCAGCACAAAAACCCGACGCAAATCTTTCAGCACATAGGCATATTCTTGGGCAAAAGCACGGCTGCTGTCTCGTTTGTTATCTGCTGCGTTTGCTGCCTCAGCGGTTTGCCGTCTTAACCGGGCGCGACGGCTGGCGCGATCTTTAGCCATGATAATTTTCCTTCAACCAGATTTATTCTATGGCGTGATGTTACCGCCAGATGGTCAAAAAAACCATTAGCAAATTGGGAGCCAGGGTGCAAGGGTTATGAGGCTGGATTGTTGGTTTTGAGGTCGGCAAAAACAACGATGCGCTGGGTGTTGATGCGGTATGGGTAACAGGAGATAAGCGTCGCACTAGCATGATCAGTTGGGGCCATCACTTCGACTTCGGTCGGTTCCACAATCTCAATTTTGGTTACGACATAAGTGTAGCTCCGCGCGCCAGTAGAGACGGTGAATTCATCACCAGGGGAAAGTTTGTTTAGGTCACGGAAAATTTCGCCGTAGATGTCGTTGTGGGCGGCCAGCACCATATTGCCACCCTGCCCCGGCAAAGCAGAACCTGTGTGATGCCCAACGCCGCGCTTGAGCTGCTCCCAATCGTAAACGCCAGCTACAATGGGGGCGTTGACCCCAATTGACGGAATTTCGATGATCCGAGCCTGTTCAGGACCGGGCGTAGGTAGCGGCGGGGGTTTGTAGGCTTGCATGGCGGGCAGCAAGTGGGCAGGAATGTCGCCGGATTCGATGGGTTCAGGGGAACGGCCGTCTACGTACCGATGTCCCGTAGGCAAAACCACCAAATCAATGAGCGGCGCGGCCGTAGGGGTGGGCAGCGTCAACGCCGCCGCTTGCGATTGCTGCACTTCGGCCAATTCCTGGTTGAGATCGCGCTGAGTGCTCCATAGGTTAAGCAACACAATAACCAAGCCAATCACTGCACCAACTTCAACAAAAAATAGTAAACGATTGAGCCAGGAACGGCCGTTGCCCTTCTTCTTATCCTTGTTATCCAGATGATCTACGAGGGCAGATTCTGGTTCATCTTCCAACTGAAGCTGATATTGGCGGAGTGCGCCGCTAGGTTCAGCTTGGGGACGGGGCAACACGGGTGGCTGCGGGTGAGGAGCAGGCAAGCCAACGACATCCACCACACGCCCTTCTTCTTTGAGCCGCTGCAAACGTTGGCGGCGCACGGCATACTTCTTACGATAAAGTAACTGCTCAAGTTCCTGAACGGAAAGATTGTCAGGCAGTTGTTGGTTGCTCATGCGCTAATGATACGTAAGATGTTACACTATGTAAAGTAACTGACGTCCGATTCGCACAATTCTCATGTTGAACAGCCAGTTTCTGGACGAATCTGGCCAGACCAAAACCCCAACTACGGTCATCAATGCCATTCATTTCTTTTTGGCTCATCTTCTGGTGCCCAAACAATCTCAACAGTATTTCCCATCGGGTCTTTAACAGGAAAGCTCCAGTAAAAATGCCAGTGTGGCTTTTCATAGAATGAGATAACATCTTCTGTTTTCAACTTATCTACAACGGTGCGAAATTCCTCTTCTGTATAAGAGACAGACCAGCTAATTACTGGTTGGTCTCCTTTTCTCCATCCAGGCTGCCAAGCCCAGCCTGAAGAAATAGGTTGTGCTTTGGGATCAGAAAAGAAGGTGAATTGCAAACCATCACAATTATAAGCCAGTCCGCCACTGGAATTGTCAAAATAAATTTCGTTTAGCCTCAGCAACTCCGAATAAAAGTGGCGCATCGCTTGGACATTATTACACGGTAAGTAAATAAACTTGACACCTTGTGGATTCGACATGAAGTTTTCTCCTTATTACTTGTAATGGTTCAAGGCAAGGTCCATTCGATGTTTATTCTTGGTGGATTTCGAGGGTAGATACGGCCGTAAAATCCCCCACAACCTCGCCGTCCTCCTCCAACACGGGCAAACGGTCACCAGAAAGCCGATCATAAATGCCCACAATGGCCTGGTAGCTGCCAGGCGCAGTTTCTGCCGAGATGGAAATCTGATGAATTTGGGCCACCAAATCCCCCGCTTGCCAAGCCCAAGATGGTGCATCCAACGCATCTTGCTGGGCAAATGGCGCGCCAGACGCATCCAAAATCTGCGTGAACATGACCACATCGGTAGTGAAGGCAGGTGGCACAATTGGCCCCACGTTGGCGGGATTGGTAATGCGCCACACCAGTAGCAGTTCGGCCGTTTCGCCCGGGGCTGTCTCGTTGATCCACTCAGCATGGTGTAGGGTGAGCGCGTTGTTAAAGTTGGCAACGGCCGTTTCCTGCGCCCACATCTGCAATTCAGAAGCATCCAACCAATAATCGGTAAAGCTGGGGTCAAGATCATCTGGCCGCATGGCAACTATTTGGCGCGGCTCCAACCAGCGGGCAAAGTAAGGATGTGGCGGCGTGGAAGCCGGAATCATCGCCAGGCTGCTTTGGCCTCCAGAAGCCACCAACGCCCAACGCGCATCTGTCCAGCGTTTACCTGCCTCACTTCCCGTCAGCACCAAGTTGATCGAGGGATCATGTGCTGGGCCGGGGTAAACGGTAGATAGCAGCACGGGTTCCGCTGGATTGCTGTCGGCCAGATAATCGAGCGTCGCTACCAAGTTCACTTGGTACGCACCGCGCACATCTGGGTCATTGGCCCAGGTAATAAAATAGTCAGAAACGCTGTGCCATCCTGCAAAAATTAACCACACGGCCGCAGCCGTCGCGAGAACCCAACGGGGCAAATGATTCATTTTGGGCTTGAGCCATTGAACAACCGTGCCAAACCCAATGGCCGGCAGGACAAATACAGGAATGAGCGCAGCCAAATTGCGCGTGGTATTGGCTGTCGGCCCAGTAATGAGCGAGGGCAAAATACCCACACCAAACCAGAGCAAGACAAAGGTGTAAGACGGCCGTTTCCACCGCCACAGGCAAATCCCTAGCCCTAACACAAAAAAAACGGCCGTTACCGCATCAAACACCGGCCGCCCCGGAATATTGTATGCTAGAAATTGGTCACCATAACCGGGCCAGATGAACGCCAGCAGTGCCGAGGTTGCATTTTGCCACAGCGGCAGCAAATTCCCATTCCGCAAATTTTCCAGTGGGGCATCCAGCATACTCAGCCGCGTGAGTGCATAAGGATTGCGCTCCAGGTAAACAAACAGTGGCGTGACCAGCACGCCAGCCAGCAGCAGCCCTGCCAACACAAATCGCCAGCTTTGGCGGAACGTCTCCCGTCGCTGCCAGGCCAAAAAGGCCAAGAAGAAGGGAAACAGCAGCCACGCAACTCGCGCGGCTAAATAGATGTGCAGGGTGATGGCGACGCAAACGCCAAAGGCACCAGCCCACCCCCAACGGCGGCGCGATGGCTCATCAACTTTGTCAATGAGCTGCCAGAAGAACCAAACGGCCGTTCCCATAAAAAAGGGAAGCATTCCCGCCCGCAATGCTTCCCGTGCCGACGCTAATGGCCAAAAGGTGATGCTGAGCAGAACGGCCGTTACCAACGCGGTCGTCTCGTTAAAGCGGCGGCGTACCCACAGGTAGCTCACGCCAATGGCAAAAGTGCTAAATAAAACATTCACAAAACGCAAAGCAAACAGCGTCTCGCCAAACAGCCACATGCTAGCAGCGGCCGTATAACTATACACCGGCTCACTGCCATAATTCAGCGGAAAAACAAACAGCCATACCCCTTGCAAAATGCCAATTGCCTCCCGGCCGTGATTGGCTTCATCGTGGGTCAAGCCAGGGGGGATCTCTGCCAGGGCGTATAGACGCAAGGCAAATGCCAGCAGCAAAATGAGCAGAATGGGTAGCCATGTTTGGTATGGTTTCATCACAAGAGGGGCATTATAAAGTAGCCAAATAACCGCGTCAAAACAGTGGCACCTCTGCTCCCAAAATCATTTTTTGACGTTGCCTGTTAGTTTTATGCTATAATCGCAACTGCCCTTTTGGCATGGAACGCGCATAAAAGTATGAAATTAAATTCATCTCGTCGCACCCCTCCCCGAATTCGCTTGCCGCTATGGGCCGTAAGCCTATTGGGGTTGGGAATCATTATTTTGCTTATCGGTAGTTCTATTTGGCTCTACCAAACGGTTCAGGCAACCGTTTCCTCACTAGAAGTCATTAACCCCGATTTTGCCAACCCAAGCAGCAACAACGCGGAGGCAGTACAAACGCTGCCTGCCCCCAGCAGCAGCGACAGTTCCACCAATCCAGCCGTTAACGAACCAGCCCCCATCTTCTCATCAGATGCTTTCCGCCCGTGGGAGGGCAAGAATCGCGTCTCGATTTTGCTGCTGGGAATCGACCAGCGGTGCGAGGAAGATGGCCCCACCCACACAGACAGCATGATGGTGCTCACGATTGATCCCGTTGGCTTGTCTGCGGCCGTTTTATCTTTGCCGCGCGATTTGTGGGTAGACATTCCAGATTTTGGCGTTGACCGGATCAATCAGGCCAACTATTTGGGCGAGATTTATGAATATCCCGGTGGCGGCCAGGCTTTGGCCGTCCAAACCGTTGAAACCTTGTTAGGTGTACCGATTGATTATTATGTTGCCGTTAATTTTGAAGCATTTGTAGAGGTGGTCGATCTTATTGGGGGCATCAATATAGATGTTCCTGAAGCAATTGACGACCCGGATTACCCCGATCGGTGCTATGGTTTTGATCCCTTTTCTATTGAAGCAGGCGAACAACATTTAGATGGTGAGACAGCGTTAAAATATGCCCGCACGCGGGAAACCTTCGGCGGAGATATTGATCGCGCAGCCCGTCAGCAAGCTGTCATTTTGGCAGTGCGTCAGCAGATATTTGATCTGAATAATTTGACGCAGCTCATTGGGCAAGCACCACAATTGTGGCAAACGTCACAAGAGAATGTACGCACCAATATGACGCTAGATGAAGCAATTCAGTTGGCGTTACTCGCGCAAGACATTCCCCGTGACAGTATTCAGACGGCCGTTCTCAACTTTGATTATGTGTACAATGAAACCACGCCAGACGGCCGTGAGGTGCTTGTACCCGTGCGCGAAAATATCCGCCAGCTGCGAGACCAGTTGTTTGCCCCGCCGGCCATTCCCACGCCGGTCATTGAAAACCTTCCTGCGCTGATGGCTGCCGAAGAGGCCCGTGTGGCCGTGCTAAATGGTACGCCCGAATTCGGCTTGGCAGCGTCTACGCAGGAATATTTGGAATCGTTTGGCATTCAGGTCGTTGAAATCGGCAACGCCGATGCTTCAACCTATCTCACCTCCCAAATTATCACCTACGGATCATACCCCAACACCAGCCGCTATCTGACCCAGTTGATGCATGTCCCACCGCTCAACGTGAGCAGCGGCACCAATCCCGACGGCAACTACGATATCCTGATCATCATCGGCAACGATTGGAGAGTACCTAGCTCATAGCTATTGCTTCCTGAAAACAGGCAAGCATTGTGCTACTCCTAAAACGGCCGTGTTCATATTTGCTGGCTGCGAACGCTTGCAATACAAGCGCGCTGTAAGCGCATCTGCAAGTCTGGTCGGGCACGTTTGTGCAATCCCGACTGGCTCAATGCCGCAAGAGGAGAGAACAGGAGGATTGTCCATGCGAAAACCAAGCTGGTCCTGCTTGTTGGTTGGGCTAATATTGGCGACCCTTGTTGCCTGTAAACCAATTAGTGAAGATGAACAGGAGCAACCCACTGCTGAACAACCAACGGCCACAACAAACCTGCCCATTGAAAGCCAGGGGGATCAGGCAGCCACCATGCCAATCCCAACAAAGCCGCTGGCCACCAGCGCACCACCCCCAGCGCCAACGGCCGCTCCCACCTCGGCTGCTTACGCCGGTTGGCAGCAAATTGGTAATCCAGCGACAGGTCTACAGCTCATGGCACCCCCCACGTGGTTCAATCTCTCAGGCCAGGTCGATACGGCCGTTTCTGCCAACGAGCTGGGCATTACCGTCCTGCTACTGGCCGACTCTGAACGCACAGGAGATGGACTACTTGGCAACAAAAATATTGGAACTGGTGCGTACGTAGCGGGCCTCATTGCCCATCTAGATTTCTCTCCCAACACGCCTCAAGCCACACTCAATCGCCTGGCAACAGACCTCACCAGCGAGGCCGCAAGAACCATTATGGCCGAAGCAACAACGGTTAGTGCCAATGTGGGCAGCGGCGGCATTGTAACGGGTGCCTACATAGATTTGGAGGGTACCCCACTCCTTTTTAGTAGCAGCGGTGCTGATGTACACACGCGAATTTATCTATTTTCCACAGCTTTAGGCGGCAACCTGAGCCAACAAACCCAGGCACTTTTTATTATGAGCAGTGCTAACGAACAATGGCCTCAGTATGAAGAAACATTTAACAAGATGGCCGACAGCATCATCTTACACAACATTTATGCCGATCTTGTTATTCAGGATGGCTCAGCCAACGTGTTGGGCAGTTTGGGTCAGCAAGATTTGGTAACCGGCGAACTGAACGAAGGTGTCAAAGATGTATGGACATTTAGCTTGCCAGGCTCTCGCTACGCTAACATCACGCTTAGCCCAGACAACAAAGATATTGATCTCATCCTGTCACTCATTAGCCCAACCGGGCAAACGGTTACGCGCATAGACAATGGGTATGCGGGCGACACCGAAATTATGATTGACAATTTGCTGCAAGACAGCGGCCTGTATGTGGTAGAAGTGAGCGAATTTTTTGGCGACACGGGTCGTTACACCATGAGTTTGGTTTTAACTGAGGAGCCGCTTTTTGGTGGCGGCGGCCGTTTATCACCGGGGCAAACGATTCAAAGCACCCTGGCACGCGGCGCACAGCATATTTGGACGTTTACGGGCAATGCGCAAGAAGTCGTTAGCATCGTGCTAACTCCGGAGAATCAATTCGATGCCATTCTGGACATTTACGGCCCAGATGGGTCACGCTTGGCTGCCTTGGATGAAGGGTTCAGTGGCGATGCAGAAGTTGTGGGCGCTCTGGAATTACCGCTAACCGGTGAGTATGACATTTTGGTGCGCAGTTTCGCCGGAGAAGGCGGAAGCTACTCTCTTTCACTAGATGAGGGTGGTGACAGTACAAGTAATTTTTATGACGCTGGAGATTTGGTGATTGGACAAATAGCCCGGGAAACCTTACGGGTCAATGAAGCCCATGCCTGGTTTTTTACAGGCCGGGCCGGGGATGAAATGTTCATCACGGCCACGCCATTAACCGCAAATATGGACCTGGATATTTGGCTGCTAGATGCAAACGTAGATCGGCTGGCGGAAGAAGACAGCTTTCTGGCGGGGGAATCTGAAACAATTGACTTTATTTTGCCGGAGGATGGTCAATATATCGTTTTAGTTCGAGACTTCTTCGGTGAATCTGGGCGGTATGAAATTAGTTTACGCGCCAACCAAGCCACGCCGCCCGATGAAGCTGGTGTGCTAGATTTTGGCACGGCCGTTTCTGGCACGCTCCAACCAAATCAAACCGTTGTTTGGTATTTTGAGGCTGAAGATGGAGATGAAATTGACATCGAGCTAACCCCAAGTGATGCCAACACCGATTTACTATTCCTTGTCTATGATCCGACGGGCAACCAAATTTGGGCAATTGATGCAGCCCAGGCTGGCGAAAGTGAAGCTGTGAATGCGTACCCGGTGATGATTGAAGGACGTTGGAGCATCGTTGTGCGTGAATTTTTTGGCGAAGCGGCCAGCTACACGCTGGAAATCAATGAAAATTAATGATTCTGCACAAAGTTAATTTGCAGCAAATTTTCGCTGCAATTGGGGCGGGTTTGTACACGATAAACTTGGGAAACTGCCGTGCCGCTGGGCGACTCTAGCTGCACATTGTAATCTCGCATCACAGGGGAATCGAAAACAAACTGTTCCCAGCCAGACGGCCCATAATCGGGCGCACTGCCTACCAGCACCCGTTCATCAATGCCGCTGCCCCACACGTGCACTCTGTAACTGCCAAAAGCGACTGGATTTCGATTCAAATCCAGCACTTCGCCTGCTACCCCTAGCCAGCCACATCCTGCATTGTTGGCGTGATTTTGCAAGTAGAATGGGCTGTTATCCGTTTTTGTAAAAATGAATGCCGAGCGCGTTGGGCTGGGGGTTGGCGTAGGCCCTGGCGGCGTGACCGTGGGCGTATTGGTGGCTGTGGGCGTGTAGGTGGGCGTTGGCGTTTTGGTGGGAAAAGTGGGCAGTGGAGAGGGCGTAACCGATGGTTTGAGCGTGCTAAATGGCAAGGGCGTGGCTGATGGCTGTACAGGCGGTGGTGTCCAGGTTGGGGCCAAAGGGGGTTCTGTCTCTGTAGGTGTCACTGTAGGTAGTTCAATAGCGGCAACCAATGTCGGCAGTTCTTCATCTGGAGCAAACGCGGGTGGCACAGCAATCGTTGGCAATGCCTGGCTAAACCGGTCTAGAAAAGCCAAGGAGGGCAGCCGCTCTGGTGCCAAAAAAAAGAGGGCAATCACGGCAACGATGCCCACCGAAAGCAGCAGCAATAATGCCGCAACCAGGCTCATTAAGCGTCCGGCACAGCCGGACTGTCGTCTACGTCGAGTAGCCATAGGTGGTGGCAGCTTAGGAGCCGCTGCTTACCTCTACAATGCGCTCAATGGTCGCAGCTTGCCAAAGGCCATCTAGCCAGGTTTCAAAGGCTTCCTGCAACAGCACGGCTCGCGCTCCGGCGTCTAACAGCCGTTGCGGATCCCGTTCAATGAGCTGCACCAGATAGTAAATTGGCGTACCTTCGGCATTAACGGCCGTAATCACTGGGCTAACGCTGCCGGGTTCAGTCAGGGCAAAGGCGGCTGCTTCTACTTCTGGCACCAACAGCGTGCCGGTAGCAAAGAAGCCCAAATCGCCCCCGTTTTCACCGGTCACGCGGTCCAGCGAATGGATTTGAGCCAAAGAGGCAAACTCACTGCCGCTTTGTAGCTGGGCCAGCAGCGTATTAGCTAAGTTCAGATCATCCACCTGAAGATAACGCGCATGAACCTGCTCAACAGCTAGCGGCACATCCGCGGTAACGGCCGTTACCATCTGCTCCAAAATAAGCCCGTAGGCCGCTTCGTTGCGAATTTCTTCTTCGGTATATTGGTTTGCTTCCAGCCACGCGGCAAAATTTTCAGCACTGCCTGCCCGGTTTTGCAACGCATCCATCGCCTGGTTCACCATCTCATCGGTGATCACAACCCCTTGGGCAGCCGCTGCCTGGCGAATGAGCAACTGCTCAATGAGCGCATTCAATACTTCAGTTTTGTAGCTATCATCTTCGGCAACGCTCCCCAATTCAGCCACCGCCTGCTCGTAGCGCACCAACTCAGCCTCAAATACCGCCAGAGGCAGCGGCTCACTATTCACTCGTGCCGCCAAGGGGATATCTGGCGTGGGGGTGATAGGAACGGCCGTTTCGGTGGGCAACACAATTGGGTCGTCGCTCACCACTGGCGGGGCCAAGGCATCATCTGCCTGCTCATTACTGCCAACGGGTGAAACGGCCGTGGGCAACGGGTCTTCTTCTCCACAAGCTACCAGCAACAATGACAGCAGTAAAAACAGTAAAATGGTTCGTTTCATAACGTTTTCCAGTACAGCTTTTTTCACATAAAATTTTGGCGATTATACCCAGCCCAAAAAGGATGCCAACTTACACCGTCCGCCGGAAACGAATTCTCACAAAAATTTCACTGGTTTGCTATATAAACTGCGCCAACAAAAAATGCGCCGTCTGCGGGACGGCGCACTTGGTTTACATGGTTAAATTAGCTTGGCTATCAGACTGTAATTAACGAATCCTCTGAGCCATATTGATTGGCTACATAGGCATCTGCGTCCCAATCATTTTCCCACCGCTTGCCATCTAGCAAATACCGAAATCGGTAAGATTGCCCCGGCTCTAGCGAGAGGGTGATGCTGTAGCTGCCATCCTTTAGCTGCTTCATTGGATTTTCGGTAGGGCTCCATTCGTTAAAATCACCACAAAGATGCACTGATTCAGCCTCAACTTCTGAGGGCAGCTTAAAAGTTACCCGACACGACTTCCCAGTTTTTGAATAGTTTTTCTTGAGCATTGGCTATTAACTCCTAAATTAGTGTGGCTAACTGCTGATTCTTCCCAAAATTAGCAACTTCTACCAAAGTTGACAACGACTTTGCCATCTTGTCAGCGGCCGGCCACAACGGTTAATTTAAACAGTTGTTGCGCTGGCATTTTTGCCTTTACCCGTCTGCCGCTTTTGTAAAGCATGTTAGAGAGCGTCTGGCGGGTGTACAATGGATAAGTTGTTAGAATTACGGCCGTTCCGGCTTGTACAGGTTTACTGGTATGGCAAACAACATCTATAAGATACCATGAGACAGTTAGGAGAATCAATGCACAATTATTTAATGATTCAACCAGAAGTGGCAACAGCACTGGCTGACAACAAACCTGTGGTCGCTTTAGAAAGCACGGTGATTACCCACGGCTTACCCTACCCAGACAACGTGGAAACGGCCGTAAAAATGCAAACGGCCGTGCGCGACGGAGGTGCCATTCCCGCGACTATTGCCATCATCCAGGGGCAGGTGCATGTAGGGCTAACCGATGATCAACTGGAATATTTGGGAAGATTGGCAGGAACGGCCGTGCGCAAGTGCAGCCGCCGCGATATTCCCCTGGCCATCGGCAACGGAGAAGATGGTGCCACTACCGTAGCTGGCACCATGATCCTGGCCCACCAGGCTGGCATTCGCCTGTTTGCCACAGGTGGCATTGGGGGGGTACATCGTGGCCACCCTTTCGACATCAGTGCCGATTTGCTGGAGTTGGGTCGCACCCCGGTGGCAGTTGTTAGCAGCGGCGCCAAATCCATTCTGGATTTACCTGCCACGCGAGAAGTGCTAGAAACGCACGGCGTGCCCATCATCGGATATGGAACCGACGAGCTACCCGCCTTCTTTGCCCGACGCAGTGGCCTGCCCGTTGACATCCGCCTGGAGACGCCGGAAGCCGTTGCCCGCGTACTGCAAGCGCACCAGCAAACTGGTCTACAAACTGGACTGTTGGTTACGGTGCCTGTACCAGAAGCCGATGCTTGCGATCCAGAGATGGTAGAAGCAGCCATTGCCCTGGCGACTCAAGAAGCAGATGATCATGGCATTCACGGCCCGGCTTCAACCCCCTGGCTGCTGCGGCGCGTCGTAGAATTGACAAACGGCCGTAGTCTACGAGCAAACGTCTCCCTGCTGCGCAACAATGGGTACGTGGCGGCAACAATTGCTAATGCGTTATGTAAAATATAGCAGCCTGCACGCGGTTTGGGCAGCCTGACTGAATTGTCACAAAAATGATAGTCATTCAGCGTAATCCTGTCAGACTTGCTTTAAGTCGATGGGAGTATGCTGCACACTTAATAAGCCTTTAACCCAAATTAGTACCATCAGTTCACCCGTTTTAACGATTCCTTCTATCGTTATTTTGGCTGGCTTTTGTATAATTAAGCACTGAATATGTCTTTCCAAATCTACTAACCTAATCAACTTGCAGTCCACATGAGCAAAAACCTAGCAGCAAAAATCAAAAGAGAATTTCGACGGCTTAATGGGTTTATAGTTGCCATTTTCTTGCTGCTCATCATCGTACTGGTTGCCACTTTTTTTGTCGTCTACTCAATTATTTTTGGCAGCACCACCCTCGATTGGCTACCAGCGATGGCTATTGGCGGCCTCACCTTGCTTCTCGGTTTGGTACTGGCCTATGCCGTGATTGACCGCTCTTCTGACCGAATTCAACGTACCACCTCACAACTGGTTGATGCCGAACTGCACGATCTGCGCGCAGCCAACAATCGTGCCAAATCATTGCAATCAATGGCGTCGGTGATGCGCGCCACGCTCAGCTTTGAGCGTGTCGTAGAAGAGGCACTGGACGTATGCAGCCTGGCCATTGAGGAAATGGGCATTCCTCGTCAATCGCTGGTAGGGGCTGTCTTTTTGTTCAATGGTGAAGATTTGGAGCCGGTAGCGACCCGCCGGTTTACGGCCGTTGATTTTGAAAAGCAGCTACAGGGCAAGCGGGGCATCGTAGGGGCTGCGCTCACCCAGGCCGAGCCCGTTACCACCGATCATCCCCGGCAAGACCCGGAACTGCGTCAATTTATTGCGTTTCACCAATGCCTCACGGCCGCATGCATTCCGCTGCGTGCCGGGTTCCAAATTTTTGGGGCGATTGTCATTGGCTCGGATACGGCCGTAAAGTTTGATAATGAGCATTTTGAGCTATTCAATGGCGTGGCCGATCAAGCCGTCATTGCCTTGCAAAATGCCCAACTTTACCAGCGGCTAGAAGCCGAAAAGCAGCGCATTATCGAGGCGGATGAGGAAGCCCGCAAAGAGCTGGCCCGCGACCTGCACGATGGCCCCACCCAAACCATTGCTGCCATTGCCATGCGCATCAACTTCATCCGCTCCCTGCTTTCACGCGACCCAGAACAGGCATTGGGTGAGCTGGAAAAGGTGGAAGAGCTAGCCAAACAAACCTCCAAAGAGATTCGCGGCATGTTATTTACGCTACGGCCGTTGGTGCTGGAAACACAAGGGCTTGGTGCCGCCGTAGAAACCGTTATTGCCCGCATCAAAGAAACGGACGGCCTGAACATTCACCTGATTGGCGGCGACCACGGTGAGCTGCTCAATGAGCAAGCCCAAAGCGTCGTCTTTTCGATTGTAGAAGAAGCGTTGGGCAACGCCCGCAAATATTCGCGCGCCAGCAAAATTCAGGTGCGCTTCTGGCAGGAAGACAATCTTTTTGTGGCTTTGGTGCAAGACAACGGCGTTGGTTTCGACGTGCAGGCGGTAAACCAGGATTACAGCTCACGCGGCAGCTTGGGCATGGTCAACATGCGCGAACGCGCCGACCGGATCGATGGTTCACTGCGGTTGGAATCTGCCCCTGGTCACGGCACTTCGGTTACGCTGGTCGTTCCCCTGGACAAGCACGGCAGTCACGTTACCGCATGAACGATGTTCGGTAATCAGTAAAACAGTAAACAGTATTTAGTAAACCGTCTATAATCTGCTCTGAACTGAGTACTGACTTACTGATAACTGAACACTGTGACAAAATTCACCCCCAAGCTCACCAGTTTAATCTTGCTGACACTGGCTTCGCTGCTGGGGTATTGGCTTATCTGGTCGTGGTTTCCGCTACGGCCGTATTTCAACACTGTTCCCTTGCAAGATGTCAACTCGTTGGCTCCCTCGCTGCTGGCTGGTTTAGGCTACGGACTGCTGCTGCTGGCACTGTTTGGACTTTACTGGCTAGCGTTTCGGGCGGTGCAGGATGGGTTGGCTAAACCCTCGTTCCTTTTTTTGTTAGGAACGGCCGCTCTCTTCGCCATCCCCCTGCTGCAAACCTACCCCATCAATGCCAACGATCTGTACCGCTACGTCATTCGTGGGCGGGTGAGCAGCGTTTACGGCCAAAGCCCCTACGCCATGCCGCCCGACGCCTTCCCCGACGACCCGTTCCTGCCGCTGGCCGGTGAATGGGCAGACGCCACTTCGCCTTACGGCCCGCTTTGGGAACTGCTGGCCGCAGGCACAACGGCCGTTACCCAAAACAATCTGTGGGCGGGATTACTGGCATTCAAATTGGTCGGGCTATTGGCACATCTAGCTTGTGGTTGGCTCATATGGCGGCTGCTGGCGAGAGCGGCTGCCGCTACACAGCGCAGCTTTACGCTACTCTGGCTCTGGAATCCAGCTTTGTTGCTGATGTTTGTGGTAGACGGCCACAACGATGTGCTGATGATGGTATGGCAACTGGTGGCGATTTGGTGGTGGCGACAGAAACGGCCGTTGCTCACCCTCCTTTTTTTGCTGCTAGGCGCACTCACCAAGCCAATTGGTCTGCTGCCCCTGCCCTTTTTTGCCGTTGCTATTTGGCGGGAGCTGGAAAATGGCACAGCGCGACTTCGGGTTTTTGGGCTGGGCATGATGCTAGGGGGTACGGTCGTTTTCCTCAGCTTCCTCCCCTTTGGTTCCCCACTCGATTTGCTGGCGCGGCTCGTGCGCGAATCATCCGGCGCACCGGGATTCTCACCTTCAACCCTGCTGCTGCTCATTTTGGGCGAGCTGGGGCAGCCGCTGACGCCTGAATTTATTGCCAGCGTGGCTAGCTGGGCGCGGCTGCCGTATGTGCTGCTTGGTTTGTGGCTGCTCTGGTTGGGATGGCGCTACGGCCGTTCCCCCCTCAAAGCCGCTGCCGATTTTCTGGCTGCTTACACCGTCCAGGCACTCAGCTTTCGCCTTTGGTACAGCACCTGGCCTTTTTTGTGGCTGCTTCTGGAGGATGAGCAGGCACACGCACACGTTCCCTTCCGGCTGCAAGCTGGCCTCTGGTTTTTGCTCAATGTGCAGCTTTCCGTGCTAATTTACGGGCATCTGCGCGTTTATCTGCTGGGTGGCAGCCAGCTTGCTGCGCATCTCATCGGCATTCCCTTTGTCTTTTTGCTGCCGCTGCTCATCTCTTTCTTCACATCGCGACGCGCAGCGTAACAATTTGGTACGGCTTGATGGGCAGCGTGACGGTACTGCCGTCTACCACCAGCTCTGTTTCTACTTCCTCCAGCAAGTTTGTGATGGCAACGGCCGTTACATCCACACCAAACGTTAGCATCACCTCCCCACGCTGCCGCCTGCATTCATACAGCCGCACAATCAAACCATCACTCTCCTCTGCCAGCTTCACTGTCTCGATCACCACGTTGGGCGCATCTACCGCCACCAAGCTGTCTAGCGCGATTGGCTGCTGCGCACCACCCGTTTCCGCAGCGTAAACCAGCAGCGGATCGTTGAGCGCATACGCCTGCCGAATCGTTTCTTCTCCCCAGCGACCCGCATGGGGCAGCAAGCTGTAGCGGAAGATATGCTCCCCTTGGTCTGCTTCCGGGTCGGGGTCGGTGGGGCTGCGCAGCAGCGTCAGCCGAATTTGCCCGCCATCCGGCGTTTTGTCTTGGATGTCATGGCCGTATTTGCAATCGTTCAATAGGCTGACGCCGTAGCCTCCCTCACTGAGATCAACCCACTTTTGGGCGCACGTCTCGAATCGGGCCCAATCCCAGCTTGTGTTGCGGTGCGTGGGGCGCTCGACGTTGCCCCACTGAATTTCGTAAGTGGCCGTCGGGGACAACACGTCCAACGGAAAGGCCACCTTGAGCAGCGTGTGCCGCTCTCGCCAATCGATCCAGGTGTCAAAATCCAGGCGCGGGCTGTGATGGCTAAGCGAGATACGCTGCACGTACCGGCTGTGCAAAATTTGCCGCTCAATCTGGATAGTGGCTCGTAAGGGGCCAGTTTCGACGACGGTAACGGCCGTTGCCGCTTCCGCCAGCCACATTTTGTCATCGTAATAAATGTCAATATCCCACGCATCCCAATACATTGGGCGGTCTTCAAACGCTTGCCACTGGTTGGCGATAGCTCCCGCTGGCAGCAACTCACGCTGGTTTTGCTTGTCGTAGATGCGGGTGATGTCGCCCGCTGCGTTTAGCTCCACCCGCAAAAAATCATTTTCCAAATGCGTGGGGGAGACAGAAAGCGAGCCAACCTGGTTTGATTTTAGTTGGGAGATGGGGGTGAGAGAATACGGCCGTACCCCACCCACATCCAGCAACAATCCACCAGCCACCTGTTGATAAACCAGTTCGCTAGGTAACTTTTCGGCCAACCCATCTGCCCAAAACGGTAAATCATCCCGCTCAAATGAGGTAGGATTCACCACCAGCAAATCACAGCCCATCGCCCGTGCTAGATGCGCCAACGCCTCATCCCGCACCTGCTCACCAAGTTGCCGCACCTCAGCATAATCTGCCAGCGCATCCACATACACTTTGTTGATACTGCTGCCCGGAATAATGTCATGAAACTGATTGAGGCAAACCAGCTCCCAGGCGCGGTTCAGTGCCTCCCGCGGATAGCAGTATTCGGTAAACTGATTACCGACTACCGACGCATACGCCGCCAAAAACTCTGCATCATGCAGCAAAAATTCAGACTGCCGGTTCGCTTTTTTATTTCGTGCCTGGGTGGTGTAGGTGCCCCGATGATACTCCAGGTACAGTTCTCCCTTCCAGGTAGGTAATTTACCCTCTACCTCTTGCTCCATCTGCCGGAAGAAATCAATCACCTTGCCCCGCCGCGCTTTTGGCACTGCGGGAAAATTGGTGAGCAGGTCAAGATTTTCCTGCATTTCGCGCGTGGGGCCGCCGCCGCCATCCCCATAGCCGTAAGCCATGAGCAAATGACGCGACGTTTCTTTTTGTTGAAAGTGTCGCCACCCTTCCAGCAGCTCTTTTGGGGTTGCCTGCGCATTGTAGTCACCCGTCCGCTGGTCGGGGCGTTTGACGGGGCTAAAGTGGGTCAAAATTTTACTGCCGTCCAGGCCCTGCCACCAGAAGGTGTCGTACGGCATCCGATCGTACTGGCTCCAGCCAATCTTGATGGTGAAGAAATAGTCCAGCCCCGCTTGTTTGATAAGCTGGGGCAAATTCCAGGCGTAGCCGAACACGTCTGGCAGCCACAGCACGGGGGATTCCACACCCTCGCCAAAATGCTTGGCAAAGAAGCGTCGCCCCAGCAAAAATTGCCGCGCCAGCGACTCGCCGCCAGACAAATTGCAGTCTGCCTCCACCCACATGCCGCCGATGGGTTCCCAACGGCCGTTTCCCACCGCCTCCTTAATTTTCGCAAACAGCTCTGGGTAATCCTGCCGCACATAGTCGTAAAGCTGCGGCTGGCTTTGGGTGAAATGGTAATCGGGGAACTGCGCCATCAGCCGCAGCACGGTGTGGAAGGTGCGGCCCGCCTTGCGCCGCGTCTGGGCCAAATCCCACAGCCAGGCGACATCGATGTGGGCGTGTCCAGCAGCCGTTACCGTTACATCCAGCGGCGGACCTGCCTGGGCGATATGCTGTCGCAGGACGGCCGTTGCCTTCGGCAAGCTCGCATAAAAAACCTCGCCCCACGGTTCCTGCGTTTGCAGCGTTTTGAAGCTGGCGTCCAGTCCGTTTAGCAGATAGCCGCGCGCCGGATTCGTCTCCTCTAGCTGGGTCACAACCTCCAGCGTCACGCGCACCAACGCCACAAAATCGCGCGTGGGCTGGTCAATTTGCACCAGCAGGCAGGGGCGCATGAGCAGCTTTTCCAGCTTGTCTACACCCCGCCCCGTCCAGCCGTGCAGGACCAGCGCATGTGGCTGCCCATCGGCCCAGGCTGCGTCCAGCAATATTTCCTGGTGAAAGCGGTCGCAGGCGGCAAACGGCCGTCCGCCCACATAAACCAGCACTTCAGGATGGCAAAATTCACCAGCGTCCCCCAGCGGCAAAAAGAGTGCCACCGGCAGGCCGCGCCACGCATCGGGAATTTGGAACTGGCTCCGCATGACGAAGTTGGTTTGCCATTCACCCCAGTAGCTGCCCGGCTCAATGATCGGCCAGTCGCTGTCGTCAAAATCGGGGCGGATTGAGCTTGGAATGTCTGTGTTGAGGAGGGGATGGTAGCGGAACGGCCGTAGCACCACCCGCTGCCGGTAAACCAACGGGGCAATCAGTTTGAGCCGCTCGCTGATTTTTTGCTGGGTAAACCGTTGTTGGTGACGCATTCTGCCTTCCTTATTTTTGCGAGGCGTGGAAATTTTGGCTGTATTTTACGATAAAAACGAGTTTGCGACTGTGTGTAAGCTGCAACGAATTTCACGCAAAGGCACTAAGTCAAAATCTGCGCCTTTGTGCCTTTACGTGAGTAAATGATGAAATTAGTTTAATATCAAACTATTTGATATTGACATTATTTTTGATATTGTTATGCTTGTCAATATTGAGAAATGTTCAGCGGAGCAGATTATGGGTACACATTTTGACGGGACAGCAGAAGAAAATTTAGCACTAGATTGTTACATCAAGCTGTTCCGCGCCTCCGATTCAGTGAGTCAGCGGATCAACGCTCATTTGCGCGACTACGATCTGACGGTGAGTCAGTTTGGCACGCTGGAAGCCATTTACCATTTGGGGCCAATGCAAAGCGGCGAGCTGGGGCAGAAAATCCTGAAAAGCAGCGGCAATATGACGATGGTGATTGACCATTTGGAGCAGCGCGGCCTGGTGGCCCGCCAGCGGCGCGAAGATGACCGCCGCTGTGTAGACATTCACCTGACGCAAGCAGGCAGCGACTTGATTGCTGTGATTTTGCCAGCCCACGTAGCTGGTGTTGTGGAAATGCTTTCCCCGCTCTCCACTGCGGAGCAGCAGCAGTTGGCCGCGCTTTGCCGCAAGTTGGGGTTGGCGCAGAGTTAGCTATTTTTTGCACCGAATTTGCACTAATTTTCGTGTTAATTCGTATAAATTCGATGCTAACTCCAGGAAATTCGAAAGAACCACTTTTTTTAACGAATTAGTTTAACATTAAAGTATTCAGGAGTAAATCATGAAACCGGTACAAGGCTTACACCACATTACAGCCGTTGCCAGCAACCCACACAAAAACGTCAACTTCTTCCATCACATCCTCGGCCAACGGCTGGTCAAGAAAACCGTCAACTTTGACGATCCCGGCACCTACCACCTTTATTACGGGGATGAAGTGGGCACGCCCGGTACGATTATGACCTACTTCCCCTGGCAGCATATGCGGCGCGGCTCAAGAGGAAATTGGGAAACGGCCGCACTAGCCTACACCATCCGCCCGGAAGCAATGGGATTTTGGCAAAATTGGCTCAAAAAGAACCACATCGCCACCGGAGAACTGCAAACCCGCTTCGGTGCCGATGTGCTCCCCTTCACCGATCCGGATGGGCTGCCGCTGGAGCTGATTACCAGCGAGGCTCCAGCTACGCTGCACCATTGGACCGAAGGACCAATCAATGAAAAAGAGGCCCTGCGTGGCTTCCACAGCGTCACGCTTTGGCTGGATGAAGTAGAACCAACCGGCAAATTGCTCACTGAGCAGTTAGGTTACCAATTTGTGGGGGAAGAGGGCAACCGCTTCCGCTACCAGGCAGATGCAAACGACATGGGCATCATCGTGGATATTTTGCACCGTCCTGGCCAGCCGTCGGGCCAGTTTGGGGCAGGCTCCATCCACCACATCGCCTTCCGCACGGTGGATGACGCCGAACAGTTAGAGTATCTGCAAAAGCTGCGGCAGGCGGGGCAGCACGTAACGCCCGTGCAGGATCGACAATATTTTCACTCGATTTATTTCCGCTCCCCCGGCGGCGTGCTGTTTGAGATTGCCACCGATGCCCCTGGCTTTCCCTATGACGAACCCGTCGCGGAACTGGGTACGCACCTCAAACTACCGTCCTGGTTAGAGCAGCACCGTCCAGCCATCGAAGCCCGTCTGCCCGAAATCGAACTCAAGCCAATCGCCAAAGCAACACCGTAGCCGCGCTTTCTTAACGCGAAATTTCAACAATCCACAGATTAACTCATGTTACGCGGCGCAGAATACAAAAGTCTGAACTACCTCTGGATTTCCAGTCAACTTCAATAGACTTTTGTATTCTCTTTTCCAAAGTGAGTGCATAACATCAGAGATTAAGAAAAAATCTGCGTAATCTGCGGATAGATTTTTTAGGAGTGACAAATGACAACAACGCAAGCAAATGGCCCACACCAGGGGCAACCAATCTTACAGCAGGGCAAACCACTCAACGAAGCCAAAGCCGCCATGATTTTGGTACACGGCCGTGGTGCGACGGCCCAAAGTATATTGGAATTGGCCGGCGTGCTGCCCCATCCGCAGATGGCCTACCTGGCACCCCAAGCAGCAGGCAACACCTGGTATCCGTACAGCTTTTTGGCCCCGATACCACAAAATGAACCGGGCATCAGCTCTGGCTTGCAAGCGATTGCTGATTTAGTCGCCCTCATCGAAGCGGCCGGTATTCTCGCCGAGAAAATCATTATTGGTGGGTTTTCGCAAGGGGCGTGTTTGGCTAGCGAATTTGTGGCGCGGAATGCAAAGCGGTATGGGGGTTTGCTGATATTTAGCGGCGGACTCATTGGCCCGCCCGACACGCCACGCAACTATGAGGGGTCGCTGGACGGTACGCCGGTTTTTATTGGGTGCAGCGATGTGGATTTTCATATTCCGCTGGAGCGCGTGGAGGAAACGGCCGTTACCCTCACTCAACTCGGCGCATCTGTCAACAAAAAAATCTACCCAAACATGGGCCACACCATCATCCAGGACGAAATTGAGCAAGCCCAACAGATTGTTAATAACTTACTGGCTACGGATTAACACAGATTTACACGGATTTTTGTGGTTCTTTAGGAATCGAGGGGGTTGACACCAAACGTAAGGGCGGTTCGCGAACCGCCCCTACCACACATGCCGATCATTCCACGAAATCCCAAAGAGGCATTTTTGTTAAATCCTCAAAATCCGCGAAATCCGTGGCAAAAAGGAGGACATCATGCAGAAAATACAAGCGCAAGGCGTGCATCACATCACCCTCATTGGGGCCGATCGGCAGACGTCGATTGATTTTTGGGAGGGCGTGTTGGGGATGCCATTCATCTTTGAGCAGCCCAACCTGGACGTACCGGCGGAAAATCATCTCTACTTCGATCCGGGAGACGGCCGTCTGATCACCGTCTTCACCAACGAAAAGCGCCAGCCAGACCCCACGCCCAACCCGGAAGGCATTGGCAACTTGCATCACGTCGCTTTCAACGTCTCCCGCGCTACCTACACCCAGGTGAAAAAGCGGCTGGATGAGCGCGGCATTTCCAACAGTGGCGAAGTCGATCGCGGCTTTATGTACTCTATCTACTTCCGCGATCCGTTGGGGCAGCTTTATGAGCTGGCAAACTACAAATTTGACCCGCCGCCCGGCGTAAGCCATGCCGAGGTGCTGCTGCTGGCGCACAAGCTGCGCACCGAGCGGGGCGATTACAACATCACTGATGAGCATCTGGCGGACGCCATTGAGATGTTTATACAGCGCACCGCTAGCACTTTGTCTGATGACCGCAGCCCGAAAGACCCATACGGCCGTAAATAACACACCGCCGCTTGTCTTTCTGAGCAACGCGAAGAATCCCAACCAACATGCCACCGCAATAATCGTGTCTGAGCTAGATAATGTTTTGGGGATGCTTCGGAGGACCTCAGCATGACAAGTGAAAATGTCTTGTTTTTCTGATTATTGGCTGAGTCAGGCTAAAGTTTAAAATCCAGATAGGGCTGTGAACGTTTGTTTGAGGGCTGGATAGAGCTGCTGATACAGGCGATACTGCTGATTGTAAACGGCCGTATCACCACCAGGCTCCGTCTTACCGGTTACCTTCACCAGTTCGACACAGGCCGCTTCGACAGAGTTGAACACACCGGTGCCAACCAGGGCCAGAACGGCCGCACCGTACGCCGCGCCTTCCGTGCTGTTCACCGTCACAATCTCCGCTTGCAGCACGTCGGCCAAAATTTGTCGCCAAAGCGGGCTGCGCAGCCCGCCACCCGAAGCGCGAATCTGGGTGATGTTGGCCAAACCCGTGCCGCGCATCAACTCCAGGCTGTCGCGCAGTCCAAAGGCAACCCCCTCCAGCACGGATCGTGTCAGGTGAGGCTGGCCGTGGCGCACCGTCAGGCCAATGAAGCCACCCCGCGCCAGTGGGTCCGGGTGCGGTGTTCGTTCTCCGGTGAGGTAGGGCAAAAAGAGCAGCCCTTCGCAGCCAGCGGGTATGTGGGCGGCAGGGGCCAACAGTGTGTCAAAATCCTCCTCAGGTGAGAAGGCATCCCGATACCAACGCAAACTGCCCGCCGCCGACAACATGACACCCATCAGATGCCACTTCCCCGGCACGGCATGGCAAAAGGCATGGAGACGGCCGTTTGGCTCCACAATTGGCACGTCGCTGCTGGCAAAAACCACCCCGGAGGTCCCCAAGCTAAGTGCCACCACTCCATCGACAACTGCGCCAGTTCCCACCGCATTGGCCGCCTGATCGCCGCCACCGGCCATCACAGGAATCCCGGCTGGCAATCCAGTTAGCTCCGCAGCTTGCGGGGTTAGTTGTCCGGTAACGGCCGTTCCCTCAAACGTCTTTGGCAGCCAGGTGGGGTCAATGCCCAGCTTGCTCACTACTTCGGCCGACCAATCCCGCTGACGCACGTCGAACAGCTGGCTGCCAGCCGCGCCCGCCTTGTCGGTGGCAAATCCATCGGTTAGCTTGTAGCGGACGTAATCTTTGGGCAGGAGGATGTGGGCGATACGGCCGTAAATCTCCGGCTCATGCTTTTTCACCCACAAAATTTTGGGAGCCGTAAAGCCCGTCAAGGCATCGTTACTTGTTATGTCAATTAAACGCTGCTTACCAATGAGGGCGCGCATCTCGTCGCACTCGGCGCCAGTCCGCTGGTCGTTCCACAAAATGGCCGGGCACAACACCTCTCCCTTTTTATCCAAAAGCACCAGCCCGTGCATTTGCCCCGTAAGACCGATGGCGGCAACGGCCGTTCCCGCCACCCCACTCTCAGCCAACAGTTGCTGAATGCTGTTTGCTGTCGCCGTCCACCACAATTCCGGCCGCTGCTCGCTCCACAGCGGCTCGGGCGTTTCGTAATCGTAGCTGGACGCGGCCACGCCAACCACCGCCCCTGTCTCTGCCAGCAGCAGTGCTTTCGTCGCCGTCGTTGAGCTATCAATGCCGATGAAATATCGCATGATTTACCTCAAAAACGGAGATTAGAGATCGGAGATTCGAACGTTCCCAATCTCCAATCCCTAATCTCCAATCTCCCAATTACCGAACGCCCAGCAACAGTTCCACTACTAGCTGATCCAGCCGTTCATAGGGTTGGCCGCGCTGACCTAAGGCGGCACGGTCAAACGTGTGACTGCGTAATTGAGCCGCTTTTTCAGGCGTGAATTGCCCCATGAACGGCGTCATCTCGCTACCATCTGCGTTGATTTCAGTCAGCAACGCCTGAATCTCGCCATCAGCGTTAAAACGGGCCACCTTCTCTTTCAGGATGAGATAGGTGCGCATACAGCCACGGGCAAACGCTTTGACATCCTCATAATCGCTGGTGCGGTAAGCGTGGGCGTCAAAGTGGCGACTGCCGTCGTAGCCGTTGTCCTCCAGCAGCTTCACCAAGAAGAAGGCGGATTTCAGGTTGACTGAACCAAAGCGAAAATCCTGATCGTAACGGCCGAATGCCTGGTCATTCAAATCGATGTGGAACAGCTTGCCAGCTTCCATTGCCTGGGCCACATGGTGGGTGAAGTTGAGTCCAGCCATATGCTCATGGGCCACTTCTGGGTTGACACCAACCATCTCTGGATGGTCGAGCGTTTGGATAAAGGCGAGCATGTTGCCAGTGGTAGCATTGTAGATGTCGCCGCGCGGCTCGTTGGGCTTGGCTTCCAGGGCAAACTTGAGATCGTATCCTTGATCGATGACGTATTCACACAAATAATTCATCGCTTCACGACTGCGTTTTACGGCCGTAATCGGGTCTTTCCCCGCATCTGTTTCCGTCCCTTCCCGCCCGCCCCAAAAAACATAGATTTTTGCGCCTAGTTCCACGCCGAGGTCAATGGCCTTCATCGTCTTTTGCAAAGCGTAGGCGCGAACCTGGGCATCATTGCTGGTAAACGCCCCGTCGCGGAACGCCGGGTCGCTAAACAAATTGGTGGTGGCCATCGGCACAACGAGGCCGGTATCTGCCAGCGCCTGCTTAAAGTCCGCCACGGTTTTGTCCCTTTCGGCTGGCGTAGCGTCAATTGGCACCAAATCATTGTCGTGAAAGTTAACGCCCCAGGCACCCACTTCCGCCAGCAACTGCACCAGTTCAACTGGCGTCTTGGTGGGGCGCACGGGTTCACCAAACGGATCGCGGCCCACATTGCCCACGGTCCACAGGCCAAAGGTAAATTTGTGTTCAGGTTTTGGTTCGTACATCGGTTTTCTCTCCATCTAGTAGGGGCGGTTCGCGAACCGCCCCTACAGCATTTCTAGACAATGGTGACCTGGGTGAAGAAGGTTTTTTGGGTGAGAACGGCCGTTTCACCCACCACCTCAATCTCCGCTACCAAGGGCAAATCATCCGACGATGTCCCCAGCATTAGCCGGACAGTACCTGGCTCCAACACAAAGCGCATCTGGCTGTCGTAAAAAGCAAGCTGATTCGCCGCCAGCGTAAAGGTCAAAGTGCGCTGTTCACCCGGCTCCAAATGAACGCGCTGGAACCCTCTTAGCTCTTTGAGCGGCCGGGTGACGCTGGCCACCTCGTCCCGCACGTAAAGCTGCACCACCTCGCTGCCCGCCCGCTGGCCCACGTTGGCAATCTCTACGCTGATGTTGACGGAGTGGTTGGTGGCAACGGCTGTCTTGTCCAATCTCAAATTCGTTATGTCAAACTGCGTGTAGCTGAGACCATAGCCAAACGGCCACAGCGGCTTGTGGCTTAAATCGACGTAATCACCCTTCCAATGGGAGCGTCCGCCAGACGGTTTGTGGTTGTAAAAAATAGGCACCTGCCCCACACCACGCGGGACAGTAATGGGCAGCTTGCCGCCAGGATTACAGTCGCCGAACAGCACGTCAGCTACGGCTTCGGCCCCTTCCTCGCCGGGCAGCCACGCCTCCAAAATGGCGGGGGTATTGTCGGCAGCCCAGGTGGTGGAGAGGGGACGGCCGTTCACCAAAACCAGCACCGTCGGCGTCCCGGTCGCGTACACAGCCTCCAGCAACTCCTGCTGCACACCCGTCAGGTTCAGGTCGGCCCGGTCGCGGGCTTCGCCACAGGTGCAGTCGTCTGTTAGACCCGATTTGCCACCCAGGAAGAGCAGGGCGACATCGGCGTTGGTCGCGGCGGTTACGGCCGCTTCAAACCCCGAGCGATCATCCCCCAGCACGGCGCACCCTTTCGCATAAACGACCTCAGTCTCCACCGACACTTTCTCCTGCACCGCCTGCAAAATGGTGTTCATCGGTATAAAGGCCTCATCAAGTTCCAACTCATCGGGCATGGGCATCCCCAAGCCGCCCAACGATTGTTCTCTAGACTCAATCAAATTTTCAATGTGGGCGATGTAGGAATAATCACCCACCAGATGGCGCGTGCTGTCCGCCTGCGGCCCGATGACGGCAATTCGCGTCAGATTTTTAGGCAGCGGCAGCAAATCATCTTCGTTTTTGAGCAAGATGATTGATTTTTGCGCAATCTCCCGCGCCAACTGCCGTTCGGCAGGCGTGTCTAGCACCACCGCTTCCGCGTCCACAAATGGATTCTCAAACAGGCCGAGGGCAAACTTTTGCCTTAGCAGGCGGGTCACGCTGCGGTCTATCAATGCTTCGTCGATTTGCCCTTGCGCAACGGCCGTTTGCAAGGGCGCACCATAGCAATCTGTACCCGGCAGTTCAACATCAATCCCCGCCGCCAGCGCCCGCACGGCCGATTCTGATTTGTTGGCGGTAACGTGATGGGCCACTTGCAGCTGGTCCACGGCAAAATAGTCGGAGACGACGACGCCATCAAAGCCCCACTCTTGCCGCAAAATTGTGTCTAGCAGTTCCTCATTGGCGGCGCAGGGTATGCCATCCAGCTCGTTGTAGCCATTCATTACGGATTGCAAGTTGGCTTCTTTGACGGCCGTTTCAAACGGCAGCAAATAAATCTCGCGCAGCTCCCGCGCCGGAATGTGCGCCGGGTTCCAGTTGAAGCCACCGTCCGGCACGCCATACCCCACAAAATGCTTGGCCGTAGCAATCACCCGCTCATCCCAGTTTTCCCCCTGCAACCCTTGCATAAACTGCACGCCGTTTAACGCCACCAAGTACGGGTCCTCGCCAAACGTCTCTTCCACACGGCCCCAGCGCGGATCGCGCACCACGTCCAGCAGCGGCGACAACCCCTGATGCGCCCCCGCTGCTTTCATCTGCCGCCGCACCACATCAGCCATTTGCCGCGTCAGTTCTGTCTCCCAGGTGGAGGCCAGCCCAATAATCTGTGGAAAACAGGTAGCATTACGGGCCATATACCCAGAACAGCACTCCTCATGCACGATGGCCGGAATGCCCAGCCGCGTCTCTTCACGGAGATAGCCCTGGATGCGGTTGGCCAGGGCTGCCCCCTCACGCGGTTTCAGGCTGCTGGCCCCGGCCACGCGGGTAATATGCCCCAGACCATGTTGCAAAATAGCTGCCGCTTTTTGAGCATCAAACTGCATATCGGTGAGCAGTTCAAACACCCAGGCGCTGCCCAATTGCGCCAACTTTTCATCCAGCGTCATGCGGGCCAGCAAATCGGCCGCGCGCTCTTCTACGGGTTGATTAGCGTCTTGGTAAATCGCTATTTTCATGATTGCTTCCCATTGATGGGTTTCAAAGACTTTTTCGGTTCACGCTTCTTGCGGATACACCAGCCCCCACTGCTGCCGCATCTCATCCAGCAGCGTTATGATTTCCAGCGTGTCGGCATGCGGTACAACATCTGATTCCAGCTTGCTTGCTCGCAGGCAGTTGTGAACTTCATGCACTTCATAGCTGTAGCCATTGCCTTCGTACGGGATATGAATCGTCTCTGGCTGACCGCCATGCTCCTTGACGGTGACTGTTTGATTATGCCAAAAGTTTTCATGCAGGTGAATGTATCCCCTGCTGCCGGTAATGATGGCATCACACGGCCGTTCTAACCGTTGGCTACTGCTTAAAATGGCCTGCGCTCCACGATTGTAATGCCAGATGGCGGCGTTTAGCTCATCAACCCCCGTTTCCCCCATGTGCGCGGCTGAGAGAATGCGGTCTGGCTTGCCCAACAGCAAATGTGCCAGCGTGGCCGGGTAGATGCCCATATCGAGCAACGCCCCACCCGCCAGTGCCGGATCATACAGCCTGCTTTGCGGATTGTAGGGAATGTTGAAGGAAAAGTGGGCGTGGACGTAGTGAATGTTGCCGATACGGCCGTTTGCCACCCACGCCAGCACCTGCTGAATCGACGGAATGAACTTCATCCACATCGCCTCCATCAAAAAGAGCCCTTTTTCTTTGGCAAGAGCCAGGCACGCTTCTGCCTCGGCCGCGTTTACCGTGAGTGCTTTCTCGCACAACACGTGCTTGCCCGCATTTAGGCACAGCAGCATATTCTCATAATGCAAATTGTGCGGCGTAGCAATGTAAATCACATCCACATCCGGATCATTTGCCAATGCCTCGTACGTTGGATAGCGGCGGGGAATGCCCCATTGGTCGCCAAATCTATCTGCTGATGTCTGCGAGCGAGACCCAACCGCCAAACAAACCGCATCTGGGACGCTGTTGATTGCTGCTGCCAGTTGCCCCGCAATATCACCTGTGGCTAAAATACCCCATCGAATTTTTTCCATTCTTCACATCCTTAGTGCTCTGTAAAGCAAATTTGTTAGTAAACATAGTTATCGAATAAACTTGTGGAATGGCAAAACATATAAAACTTCCACAAAATGAAAAAACTGAACTTGAACAATTGATAAAGTCGGGTGAACACAAAGCAAGGGTGATCAGTCGGGCAAGGGTGTTGCTTCTACTCAACCGCAGCGAAGGGGAGAAGAGAACCTTGGCTCAAGTCGCAGAAGCAACCATGCTATCCAATGTTACTGTCAGCCAAATCAAACGACGTTACTTTGAAAGTGGTGTGGACAGAGCGTTGTACGACCAACCACGATCAGGGCGGCCGGTGACAAAAATGACTGGAGATGTAGAAGCACAACTGATTGCCTTGACATGCAGCGAACCACCAGAGGGGTATGACCGGTGGACACTGAGATTATTGGCTGATGGGCTGGTAAAACTAGAGGTGGTTGATGAGATTAGTCACACCGCCATAGGAAATAAGCTAAAAAAAATGAACTCAAGCCTTGGCAAGTAAAATCGTGGTGTCTGCCCAAACCTGGGGCACGCTTTGTCGCCAAAATGGAAGATGTCCTCTCCGTTTATGAACGACCCTACGACCCGAAACGGCCGATGGTTTGCCTGGATGAAATTCAAAAAGCGTTGCGGTCAACACCAAGAGGTGAAATTCCGCTGCAACCAGGACAACCCGTTCGAGAAGACTATGAGTACCAACGACATGGGAAGTGTTCCCTTTTTCTGGCCGTCGAACCATTAGCCGGATTTCGCAAAACATGGATTTATCCACAACGCCGCAAGATTGAATTTGCACAGGTGTTGAAATCATTAGTCGACGAGGTTTATCCTGATGCAGAGACGATTGTCTTGGTTGTGGATAACTTGAACATTCACCATATCGCTTCTTTATATGAACGGTATGAACCAGCAGAAGCACGCCGGATTGCGGACAAACTTGAATGGCATTACACACCAGAGCATGGCAGTTGGCTCAATATTGCTGAATGTGAATTATCTGTTTTACGTCGTCAGGCATTGAAGCGACGGAAGGTGGATATTGACGAAGTTCGCAACCAAGTAGCAGCTTGGGAAACACAACGCAATAAACGCCAAGTGGGTGTTGATTGGCAATTTACTTGCACTGATGCTCGCATTAAACTGAAGCGACTTTATCCAATTGTTAACGTTCAGTAATTTGTTAACGCCTTATATTTCTAAATATACTTTGTTTACAAAGCACTTAGTAGCCCATTCGCCAATTCCATATTTTGTTTGTGAATGGGCACTTTTGCCCAAGTTTAGCAATTTTTGTTGGTTTCTGCCTTTTCCAGTAAGTTTATCCTAAAGCTGCAAATTGCAGACCCTCCAACTTGGAGAAACATGACCCAATTCAATCCGGTTTCAGAGGCGATTTTGGCGGAATTAACGGCCGTCCTCACCCCTGACCAACTTTCAATCACATTGGCAGACCGCCAGCAGCACGCCCAGGATATGTCTCAGCATCGAGCTCATCTTAGCGAGGTGGTTATCTGGCCTACGAACAGCAAACAGGTAGCTGATGTGCTGCGTGTGGCGCACACCCATCGTATTCCCGTCACGCCGTGGGGTGCTGGTTCTTCGCTGGAAGGCAATCCCATCCCACTGTTTGGTGGCATCACCCTCTCGCTGGTGCGGATGAACAAAATCGTAACGCTGTACGCCGATGATTTTCAGGTGACGGTGCAGCCCGGCCTCGGCTATAAGGATTTAAACCAGCAATTAGGGCCCGACGGCCTCTTTTTTGCCCCCGATCCGGGTGCTAACGCCTCAATTGGTGGCATGTTGGCCAACAACGCGGCGGGCAGCCGCACGGTGAAGTACGGGGCCACCAAAGACAACGTTTTGGCGATGGAGGTGGTGCTGGCAGACGGCCGTATCCTCAAAGTGGGGTCGCGCTCCGTTAAGCAATCTGCCGGGTACGATTTGCTGCATCTCTTTGTGGGCAGCGAGGGTACGTTAGGGGTCATCACCGAGGCCACGCTGCAATTGGCTCCTGTGCCAGCCATTATGAGTAGTGCCGTCGCTACCTTTGCCGATGTGGAGACGGCCGTTGCCGCTGTGGTAGAGTTGCGTGCTTCTGGGCTAGACATCGCCGCTCTGGAATTTATTGATGCCGCCACGTCTGGCCTTCTAAGCCGGGAAGAAGGAGTAGATTGGGGCGAAAATCCCACCTTACTTATGGAAGCACGCCGCTTTGCCGCCACCACAGACACAACCGAGCGGCAAAAGATGTGGCAGACGCGCCACCATATGTTCGAGACGCTGCGGCGCGTTTTTGTGGGTCATCGCTGGCAGCTTGCCGACGTCGCTGTGCCGATCAGCCAATTTCCGGCACTGGTCCGATTCGCCCGGCAAACGCTGCAAGCGCACCATCTGCCAGAGCTGCTGGTGGGCCATGCTGGGGACGGCAATTTACACATCGCCATTCCCTACGCAGATGAGAATACCCGCCAGCAGGCCAATCTAGCCAACAATAAAGTGGTTTTGCGCGCCATTGAACTCGGCGGCACGGCCACTGGCGAACACGGCGTGGGCATCGGCAAGGCGAAGTTTATGGTGCGGGAACATGGGGGAACGGCCGTAAACGTCATGAACCAGCTCAAACAAACCTTAGACCCGCACGGCATTCTCAATCCCGGCAAAATTATCCCCGCACCCGGCACTAGCCTTCGTTAGCCACTCAAACAACTTGTCTCATCAGACAACATCTTATATAAATCCCCAGCTTATCAACCACAACAACTCCCACCTCTGGAGAAAATAAATATGCGTGGCAAACGACTTTTAGTTCGACTTCTACTCTTGACTACACTTTTTTCGTTTCCCTTTTTAATTAACCCCGCGCCTGCACAGGCCGTAGCAACCTCACTTTTTATCTCCGAATACGTTGAAGGCTCCTCCAACAACAAAGCAATTGAAATCTATAACGGCACGGGAACGGCCGTTGACCTCAGCACCAACAGCTACCAATTGGAGTTCTACTTCAACGGCAACACCTCACCCCTTACCACTATCCCCTTAACGGGCACGGTGGCGGATGGAGACGTGTATGTAGTGGCTGACAATGATGCCGTCGCTACCATCCTCAACGAAGCCGACCTTATCTCTTCAAGCTCCTTTTTTAACGGGGACGACACCATCATTTTGCGCCAAAACACAACTATCATTGATGTCATTGGTCAATTGGGCTTCGACCCAGGCAGCCAGTGGGGCAGTGGCGACACCTCCACCCAAAACAATACCATGCAGCGGATGGATACTGTTTGCGGCGGCGACAGCAATGAAGCTGATGCCTTTGTTCCCGCAGTTGAATGGATTGGTTTGCCGCAAGATACTTTCACCGGGTTGGGTAGCCACACCGCCAATTGCGGCGATGGTCCGCCATCTGTGGTAAGCACCTCCCCTGTGAACGGCGCACCCAACGTTGCCTTGAATGCCGACATCACTGTCAACTTCAATGAAGCGGTCACGCTAGGCGGTAGCTGGGTGAATGTTAGCTGTACAACGAGTGGGATGGTAACGGCCGTTACCACCGGCGGCCCCCAAAGCTACACAGTCAACCCCTCGACCGATTTCGTTGCGGGGGAAACCTGCACCGTTACCGTCTTTGCCAATCAAGTCACCGACCAGGACGGCACGCTAGACAACATGGTCAGCGATTACGTCTTCAACTTTAGCACTGTCTCCGGTGGTTTTGGCAACTGTGGCGACAATGCCACCCTCATCAGTGCCGTGCAGGGCAGCGGCAGCAGCAGCCCGCTCAACGGCGTTGCCGATGTCATCATCGAGGGCGTGGTTGTTGGTGATTACCAGGATACGGTCAATGAACTGGCAGGTTTCTACCTACAAGAAGAAGATGCTGACGCTGACGGCAATGCCGCTACCTCCGAAGGTGTCTTCGTGTACGACAACGGCTTTGGCGTCGATGTCGCTCTGGGCGATGTAGTCCGGCTGCAAGGTACCGTCACCGAGTTTGAATCGACAGCAGGTAGCGGCGCATTCCTCACAGAGATGACCACACTCACCACCGTAACCGTCTGCAGCAGCGGGGCCAGCGTAACGCCAGCCACCATCACCCTTCCCCTCACGGCACTCACCGATTTGGAGCCATACGAAGGGATGCTGGTCACCTTCCCACAAACGCTAGACGTCACGGAAACGTACAATTTGGCACGATATGGCAACGTCGATTTATCGCTGAGCCGTCTCTTTAACCCCACGCAAGTGACCACACCCGGCGCAGCCGCCAATGCCCTACAAACTCAAAACGACCTCAGCCGCATTTTGCTGGATGATGCCAACGGGGCGCAAAACAAAGACCCGGTCATCTACCCCGCTCCTGAACTGAGTGCGGCTAATCCTTTACGCGGTGGGGCAACGGTAACTGGCCTAACGGCCGTTCTTGACCAACGTTTCGACACCTACCGACTGCAACCAGTAGGCACCATCAACTTTGTAGATAGCAATCCAAGAACGGCTGCACCAACGGCCGTTGGCGGCAGTCTGCGCGTGGCTAGCTTCAACGTCCTCAACTACTTCAACGGCAACGGCAGCGGCGGTGGCTTCCCCACCTCACGCGGAGCCGACAGCCTGTCTGAGTTCAATCGGCAGCGGGACAAAATCATCGCCGCCCTGGCCGCCATCGACGCCGACATAGTTGGCCTCATCGAGATTGAAAACGACGGTTACGGCAGCCAAAGTGCCATCCAGGATTTGGTCAACGGCCTCAACGCCGCCACCGCACCCGGCACCTACGCCTTCATCAATCCCGGCGTCAGCCAAATTGGCACCGATGAAATTGCCGTTGGCTTCATTTACAAACCGGCATCTGTCACCCCCAGTGGCGCGGCCGCAATTCTAGACTCGTCAGTCGATCCGCTCTTCCTGGACACCAAAAACCGCCCGGCTCTAGCCCAAACCTTCAGCCAAAACGGCAGTGGTGAAACGTTCACCATTGTCGTGAACCATTTCAAATCCAAAGGCTCCACCTGTACAGACGTGGGCGACCCTGATTTGGGCGATGGGCAAGGCAACTGCAACGTCACCCGCACCAACGCCGCCACCGCCCTGGTTAACTGGCTGGCCACAGACCCCACCAGCAGCGGCGACAGCGATTTCCTCATTGTGGGCGATCTGAATGCCTACGCTATGGAAGACCCCATCACTGCCATCACCAACGCTGGCTACACGGATTTGGGCAACAGCTTGTCTAATGCATACTCCTACGTCTTCCAGGGGCAGTACGGCACGCTAGATTACGCGCTCTCCAGTGCCAGCTTAACTTCACAGGTGAGCGGCGTCACCACCTGGCACATCAATTCGGATGAGCCGCGTGCGTTGGATTACAATGAAGAGTTCAAAACAGCTAACCAGATTTCGCTTTACTACAGTGCCGATGCGTACCGCTCTTCTGACCACGATCCAGTAGTCATTGGGCTAGATTTGGGTGGAACGCCCCCCACACCAACCCCTATCACGCCGACAGCGACCAATACGCCATTGCCAACAGCTACCAACACACCGCTGCCGACAGTGACCAATACGCCACTGCCAACGGCAACCAACACGCCATTGCCAACGGTCACCAATACACCACTGCCAACGGCGACCAATACGCCACTACCAACGGCAACGAACACGCCAATTCCACCAACGCCAACACCAACCTCCCCACCACCTTCCGGTGATGTGCTCTATGTCAGTTCATCGAGTGGAGGCAGTGTGGGTGGCGTCTCGTTTGCGGATGAGGATATCTTGGCGTTTGATGAGGCAACTGGGACATGGAGTAAATATTTCGATGGCTCTGATGTGGGTCTCAGCGGGGCTGGCGCACGTGACGTAGACGCCTTTCATCTGCTGGATGATGGTTCTATCCTGCTTAGCTTTGTGGGAGCCACCACTATCCCCGATGTCGGCTCCGTGGATGATTCTGACATTGTACGTTTTGTCCCCACAATGTTGGGCAACACGACTGCTGGCAGCTTTGAAATGTACTTCGATGGCTCAGATGTTGACCTAACCCGTGGCGGCGAAGATGTTGACGGCATTTTTGTCACTGCTTCCGGGGATTTGCTCATCAGCACCTCTGGCAATGTCAATGTCCCTGGGGTAAGCGGCGGCCGGGATGAAGATATTCTGCGCTTTAGCCCGACCAGCCTGGGCAGCAATACCAGCGGCAGTTGGAGCCTGGAATTTGACGGCTCTGACGTGGGATTAGATGGCTCCAGTTCGGAAGATGTGTGGGGTATTTGGCAAGATGAGGCGAATGGTGACATCTATGCAACCACGCTGGGCAGTTTTGGCGTAGCTGGCGTTTCTGGCGACGGTGCGGACATCTTTGCCTGTGGCTCACCCACCACTGGCAGCAACACGGCCTGCTCCTTCTCGCTGTTCTGGGACGGCTCTGCCAATGGTTTTGGTGGTGAAGCGATGGATGGGCTGTTTGTAGAACGGCCGTAATCCACGCATCCCCAAACAAAATAAAAGCCCACCGAGGACATTTCCTGGGTGGGCTTTTTTATCTCCGCCAAAAGCTGATCCTACGGCATTGAGAGAATGCCCACCAGTACGCCGCCTCATCTTCATACCTCGGCACTGAGTGCAGCCAACGTGGCGGTTTCTGACCAATCTTCGGCGATTTGCCGGTTAAAAAGGGGGCCAAAGCGTCGCTTTGGGGAGGTTATGCGCTAGCGACAAGCTCGGTAGCTGCCTGTTGCAAAACTTGGGTCAAAGCCTCTAGGCTCATTGGCTTGCTGATGTAACCGTCCATGCCAATTGCCAGATATTTCTCCCGCTCTCCTCGCATGGCGTTGGCTGTCATGGCCACAATGCGCGGTTGCGCCTGCGTGGGAAACAATGTGCGAATGCGCTGGGTGGCAGCCACGCCATCCATTTCCGGCATCTGCACATCCATCAACACCAGATCGAAAGGCTGCTGCCTGAGAGCGGCAATTGCCTCAACACCATTGCTGGTAATTGTTGCCTGATACCCTAGCCGTGCCAGCATTTTTGCCGCTACTTTTTGGTTCACAATATTGTCTTCCGCTATCAAAATTCGCAGCGGATATTTTTGCGCCATATCTTCTCTAAATAGGAGGCCTGTTTGCTTGGCACGTTGTTGAGCATCCTCCGGGGAGAAAATATTCTCTAAGGCATTGTGCAAATGGCTTGTTTTTAATGGCAAGGAAACGGCCGTAATCTGCCCACTGCTCAAGCTATCTGGTAACCGCTGCCCCCATTTGGTAAGCACCACGATGGGCAAGCTGGGATGTTTGGCTTTTAGCTGGGCTAGCAAGGCCGCCCCATCTTCGGCAATATTGTTCAAATCTACAAAAAGCAGATCAGCTACTGTGAGCTGCTGCCAGGTTTGCAAGGTAGAAACGGCCGTTGCCAGCGGCACGTGCCACCGCCGTAACTGTTGGGCCAAAAATTGCTGGTTAGTTGCGTTATTACTGAGGAGCAATGCTTGTTTGTTGGCAAACTTTTGGCTAGGTGACATGGCTGTTGCCGACTCAGACGCTGCGGCCTGAATGGCACATGTAAACGTGGAGCCTTGGCTCACCACGCTTTCTGCACTTAGCTCACCGCCCATCATTTCGGCCAGCCGCTTGCTAATAGCCAACCCCAGCCCGGTGCCCCCATAGTGCCTGGTCGTCGAGGCGTCTGCCTGGCTAAACAGACCAAACAGGCGGCCTATCTTCTCTTGCGGAATGCCAATACCGGTATCCTGTACCGAAAAACAGACGGTCTTGGGAGAAACAGCCACTTCGGCTGCGCTCAGTGCGGACGTTGCCATTTCCACATCACACCCCATCCGTACTCTAACGATAATCTCCCCCTGCTCCGTAAACTTCACCGCATTGCTCAACAAGTTGGTAAGAATTTGGCGGACGCGGGTCACGTCTTGCACCAAAAAATCAGGTACTGTCTCGTCAACAAAATAGGCCAGGGTGAGGTCTTTCTCGGCCGCTTTTGGCGCAATCAGGTCAAACGCTTCCTCAACACAGTTAACAACCGAAAAAGAAACCTTTTCCAATTCCAGCTTGTTCGCTTCAATTTTAGAAAAATCAAGAATATCGTTGATGAGGGTAAGCAAGGTGTCGCCGCTGGTGCGAATGGTTTTCACCAAATCACGTTGCTCAGGGTCTAGCTTGGTTTCTTGCAGCAGGCTGGTCATGCCCAGCACGCCGTTCATGGGGGTGCGTAATTCATGCGTCATGCTAGACAGAAAAACGCTTTTGGCACTGTTGGCAGCTTCTGCGGCCTCTTTTGCCTCAGCCAGTTCGTACGTTCGCGCTTCAACCAAATGCTCTAAATTCTCATTGATGTGGGCATTTTCAATAGAAACGGCCGCTTGGTTACCAAAAAATTCCAAGGGGATTAAATCTTCTTTGGAAAACCGATTAGAAGTGGAGCGATTTTCAACATAAATGGCACCAATGATGCGGTTACGGGTAATGAGAGGGGCACACATGATGGAGCGCAGCCGCATGGCCATAACACTGTGAGCCGTAGCAAAGTTGGGGTCCATTAGCGCATTGCGCACCACAATGGATTGTTGCGTTTGGATCACCTTATTGAGTACGGAATGGCTAATTGCGTCCGCATCAGACGCAATATCAATACCGTCGGCACGACGCTTGACGCGAAAATCCAGTTCGCCATCCTCTTGCAGCAGGACAACATACCCATACTCGGCACCCACCAGTTTAATCATCTCGTCCACCACATAAGACAGCAGCGGATCAAGCGCGCGCATCTCTGCCATGTGCTGGCTTACCGAGAGGAGATGGGTCAACAGCGTTGAGTTTTGAATCTGGATTTCAGACACAATCTATCCCCAGTAGGTTTCACCTGCCAATATTTCGATGAGCTGGTCCGGGAAGTGACGTCGGTTGATGGGTTTACTAATAAAGCCGTGAAACCCTTTCTCTCTGGCTTTGGGTATTTCTACATCTGGGTCAGCGGCCGAAACAGCCACAACAGGGACACCATCCAGTTCAGGCATCTCGCGGATGGCGTCGTACACATCATACCCAGAGGCCTGCCCTGGCAACATCAAATCAAGCAATATTAAATCGAGTGGAAATGGGTGGTTTTTCAGTCGGCTGAGGGTGGTGTCTCCCCAATGATCATGGGTAATGATGGCCCCGTGCTGGCGCAAAATTGTGAGAATGACAGAGTAGTTGATGGGGTCATCTTCTAGTAAGAAGATGTTTTTTCCTTTTAATGACATTGTAAATAGCCTATTTCTGGAGCAGCCTGGATCATTCAGGCAATATACCAAACTGATTCTCCAGCTAAAATGCGCTGTACCAGTTCTGGAAACACTTGGCGGATAATGGGTTTGCTAATGAGTCCGTGAAACCCGGCTTGTCGCATTTTTTCTATATCATTTGGCATCACTTTGGCCGTTACCGCAACAATTTTGGTAGCATGGAACAAGGGTGTTTGCAGCAATTTGTGCAAAATATTGTACCCGTCAAACGGCCGTATAACCACATCTAAAAACACTACATCCGGCACAAAATTAAGTTGGCTAAGCTGCTCATCTAGTTGAGCACTACTCTCCCTTAAAGCAACGGAGCGACTCTGCAACATTTGGCGCAACATGATGTCCAGAATATCTCGCGTTTTGGGATCATCATCGAAAATTAAAAACGATTTTTCCGCCAAATTGTGCATCTATTCATTATCCTGCGTGACGGGCAAATGTACATAGAACGTTGTACCTAACCCTGGCTCACTTTCAAACCAGATACGCCCGCCATGCAGGGCAACCAGCTCGTGGGTGATAGCCATCCCCAAGCCGGTGCTAACCACATTGCTCACGTTGGCTCTGGCTTGGCCATACGCCTCAAACACCAAATGATGATCTTCAGCTACGATGCCTACGCCACTGTCTTTTACCACAATCTCGACGCTCTTCTCAGCCACTAATTGCCGGGCGCAAATGGTGATGGTGCCTTGCTCTGTATATTTGGCGGCGTTAGACAAGATATTTAGCAAAATTTGCCGGAGGCGTCGCCTGTCTGCCTGAATCGTGGGCAGATTTTCGGCAATGTCCACAACCAGCTCAATGGGCTGGTCTTTAATAAGCCCTTTTGCGGTGGAAACAGCGTGTTGCATCGTTTTGTTCAGGTCAATTGGTTCAAAGATGAGTCGCGTCATGCCCGCCTCAACCTTGTTCAAATCCAAAATATCATTGATCAGACTCAATAAATGTTCACCGCTGTCCAGGGCTTGCTGCAAGGCAGTCTTTTGTTCCTCGTTAACCCCTCCATATAGGCCATCTTGCACAAAACCGGTGAAGTTGAGAATGGCGTTGAGTGGCGTGCGCAGCTCATGGGACATATTGGAGAGGAACTGTGTTTTGGCTTCGTTGGCTGCTTCGGCAACCTCCTTGGCCTCGGCCAGCTCCCAAGTGCGTTCGGCGACCAGATTTTCCAGATTTTCGTTGAGATTGGCGTTTTCAATGGCAACGGCCGCTTGATTGCTGAAAAATTCCAGGGGTGCTAAATCTTCATCTGAGAAACGGCCGCTTTTAGAGCGATTCTCCACGTAAATGGCCCCAATAATGCGATCCTGCGTGATGAGCGGCGCACACATGATAGAACGAAGCTGCATAGCCATCACGCTGTGGGCTTCACCAAAGCGCGGATCGAGCAGCGCGTTGCGCACCACTAATGATTCCTGAGTGCGTAGAACTTCGTCCAGGACAGAGCGGCTGATGGTATCGGCATCGGATTGAATCTGCGTGCCGTCGGCTAACTGGCGCACGCGGAAATCGAGTGAGCCATCGTCGTTAATGAGTACAATGTAGCCCTGCTCGGCGCCCACAAGCTGCAATACCTCATACATGGCGTAGGAGAGCAGCGGCGCAACGGAGCGCATAGCAGCCATGTAGCGACTGACGGCTAGCAAATGCGTCAGCAATGCCTCGCCGCGTAGCTTTGGCGCTGGCTCATCCTCAGCCTCATCTGGAAATAGATATTGTTCGATAATTTCTTCTTCGCTTCGGGCTGGTTTGGTGGGTTGAAGTGTGTTGGAAACGGCCGTATCTTCCTTCATCTCCTCATAAAGTCGTAAAATTTCCCGATTCTCTGCCACATTTTCTAAAAAACTATGCCGGCTTTTCTCATCTTTTATCTTGGCCGCCCGTTCCTGTAATAGTTGGGAGGCTTGAGCCAGTAAGGTGGTCGCTCGATCGTCATCGCTGGCCTCCAAGCATTGATAAGCCTGTAGAAACACTAAAAAGGGATGTTCTGCACCTTCCAGTTGCGGTTCTTGGGCAATGTAATTCATTACATCATCCAGATACGTGGTTGCCTCTTCCCCTTGAGCGACCGCCACTTGTGCCAGTCCAGCCCATTCTTCCACCATAAAATGAGGCTGGTTTAATTTTTGACATAAGGCGAGCGCCTGTTGGTAATAGGTGCTAGCCTCTGAGTATTTGCCTTGCAAATAAGCAACGATACCTAATTTATGCAAGGAGTATCTTTCTACTTCAAGAAATTTTATTTCACGCCCTTTCGCTAAACTTGCCGCCAAATGCAGTTCGGCATTGACAAAATCCTCCCGCCTAAAAGCGATGTCACCCAAGTTATACCGAATCGTTGCTTCATTGTATTGATCACCTACTTCCAGGCTATTAGCCAAGCTGGCTTCCAGGTATTGGTTAGCCTGCTCAAACTCCCCTCGTTCCCCGGCAATGTAACCTAAATTGTTTAGCGGAACCGAGACAAATGCCTGGCTACCTGTCTCCTTACTAGCTTTCAAAGAAACTGTAAAGAACTGTTGCGCCTCTTCAATATCTCCCAGCGATACAGCAACGGCACCCATAGCTAGCAAGGAGCTAACTTCACTTTTTTTATCGCCTATCTCTCGACTAATGATCAAACTTTGGCGCAACAAGGATTGCGCCTCATCCCAATCGCCTAAACGAGACAATGCCCAACCCCAAGTATAGTAAGCTGACGCATGATCCTTCTCCATAGCTTGAGGAAAGGCAATTACCCGTTGAGCAGCAGCAATCGCCGCCGGAAATTGGTTCATATGGGCGTTGTATTGGGCGTGACGCAAAAAGATCTCTACTTGTTTCTCTGGCTCTGCCAGAGCATCAGCTATTTTTTCCAGCTTATCGATTATTGTCGCCTGCTTCTCCCGCTGTCCTAACAGGTGATACGCGGCTTCTAGCATCAACTGGATCTCATATTGTCCAGATAGATCATCATCTGAGGTCAAAGCCAAGGCGCGATTTAAATAATTGACCGCTTCTGCGTTGGCAAATTGATCGACTGCTTGTTTTCCTGCCAGATAAGCAAATTGGCGTTCTCGGTCTTTGTCGCCCGCTCGCCCCCAATAATGTGTCAGCCGCACAGCCTGATTGGCATCATCAGGGTAAATGTTCTCTACGGCCTGAGCTACTAGTCGATAATAGCCTCTCAATCTCTCTGATGGCAATTCGGCCAGCAAGCCATCCCGTATCTTGCCATGGCTGAACCGCCAGCCATTATCGTGTACTTCCAGCACGGCTGCATCAGCACACAGCGGCAGCCACCAATTTTTCACGTCGATTCCATTGGCTAACTGTTGAATCAGAGGCAGTTCCAGCTCACGTCCGGCAACGGCCGTTTTCACCAGAAGCTGCTTTGCCTCATCCGGTAATCTACCAACCCGCCGCTGCACGATGTCCTGAATGCCATTCGGCAACAGCGTCTCCGGCAGTTGCATCTGTCCAATATCGCCCAGCCGTCCGGCCTCGTCGGCCAAGGCCCGCACCACTTCGACTGCAAAGAAGGCATTGCCTTCGGTCTCCCGCTGGAGCAGAGCTTGTATCTCCTCGTCACGCCCGCCCTCACCGAGCATGGCGACGCTCAAGTCGGCCATCGCTTCTGGCGATAATCGCGCCAGGGGCAGATGAGTCATCTCAGGCAGTTCACTGGGGAGGTTTGGCCGTTCGTCGCTGCGGTAGCTGCCCAGGATGAGTAATGAGTAGTTCCGGATGAGCCGTGTCAAAAAGGGCAGCGGTAGCAGACTAGCTTCTGCCATGTGCAAATCTTCCAGGATGAGGAGCAACGGCCGTTCTGCCCGCCAAAAAAGACGTGCAATTGTTGTAAACAATCGTGTCTGAGCCGCATCCTCTTTTAGCTCCGGTGCGGGTTCAACTTCACGACCAAGAAGTTGTGCCATGTCGGGCACCAGCGGCAGCAGGATGCTCGCCGTCAAATCGTCAATTATCGGCAGTGTGGCCACCAGTTGGCGCGCTGGTTCGCGCCACGCTACGTAGGGCAAGCCACCATCTTCGGACGTTTGGCCACGCAGTACCTGGAAGCCTGCTACCAGTGCCTGGGTGCGCAGCTCGTTAATGAGGCGCGTCTTGCCCACGCCGCTTTCGCCACCAATCACCCAGGCGGAGCCGTTGCCAGCGGCGGCTTGTTCCAGTGCCTCGGTTAGCTGGGCCATTTCGGCTTCCCGCCCTACAAATTTGGCCGCTTGTAGGTAGCTCTCACGGATGGCGTGGGTATCTGCGGGCGGCGGTTGGTTTAGGGCTTCGGCCAGCGCAGTCAGGGCAACATTGGCTGAAGCAAAGCGGTCGGCGGGCTCCTTCGCGAGGAGTTGGCTAAGGAACGGCCGTAACCGCTCCTCGATCTCACTCCAATCTGGCTCTTCCTCCACCACCCGATCCAAAAAGGCGAAATCAAAGGGGGCAAAGGGATGCTCACCCGTGAGCAGTTGGTAAAACAACACGCCAGCGGCATAAAGATCGGCTGCTTCGCTGTATGACCCACCCTCGTACAGTTCGGGTGCCATGTACAGCGGCGTGCCGGTCGAGGCACTGCTGCCAATTTGCTCGCTGGCGGCTAGGCCAAAGTCCAGCAGCCGCACGGTGTGGTCTTGTACCAGCACATTTTCTGGCTTCAAGTCTCGATGCAGCACCCCACGACGGTGCAGGTAAGCCAGAGCTTGCAACAGCTGCTCAATGAGCTTGATTTTGTCGTCAAGGGGTTGGTCTTGTGCGGCTGCCAAAATCGTCTGTGATTCTGACAGGTAGGTCATGGTGAAGAAGGGCTGCCGCTCGGCGTCAAAACCGTAGTCCAACACGCTAATAATGTGGGGATGGCGCAGCCCGGCCAGGGTTTGGAATTCATGGGCCAGAGCCAGACGTAGATCGTCTGCGGAAACGGCCGTATCCTTCGCCGCCTGTTCCACCAGGTTTGTCACCTGCTTCAGGGCAACAATCTCACCCGACAACCGGTCAGTGGCCTTGTAGACAGCACCCATGCCGCCCTGGCCTAATTTTTCGTGGAGATGGTAACGGCCGTTGATTATCAAATTGGTTGCATTCCCTGCTGGTGAAGTCATGTTCCTGTCCTCTGCTAAAACTTACGCTATGATTATAAGCGGATTGGGGTGGATGCTTAATAGGTATTTCGGACATGTACATCAAAATTTGGTGAAAATAAGGTGACTTATGTCAACGCTTGAATATAAACCTGGTCTTTCCGTAGAAGATTTGCCCGCTGACCTGCAAAAAAAGGAGCCGCTTAAGCTGGCCTCGAATGAAAATCCTTTGGGGCCATCCCCTCTGGCCCTACAAGCCATTCGGGATAATCTGGCCACGCTGCATATCTATCCGGCCAAGCAGATTGAACTTCAGCTTCGGCAGGCCATTGCCACCTATTTGGGCCAACAACTTGGCCCCGAACATATCGTCATTGGCAGTGGCGGCATTGAGGTGCTGGAATTTGTAGCACGCAGCTACTTAACCACGCCTGACGCTGAGAGCGTGCTGCCTCGGCAAACCTTTCCTTTTTTGGCACGGTATCACGGCCGTTCTGGCCAAAAAATTAGGTTCTATGATTTAGACGAAGATGATTTCAGCTATTATCCCGACCGTATTGCAGCAGCCATAACACCCCAAACCCGGCTCGTCTATGTTTGCAATCCAAACAATCCTACCGGTACCTATGTGCCCGCTAACGTTCTGCGGCAAATCATGGAAGTTGTGCCTAATGATGTGCTGCTGATACACGACGAAGCGTATTACGATTTTGTCGATGCGCCTGACTATCCAGATGCCGTGCCGGAGGTGCTTGCTGGCAAAAATATCTTTATCATGCGCACCTTTGCCAAAATTTATGGCCTGGCAGGGCTGCGGCTTGGCTTTGGCATTGCCAGCCCGCTAATCATTGATCGGGTGGCCAGTGTGAAGCGGAATTTTCATGTGAATAAATTGGCACTCATAGCTGGGTTGGCTGCGCTCAAGGACGACGCGCATCGGCAGCGCACGTTGGCCAACAACGTTGCCGGTAAGCAATGGCTAACTGGGCAGCTTTCACATCTTGGCTGTCGCGTCTGGCCCAGTCAGGCCAACTTTGTATTGTTTTCGCACAAGACGGTGCCTGCCCAAACGCTCATCGACGGGCTGATGGCCCAAGCCATTATCGTGCGCCCCGCCTTTGGGTTAGACAACCATATTCGGCTCACCATCGGCACGCCGGAAGAAAATGCGCGGCTGGTTGAGAGTTTAACGGCCGTTTTGCAAAAGGAGATTGGAGATTAGAGATCGGAGACTAGTTTAATCTCTAATCTCCAGTCTCCAATCTCCCAAAAATTATGCCCCGCCCCACCCACACTCTTCCCACCCAACCCCTCGCCAAAACGAAGCGGGACTTCTTGATACGGCCGTTCCTCATCGAAACCGATCCGCAAGAAACGCATGAACCGCCCCACCGCCACAACTTTCAGGAAATCTTGTGGGTGCGCTCTGGACGGGGCAAACACGCCATCGACGGCCAGGAGCTAACCATTCAGCCGAACACCTTCTACCTCATTGCCAAAGGTCAGGTGCATCAGCTCATCACCGGCATTGATTTAGACGGGCTGGTCATCCGCTTTACCGATGCCTTCCTGCCTAACTTCCTCTCGCAGGAGATGGGGCATTACCAGACGGTACTGTTCAACAACGTCACCATCAACCACACCCTGCCTGTGCCGCAAGAAAAATTAGCAAATTTTGAGGCACTGTTGGGTTTGCTGTTAGCGGAGTTTGAAGAGGTGGACGGCCGTACCAACCAGGAAGTGCTGCGTCATCTGCTAACAGTGTTGCTGGTGAAGCTAGGGAAGGTGCAGAAAGAGATGGTTCGTGGTGAGGGAACGGCCGTATCTCCTGAAGCCCACCTGTTCCACGAATTCACCTTGCTGCTGGAAGCGCAATACAGCCAAACCCACGCCGTCGCCGACTATGCGCAAATGCTCAACATCACCCCCCGCCAGTTGTCCGACATCACCCGCCACTTTGTGGGGCACACCGCCAAGCATCTCATCGAAGAGCGACTCATCCTGGAAGCCCGGCGGCTGCTTATCTTCACCAACCTGTCTGTGAAAGAAATTGCCCACAAGCTAGGCTACAAAGACCCGTCCCACTTCAGCAAAATCTTCAAAAAGAACACCCACACCACTCCCCAAGATTACAAAACGGCATGACCGCCCACCCATGATGAACCTGCGGTAGGGGCGAGGCAATCGGCCACGATCTTGGTGGAGCAAACAACCTTCTCTCCGATTGCCTCGCCCTGTTTGCCACAATTTTTTGGGCGAGGCGGTGGCGAGACCAGATCAATTGCTACATTCCACACCTTCCGCCACCGCCTCGCCCCTACCCTTCATGATAAAAAATACCAGCCACAGGCACTTTTTTCCATTGGCAAATGCCAAACCTCCGCTAAAATCTCTACACTGAACCGCAAAATGCCATTGAGTAATTCGGTAATTATGTAATTGGGCAGCTTTGCTGCCTGGGTAATTACAAATTACTCAATTACCCAGTTACCTATTATGACCCAACTCACTGGCGGCGAAGCGGCCGTAAAAACCCTCATCGCCCACAACATCCACACCCTCTTTGGTCTGCCTGGCGTGCAAAATGACTGGCTGTATAACGCCCTGTACGACGCCCAAGACCAGATTCGCGTCATTCACACGCGACATGAGCAAGGGGCGGGCTATATGGCACTGGGGTATGCGCTGGCCAAGGGCGAGATTAGCGTTTTCAACGTGGTACCTGGGCCGGGTTTGCTCAACGCTTCAGCCGCTTTGGCAACCGCTTATGGACTCAACGCCCCCGTCCTCTGCCTCACTGGACAAATTCCATCTAACCAAATTGGTTTGGGTAAGGGCGTTCTGCATGAGATTCCCGACCAGCTGGCCATCTTGCGCGGCCTCACCAAATGGGCCGAGCGCGCCAGCAGCGTCGCCGACGTGTCTGGCATCATGTATGCCGCCTTTGCTGAATTGCAAAACGGCCTTCCCCGACCCGTTGCCGTAGAAATACCCATGGACGTGCTGGCCGAGCGCGGCGCAGTAGAACTGGCAGCCAGACCCGCCCCCGTGACCCACCCCCAGCCAGACCTGGAATTAGTTGAAAAAGCAGCAAAAGCACTTGGTGAAGCCAAACGGCCGCTTATCTTCGTAGGCAGCGGCGCGCAAAATGCCAGTACCGAGGTGCGCCAACTGGCGACAATGCTGGAAGCCCCCGTTGTGGGCTACCGCACCGGACAAGGCATCATGGACGGCCGTCACTATCTGAGCCTCCACCTTCCCCCGGCGCACGAACTGTGGAAAACAACCGACGCGGTGCTGCTCATTGGCACCCACGGCCGTATCCCCATAAAAAGCTGGGGCGTGGATGATGAGATGACGCTCATCAAGATTGACATTGATCCAACGACCCACGATTTATTTCACCCGCCCCACATCCCCATCACCGCCCGCGCTGAGGAGACATTGCCGCTGCTGCTGGAGCGTACGGCCGCACATAACCAAAAGCGCACCAGCCGCAAAGATGAGCTTCTTGCCATCAAAGCAGCGTGGGAGCAGCGCACCGCCTACCTGGAACCGCAAAAAAGCTACCTCAAAGTGATCCGCGAGGCGTTGGGTGAGGACGGCATTTTTGTTGATGAGCTAACCCAGGTGGGCTTTGCCAGCCGGATTGTGTACCCGGTTTACCAGCCACGCACCTACATTTCTACCGGCTACATGGGTACGCTAGGCTACGGATTCCCCGCAGCTTTAGGTGTTAAAGTAGCCAAACCTGATCTCCCTGTAATAAGCGTAGCGGGGGATGGTGGTTTTATGTTTGGCGTGCAGGAGTTGGCAACGGCCATGCAGCACCGCATTGGCCTCATCACCATCATTTTCAACAACAACCAGTACGGCAACGTGCAGCAAATGCAGAAAAATTTGTACGGCAACCGGGTCATTGCCAGCAATTTGCATAACCCGGATTTTGTAAAATTGGCCGAATCATTTGGCGCCCAAGGGCTACGGGCAAAATCGCCCCAGGAACTCCGCCGCGCCATCCAACAAGGACTACAAACCGACCTACCCACCGTCATCGAAGTTCCCGTGGGCGACATGCCCAGCGTGGATCGGTTTCGCAAATTACCAAAGGTACGATAACCAGGAGATTGGAGACTGGAGATTAGCGATTGGGCAACCAGTTTTAATCTCCAATCTCCGAATCTCAAATCTCAAAAAAATGCTCGTCATACCAATCGCCTCCAATCTGTATAAAGTGGTTAAAGAAATTGTGCAAAGCAAGCGCATGATCTTCGTCAGCGGCATTCCCGGCGTGGGCAAGAGCTTGCTCATCCAGCAAATGGTGCTTATTGCCAGCGAAGCGGGGCGCGAGGTGCATCTGCTGCGCTACAACTTGGCGCGCCAGCCGTTCGAGACTCAAGTTAACATAACAAAGTACCCCGAAATCGATGGCGTTACCGATCCGGCCATTCGCAAAGCGGTGGGCCTATGGGCGCGAACGGCCGTTCGCGAATGGCATGAAGCACATCCGTCCACCAACCAAATGCTCATTGGTGAATTGCCGCTCATTGGTAACCGACTCATTGAACTGGTGGAACCAACGGAAGATACTGCTGAACCACTGCTAACTAGCGACCAAACCTTGTTCGTGGTACCCGTGCCATCTTGGGAAGTGCGCGAAGTAATCGAAGATACCCGCGCCCGCACCGTTGCCGAGCCGCAAAATGAGCAGGAAAAACTGGATGCGCCACCCAACGTGCTGCAACTGATGTGGCAAGAGGTCAATCGGCTGGCGCGTCAAATTGGGTTGACCAAAGCAAGTCCGCAAACGCCGTACAATCCTTACATTTACGGGGGCGTGTTCGAGGCGCTTTTGCAGCATCGCCCTTCGAAGCTGCTGCTGATTGATGAAGTGCTACGGCCGTCTCGCTCTGTCTATGAGTTGGATGTGCTGTCTGGCATGTTGCAACCCACCGCAGAAGAAGCCAATGCGGCCATTTCTCACGTAGAAAACCAATATTCCTATGACGAGCTGGCAGAGCTGGTACAAAACTGGCACGCGCTCATCACGAAGAATCCAATTCCGCCGGATACTGGCCCGGAACTGCGCCTGCCGCTGCCGCAAACATTGATCAATGCGCCGGAAGAGACGGTATTAACGGCCGTTCAGCGCACCGCCCTACAAAAAATCATCAATCTGCCGCTAGACGCCCCGCCAAATGAAACCATCGCGGCGTTGGATGAAGCAATTGAACAGTTGGGGGTGGATACGGCCGTAACCACCGCTAACGTCCACAAATTCGACGTCTACGACAGCTACTTCAACGTCAGCCGCAGCAGCGAACAAAGCGGGCTGACCTTCCTGCACGGGCTGCTGCAAACGTACCGCAACGTACTGCTCGACCTACAAAAACCGCCGCACACGCTCACTGTCGTTGAACTGCCGCTGCTGCGCATTGCGCTGGAAACGAGCCTGCGGCAGTTTAGGATTAGTGAGTAGTTTGTTAGTGGCTAGTTTTAGTTGCTCGTGGTTGGTACGAGCCACTAGCCGCTAACCACCAGCCACCATTCCGAAGGAAACGATTATGCTAAACATGCAAGAATTGGATCAGGCGCGACAACGTTGGCAGGTGGGCCACCACCTCTTTTTTGCCTACGTGCAGTCCCTCATTCTCATTTGCGATAAGCTGCAAAAGCAGGTAGACGCTGACGATCTCAGTGCCGCCCGTGCCTCAATCGAAGAAGCCACCTACCTCATGTGGGGCATCTCCGTCAGCTTCAAGCTCACGGGCGGCTTCAGCCAGGCCGCTTACGACGGCTACGTGCGTCCCAATATGTTTGAAGCCAGCGAAGGCTTCAGCGGCATGTGGGCGCAGGACCACGACTATTTGATCAAGAAGACAATGCGGCAGCTCAAGCCGCTGTTTGCCAATCCGCCCGATGAACTAGCCCCAGCCGTACAAAAGTTCCGCCAAGCGTTTGCCATCATGTACGACGCGCACAAATACGTCTGCGATAAATTTGAAGGGGGTCAGCCCAGTTTACTCATGGGAGAAACCGCCCAAAAAACGGCCGCAGAAATGATCGACACCTTCAAACGCAATCGGCTGCTGGTGTTGGGCGTGCCCATGCCTGAAAGTTAGGAACAAAAATCAAAGATTACGCAGATTTAACGAATTAACATCTGTTTAATCTGTGAAATCTGCTGATAAAAAACTATGACTGACATCATCCTACCCCCCAATTCCAACATTTACACCACCTTTCAACAGCTAGCCAGCCAGCAGCGCATGGTGTTTCTGGCCGGGCTGCCAGGGACAGGCAAAAGTTTGCTCATCCAGCAGTTGGCGGTGATGGCGCAGCAAGCTGGTCGCACTGTGCATTTGCTGCAGTGGGACGTAACCCGGGCGGCGTTTGAAACGGCCGTTACCCTGCAAAAATACCCCGAAATAGATGGCGTCACCCACCCGGCCATTCGCAAAGCAGTGGGGCTGTGGGCGCGAACGGCCGTTCACAACTGGCACCAAACCTACGGCCCCAGCCACCTGCTCATCGGCGAAGTGCCGCTCATCGGTAACCGCCTCACCGAGCTAACTCAGCCATTGGACGATGCCGCCGAACCGCTGCTAAACAACCCCGCCTGCTGCTTTGTCATTCCCACGCCTAGCAAAGCCGTCCGGCAAGTCATCGAAGACTCCCGCGCCCGCTCCATTGCCAATCCGCAACACGAAAAAGAAGCCCGCGACGCCCAACCCAACGTGCTGCAACTGTTGTGGGAAGAGGTGGCGGCGATTGGTATGCAGCTTCAGCTCATCCAGAAATCGGATTTTTCAGAAAAGTCTGATTTCTTCGCGTACGATCCGGCGGTATACACGGCCGTTTACCAACACCTCCTCCAGCACCGCCATCACCAAACATTACGCATCGACACGGTACTCACGCCCAACGGCTCTGCCTACGCCCTGCGCATCAACGGCACCGAACTCGCCGCCACGCCAACCGAAGTCACCCAAACGATGCAGCAAATTGAAACTGAATTTTCTCGCGACGGTCTGGAAACGTCCGTTGCCAACTGGTACAGATTATGAGTCCACAGATTAGCGCAGATTGACGCAGATTAGAAGTTAAAAAATCTGCGTCAATCTGCGAAATCTGCGGATAAATCAAGGAGAAACAATGAAGTTAGCCCGATTCGCCTACAACGGCCAAATTCACGAAGCCGTTTTCAAAAACGACCAACTCTGGGTGGGGAAGGTTGCTTATGATCCAGATGATGTAATGTGGCTCCCCCCGGTAGATGCCCGCGGCTGTACGGCCGTTGGCGTCGCCCTCGGTTACGCCGATCATGCCGTTGAGCTAAAACTAGACGTGCCGGAGTACCCGCTGCTCTTCCACAAGCTGCCCAACACCTTCATCGGCCACAAAGCCAAAGTGATTCGCCCCGATGTGGAATATATGCACTACGAAGGGGAATTGGTGGTGGTGATTGGGCAAAACGGCCGTAACATCCCCGAAGCAGACGCCCTGAACTACGTCTACGGCTACACCATCGGCAACGAATGCACCGTGCGCGACTTTGTCGGCAACTACTACCGTCCCCCCGTCAAAGCCAAAGGGTTCGACACCTTCGGCCCAATGGGCCCCGTACTCGTCACCGCCGATGAAATTGACCCCACCAACACAGAAGTCCGCACCTACGTCAACGGCGAGCTGCGCCAGCAGGGCAACACCAAACATCTGCGCCACAGCGTCGCCCAGCTCATCGCCTACATCTCCGAATTCAAAACGATCCAGCGCGGCGACATCATCTACACCGGCACGCCCAAAGGCATCTCCCACGTCCACGCTGGCGACGTCATGCGTGTAGAAATTGATGGCATTGGCGCACTGGAAAACGAAGTCATCGCGGGATAAATTTAGCCACGGATTTCACGGATTTACACAGATTTCTCTTTTCTCTCTGTGAACCTCCGTGTTCCTCTGTGCATCTCTGTGTTCCGCTTCTAAAAAAGGATTTTACAAATGGCAGCAACAGGAACTCTCAAAGAAAACCTAGAAAAAGTGGCTCCCTACCGAGCCAAGATTGCCGAACGTGGGGTGAAAAACTTCATAAACGGCCGTTCCATCCCAGCCCTCTCCAACAAAACCTTCAACAACCACACCCCCATCGACAACAGCCTCCTCTGCACCGTCGCCGAAGGGGATGTGGCGGATGTAGACGCCGCCGCACAAGCCGCCCACGACGCTTTCCCCGCCTGGGCCGCTCTGCCCGCCAAACAGCGGCGCGACCTGCTCTACCGCGTCGCCGACCTCATCGAAGCCCACGCCGAGGAGATTGCCCTGTTGGAAAGCATCGACACCGGTCAGCCGATACGCTTTATGAGCAAAGCGGCCGTACGCGCCGCCGCCAACTTCCGCTTCTTTGCCGACCGAGTGGAATCGGCCAACGACGGCCTCGCCCTACCCGCCCACGAACACATGAACTACACCATCCGCCAGCCCATCGGCCCGGTCGGCGTCATTACCCCCTGGAACACGCCCTTCATGCTCAGCACCTGGAAAATCGCCCCCGCATTGGCCGCAGGCTGCACCGTCGTCCACAAACCGGCCGAGCTCAGCCCGGTCACCGCCCAGTGCCTCACCGAGCTGATGCACGAGGCAGGCATTCCCGCAGGCGTGGTCAACCTGGTCAACGGCTTTGGCGAGACGGCGGGCAAAGCCCTCACCGAGCATCCGCTCATCAAAGCCATCGCCTTTGTCGGCGAGACGACCACCGGCAGCCACATCATGCGCCAGGGTGCCGATACGCTCAAGCGAGTGCATTTTGAGCTGGGCGGCAAGAACCCCATCATTGTGTTTGCCGATGCAGATTTGGAGCGGGCTTTGGATACGGCCGTCTTCATGAAATACTCCCTCAACGGCGAACGCTGCACCTCCAGCAGCCGCCTGTTGGTGGAACGCACAGTTTATGACGAATTCACCGCCAAGCTGGCCGAGCGCGTCAAAAATCTCAAAGTCGGCCATCCGCTCGACCCCAACACCGAGATTGGCCCCCTCATCCACCAAACCCATTGGGAAAAAGTAAGCAGTTACGTACAAATTGGCCAGGAAGATGGTGCCACGCTGATGGCAGGTGACGGGCAATCCCCTGCCGGATTAGACGACGGCGCCTACATCACCCCTACCTTCTTCAAAGACGCCACCCCCACCATGCGCATCGCCCAGGAAGAAATCTTTGGCCCCTTCCTCACCGCCATCCCCTTCGACACCGACGCCGAAGCGCTAGAAATCGCCAACGGCGTCAACTACGGCCTCACCGCCTACATTTGGACTCGTGACGTGAGCCGCGCCATGCAAATGGCCCACAAAGTTGAAGCAGGCATGGTCTGGGTCAACTCGCAAAACGTGCGCCACCTGCCCACCCCCTTTGGCGGGGTCAAAAACAGCGGCATCGGCCGCGACGGCGGCGACTACAGCTTCGACTTTTACATGGAAACCAAAAATATCAGCATCGCCTTTGGCAACCACAACATCCCAAAACTAGGAGATTAGAGGAGATTTTGCTTTTTAAGAATTATATTGGGTAGGGGCAGACCCCCGTGTCTGCCCACTCTGGGGCGCACACGGGGATGCGCCCCTACCATTACCCGATTTTCAAGTGAACGATTCCCACCCCGCAAGGAGACAACCATGCCAGTACGACACCCTGCCCCAACCCCACCCTTCAACATCATTCGCATGAGCCACATCGAGCTTGGCGTCACCAATTTGGACGCCTCGCGCAAGTTTTACACCGAAATTTTGGGGCTAATTGAAACCGAGCAGGTCGGCAACTCGATCTACCTGCGCGGCCTGGAAGAGCGCAATCACCACTCCTTCGTCCTCACCAAAGTGGAACGGCCGCACGTCATCCGGCTTGGCTTCAAAGTCGCCAGCGAGGCAGATTTAGACAGCATGGCGACCTATTTTGGCACAAAAGGGATGGCGACAGGCTGGGTCACCCAGCACGGTCAGGGCCGCTCGCTGCAAATGCGCGATCCATTTGGGATGCCGCTGGAATTTTGCTACGAATTTGCCCAGGCAGAAAGGATGCTCCAGCAGTACGGCGCGTATCGCGGCTGCCACCCGCAGCGCATCGACCATTTCAACTGCTTCACCCCCAACGTCCAGGCCAGCCACGACTTCTGGGCATTAGAACTCGGCTTCCGCACCACCGAATACACCGTCTCTGAAGATGCCGATCCGCAGCTTTGGGCAATTTGGATGCATCGCAAGGGCAACATCCACGACATGGCCTTCACCAACGGCGCGGGGCCACGCCTGCACCACGTGGCGCTGTGGGTACCCACCGCCATGCACATCATCCACCTCTGCGATTTGATGTCAACAACTGGCTATTTAGACAACATGGAACGCGGCCCCGGGCGGCATGGCATCTCCAACGCCTTCTTCCTCTACGTCCGTGACCCAGACGGCCACCGCATTGAAATTTACACCAGCGACTACCTGACGGTAGACCCTGACCTGGAACCGATCGAGTGGCAGCTCCGCGACCCTCAGCGACAAACCCTGTGGGGCGCCCCCGCTCCCAAATCCTGGTTCGAGGAAGGCTCCCTGCTGGCAGGCGCAAATGTGCAGCCCCCTGTCCTACAGGCCCAACCCATCATCGCCTCGTAGCCGACATCTTTCCGCGCCACAAACACGCGGAAAGAATCCGCGGCTACTACATTATTTTCCAAAATAGATCGTGTAAAGCAGTAGAATACAAATTATTGATAGAATGGCTCAGCAAATGGACAAATTGTCTCATTCCGGTACCAGGCAATGTTCCCGCCCCAATAATAATGATAAACCAGCTCTGGATAAGTTTGCTCAATTTCTTGCAAGACAATCTCACAAGAAGATTCTGGAGAATTCCCTTGCCGTAGAGCATTTACCAACAGCATTGTGAGTGAAATAAACTCCGAGCCTGGTTTACCTTCGGGAAATCGCTCCTGAAGTTGAGCTAACGCCCAATCTACCTTTGCTGTGTTTGCTAGTACAGTGTGCAGTGCCGCTAGCCGAAATAAGGCAAAGGCTTGCTGATATTCTTGCGGATGATCGGGTTCTACTCCCAATTCTTCCGCTGTTTGAATAGGTGCGATGTTGTAAGAGTAGACAGTTGGTAACGTTTGGTTTTGCGCGACATCTTCGTAAAGTTGTGCTGCCGCTATCAAATCATCACTGTCTAATTCATGTTGTGCATCATCGAGCAGATGCACCAAATATTCCGGCTGGCCGAACTCTGTAGTTTGTAAGCGGTAAGTACCGTTTTGCAAGGCAAAAGTTTGTGTGATGGTACGCGGAGGTGCGTAATCTAGATGTCCGACAGTCGAGCCAGATATAATCAACTCTTTTGTACCATCACCATCAATATCGTCTGTTGTTATGCGATCCTTTTGGGAACAACCAAATTCTAATTCTAAATAATCTGGGGAGGCATTAAGAATTGCATTTTCACTCCAAATGAGAACGACTGGTTCAAGAGTACAGGCTGAGCCAGCAAAACCCTCTAAAATAATTACATCTATATGACCATCATTATTCACATCATCAGAGAGTGTGTAGTCAAAAAAGTGATAAGGCCCCTTCCAAAGAGCAAATATCGACTCATAGCTCCCACCACGGCATTGTAAAACAATTGTGCCATGATCTTTATAAGGGAGTGATGCTTCAGAGTATAGGGCTACGTTGAGGACCAGTTCTAGTATCCCGTCATTATTCATATCCACTGGAAAAATTTCATGATCAGTATCCAATGCGTCTAATTGCTCTGGAAGTTGCTCGATTGTTCCAACTTGGTTGAGGTAGGCAACAAGTTTCTCTGAAAACTCTTGAAAATCTACTGGCCTTTCCAGAATAGCATTGCCTCCTGGCTGTGGGCAGGAAAAATCAAGAGGGACTGTTGGTAAAAACGTGGCTGTCGCTGTTGGTACTAGCGTTTGGGATAGGGGAATTGCGGTTGGCGAAGGGGGCAGATGTGTCTCGATTGGCTTAGGTGTTGGGGTTACAGGCGTATTTGTGGGTATCGGCATAGAGGTGGAAAAGTGGAACACTGCCGTTTCCCCCCCAGAATCACATCCTAACAAACAAGTCAGTAGGCAAATAATTAGCAGTATGGCACTTTTCTTCATCTTCAATCCTTTGAAAACGCGGGAAACTTTGACGAGAAGAATTATACAATTTGTGCCAGTTCACAAGCAAGAAAAGTGGCACGGTGAGACACCAGTCACAGCAAAAAAACGCAAGTCCCGAATCTTCACATTTTGTAGCTTTTATGCTACAATCCTTCCATGAGCGACACCCAAATTGAACTGCTTGAATTCTTGACAGATCATGGTCGGAATCCTTTCCGAGATTGGTTGGAAGGGCTGAGAGATCGACAAGCGCGGGCAAGGATTCGAGTGCGGCTCAACCGAATTCGCCTTGGCAATTTTGGGGATTGTAAAAGCGTTGGTGGTGGCGTCAGCGAATTACGAATACCTCATGGCCCAGGCTATAGAGTCTATTTCGGACGAAAGGGCAATACAGTGGTTATTTTGTTGTATGGTGGTGACAAAAAATCGCAATCGAGAGACATAGCACAGGCTCAAGGATATTGGGCTGATTATCTGCGGAGGACAAAATGAACCAAATTACGGCAAAGTATGAAGATGGCCTAAAGGCATCACTGACAAATCCTGAAGAAGCGGCCGCTTACCTGAACGCGGCTCTCGAAGAAAATGATCAGGAAGTTTTCCTGTTGGCAATGCGTGACATTGCCGAAGCACGCGGCTTTTCTCAGGTAGCACAGGAGGCATTTCTGAATCGAGAAAATCTTTACCGCATGTTGTCTTCCAGCGGCAATCCGCAGCTTTCTAGCCTAAATGCGCTGCTAAAAGGCATGGGCTTACGTTTGGCTGTAGAAGTTGAGGCCGTATAGGTTCCCCTACCTCCCCCAAAACAAAAAGTGGCCAACTTTCGTTGGCCACCACTCAAACAATTAGGCACGAGCCATTTTTTTCAGTTCGCCAAAGCCAATGAGGCGGTAGTTGGCCTCGTCCCACAGCCGGTAGCGAATGCATTTGAAGCTTTGCAGCAGCGTCAACGGCTCTACGTGCAGCTCAGGGTTGGCATTGTGGCAAGGCTCCAAATTGTAGTTGGGAATGCGCGGGCTGAGGTGGTGGATGTGGTGAAAGCCAATATTGCCGGTGAACCATTGCAGCACTTTGGGCAATTTATAAAAAGAGCTACCTTCCACAGCGGCCGTTGCGTAATCCCATTCATTGTGACGCTTCCAATAAACCTCTTCATACTGATGCTGCACGTAAAAGAGCCAAACGCCAGCGGAGGCAGCGATAGCCAAAACAGAAAGTTGCAAAACGGCGTAGGTTTGGAAGCCGATCAGCAAGCTCATTAAAATGGTGATCATCAGCAAGGCAATGTTGGTCATCCAGACGCTGCGGCGTTCTCGCTTGCGCCCCTTCAACGGAATGCGATGCACAAACACAAACAAGATCAGTGGCGAAATCACAAACAAAACCAGCGGGTAGCGGTAAATGCGATACGCCGCCCGCAGCCACCAGGGGGAAGCTAAATATTCGTCCACGGTCATCATCCACACATCACCATCACCGCGCCGATCCAGGTCGCCAGAGGCGGAATGGTGCAGGGCATGGCCGTGCCGCCAGGCAAAGAAGGGGGTGAAGGTGACCAGCCCGGTGATAAAGCCCACAATTTCGTTGGCGCGGCGCGATTTGAAAAACGCGCCATGACCACAATCATGAAAAATGATGAAGGCACGCACGGTAAAGCCGCCAGCCAAGATGATCAGCGGCAGCGCAAGCCAAAAGGATATGCGGTAAGCAGGCACCATCAAGAGCCAAACCAAAAAGTATGGCACCAGGGTGTTCACAATTTGCCAGATACTACGGCGCAGGTCTGGCTGTTGGTAGGGGGCCACGGCCGTTTTCCAGGCGCGGGCTTCGGCTAAAATTGGCCGGGTTTGTGATTGGGTCATAAGTTGTCTCTCCAAATGTGATTCTAAGGTTGGGCAGGATACTGAGTGTAATTGTAACGGCCGTTTTCCTAAAAACGAGCAATCCACCAGTAGATAATTCAATTTTTAGCTGTTACTCACCTCGCTACGCTTTATTCTTCCATCAAAGCAGCAAATGCGGCATCAATTGGGGCTTCTGGCGAGGATGCCTGCGCCATGATCCAGTCGATGACGGGCTGCCGCCAGTTGATGGCGGTGTTGTAGCCGTCGGGGTCGTAGGTGGCCAGCAGCGCGTAATCGTCGCCGCCTGCGTACATAAAATCATTCACTAGAACGGTATAAAAAGCGTCTGGGTCTAACTCTTCACTCGTTGCTTTGAGGCGCCAGCGGAAGCTCTCGCGGTAAACGCCACCCACTGCGGCCGAATCTTGTCCCAGCATCGTCTCCAACTGCTCACCCGTGAGCAGCAACTCCACAATCACGTTCTCAAAAGGCATCACGCCCACCACATCTGCCAGGGTGATGTCGCCGGGGGGCAGGTCAGCCCGCATGCCGCCCAGGTTGGTAATGGCCACATCGGCCGTGGGGTAGGCCCACAGCCACGCCTCGGTGATGAGCGACTGCATTCCCTGGCTGCGCCGCAGCAGCCCGTTCTCGCTATACCCAATGGTGCGGTTCAGCTCGGCATCGGCCTCTTCCTGCCAGCGCATCACAATCGCCTCAACTTCGGGATCGGCCATGCCGCCACTGTTGCTGCGTACGCCGTAATCTACGGAGATAACTTCATCATTTTCGATGTCGAATTGGAAGGTGGCATAGGCATAACCAGCAAAGGCCGTGCCGCCTTCCAGCAACACAATGTCGTTCACCTCGCTGGAAAACAGCTCATTGCAGTGGCCGCCGCCCAGCAGGGCAATGCCCAAATCGGCCACGTCCTGCGCTAAAATTTCCAACGATGTTTGGCAAATATGCGCCGGGACCACGATCATCTCCGCGCCCGCTTCACGCACCTGCGGCACCACCTCGCGCAAAGCCGTTTCATAATCCAAAAAGTCAAACTGAGTGATGTTGACGGGATTGGTGGTCGTTGGTGTGCGGGTGGTGGTGAGGCCAATGATGCCTACCTGGATGTCGTTGACGGTGACGAGAATGTACGGCCGTATCCCCAAATCAACCGGCGTCGTCCCATCACTTTTGTAACGAATGTTGGCACTCAAAAAAGGAAACTCCGATTCAGCGGCGCGGGCCTGCAAAGCGTCCAGGCCAAAGTCAAACTCGTGGTTGCCGACGGCCGCAGCATCATACCCCATCGCGTTCATCACCTCCACCATGCTCTGCCCCTGAAACCAGGTAGAGATGGCGGGGCCAGTCCACATATCGCCACCGCTTAATAGCAAAAAATTGCCGTCTGGGGAGTATGATTCAACCGTGCGCCAGAGGCCCATCAGATTGGCGGCAGTAGCTCCGGCCTGCAATCCCGCCATCCAACCGTGTTCATCATTGGTATATAGAATTGTGATTTCGCGGATGCTGTCTTCGGCTGAGACGACCGTTTCTGTTACAGTGGGTTCGAGAATTATTTCATCTGTCGGTGAAGCGTTGGGGGGCGGAACGGCCGTTTCACGGCAGCCAACAACTAATCCAATTAAACTGATCATGAAAAGCATTAAATTCTTATAAAATTTCATAGCATCCTTGTTTTCAAGTACCCATATTGGCTCGTTGCCACTGTTCCTAAAACAGTTTAGTTTACATAACATGGAAAATTCACCTCAAACTATTACACAAATATTACAGACCTTTTGAAAAGGTAAAATAAGTAAAAACTATTATGGGATTTTTATAGACTTTCATTTCTTTATGGATAAGATAACGAAAGGTCTAAGCTAGGTTAAGAGGAACTCCTCCCCCCAAACTGGCACGAGAGAGGCTAATGATGAATCATTAGCTACGCGACTGGAACAACCCTAGTCTAGACTAAGACGAATATCCACCCCTTCCTCGACTCGGATATTTGCCGTAGCTCTAGATAACCACCCTCCTGGTTGATTGAGCGAGCCGCCCCTTGGGCGGTTTTTTTTTGCCGTTTTTCACCCATCGGAACAATAATTCACATTTTATCGTTAATATTGTATGCTCAGGTAACAGGTGTGTGATCCTGCTGCCGTTTTGTTTGACTTTCCAACATACAAGTTCAAAATGATGATACGTGAAAATAAGTTCTTCTCACATAAAATCCTTCGACTAAATCTGTTGCTGCTATTCTTCCTCTTGCTGCTGGCAGCTTGTGGTGGTGCTGATGAATCTGTGGAGGATAGCGGGGAAGCAGATACCAGCACAACAGACGACAGTAGCGACAGTGAAGCAATTGGAGATAGTGACATTGGGGCAACAGGTAGTGAAGAAGACAGCGGCGAAATTCCGCCTACGCCAGAGCCTGGCAGCAAAGTAGAAACAGCCCGCTCAACGCCAGACCCAGCAAGTTCCGGTTTGATTGCCGCTAACCCAAACAGCCCAGCAGATCGCATTGAATCTGTCGAAACGGCCGTTACCACCCCGCTCGATCTCGTTTTGCTTGTTGATGTCACTGGCAGCATGGCAAGCGAGATTATTCACCTTCAGGCAAGTTTGCCTGAATTAACCACAGATTTATCGGCATTGTCAGAATTGGCGACCCTGCGGCTAGGACTCGTAACGTACCGGGATCAGGGCAAAACGGATACAACCCAACTCTTTGATTTTACCGAGGACGCCAGTTTGTTTGCTAACCAGATTGCAAGCTTAACGGCCGTTGGCGGTGGCGACTATCCAGAGGCGGTTGCCAGTGGACTAGATCAGGCAGTTTTCAACCTGGATTGGCGTACAGACTCCACCAAACTTCTAATCATCATCGGCGATGCGCCACCTCATACTCAAAATGCCAATGCACTCACCTACGAAGAAACCAGCCAGCTTGCCGCTGAGCAAAACATCTTCATTTACACAATCGGCAGCGATGGCTTAGATGATGCTGGCGCGGCTATTTACCAACAAATTGCTCAGAATGGCAACGGCCGTTTCCTGTTTGTCACCGATAATCCAGAAAATACCGTTGGCGAAGCAACGGCCGTTTACCCCACAAGCCAGCTATATGCAGTAATTATTGAAATTGTGCAGGAGGTGCTCAATGCGCAAGTTCCTTAAGACAACGGTAAAATGGTCAGCTTTCGTAACAATCAATGCTATTTTCCTATTACTCGTCTGGCTAGCCGCCTGCTCCAGCGAACCAGAGGTTGTGGAAGTCACCCGCGTTGTTACCGAAACCGTTGTTGTTGAAGGTGAAGCCGTTGAGGTCGAAGTAACCCGTGTGGTTACAGAAACAGTGGTAGAAACGGTCGTTGAAGAAGTCGAAGAAATGGAGGAGGAAGCCACTGGGGACGATCTTCCATCAGCCACAGGCAGTGAAGATGATTCTGGCCCCCTTCCCCCTGAGCCAGATGATGGGCCAAAAGTAACTTCACGAACAGGCATTCCCGTTGCAGAAGCTACGACGCTGGAGGAAGCTGGGTTAGAAACGGCCGTTCCCCACCGCGCTATCCCAGAAAACGGCAGCAGCAGTGAAGAACCAACGTCCATTACTGTCGCAAGCAATGTAACTGCGAACGAATGGCAAAAACTGTGTCGGCTCGCCAAGAAACTGCACAAAAAACGTTGTGGCTAAGTTGACGCATCTAACAGCAGGCTTGGCCGAGGATGATCTTGCCAAACAAAAAGAGAGGCCAGACTCTCGCCTGGCCTCTCACTATGGAAGTAAACACCTACTGTGAAGTAAACGAGGCAGGGCACCTGTTTACAACAACCCGATTCAACAACTCGCTGTAAGAGTACCCCTGGCAGGATACTGGCTCACCCAAAAACTACTATCTTGAAGAGGCAGTTTTTCCTCTGACCTTTAGAATCAAGTCAGATAGTTAAGCCGTCGTAAGATTTTACGCTGTGGAGTGCAATCATAACCACAAATTTTTAGGAAGCTGGTGCTGTCACAAATGTGTCCAACAAACCAAGACAATCCAGATTACACATTATGTTTTGACTCTGCCGTTTCATCTTTAACGGCGGCTTATACGTCAATAATAACAGCTTTAAGCTGAATCAATAGTGACATTTGTCACAAGCGACTTATGACATTCTTCAAGAACCAGCAATGCCCTCAGAATCTAGCTTAATTCGTACAACTCAACCAGTACCCCATTCGCAGCTTTCGGGTGGATAAAAGCGAATTTACGGCCGTCTGACCCCACAGCAGGCACGTCATTGATTAGCTGGATTTCGAATGACTTCAACTTCGCCAAGGCTGCTTCAATATCGTCCACTTCAAAACAGATATGATGCATTCCAGCCCCACGCTTCTGTAAATATTTTGCCACGCCGCTCTCGTCATCAGTCGGTTGCAGAAGTTCAATCTTGGTATTGCCAACAGGCAAAAAAGCAACGTCCACAGCCTGGCTGGCCACATGTTCCTTGTGTGCTAATTCTAAGCCAAGGGCATCTACCCAAAACGCTGTCGCATCATCCAGGTTTTCTACAACAACCGCAATATGGTTTACTTTTTTTATCATCTACTACACCGATCCTTTTTGCAACATCATCCTCTGGGCAAGTCACTAGAAGGTTCTTGCAACAAGCGAGCGCATTGGTGGATATTTGTTTACATAAAAACTTCAACGAGACTCACTCTTAGGCAAGATTTTTGTGACTTATCATCAAAGTGTAAAAGAGTTTACATTTGCTATGTAGCCGGGTCACCAACCAATTTCGCTAAACCAATCTAAACTATTGGATATAGTTAAGCTGTATTAGATTTTAGATTTGTAGAGGTATTTGTAACAAAATTGTATTTTTAAATATTTATCCTCTTAACTTCCTCTTTTCTCCTTCTTCTCCTCTTCCCGCAAAGAGCCTCGCTTGGCGAGGCTTTTTGTATTTTAGGAACAAGGCAGATTTGCCAAAAAATAACATCCGATGCGCGTAACACGCATCGGATGCTTTAATACAAAGTTGAATTACATCGCACGGCACTTTACTTTAGCAGATCTGCTACAACCGATTTTTCGTTTTTCAGCTCTTCTTCAGTAATGGATACTTTCTCGCGAGCAAAGTCACTCCAGGTTAACCCTTGAACAATCGAGTAGCCACCAGCACCATCGCTGGTCACTGGTACCGAGAAAATTAACCCCTCTTCAATGCCATAGCTGCCATCAGAAGGAACGGCCGCAGAAAACCAATGACCCTCTGGTGTTTTGCTTTCAAAGCTCATCACATGGTCCAACGTCGCATTCGCGGCAGATGCAGCGGATGATTTTCCACGTGCCTTAATAATTGCTGCACCACGCTTTTGCACTGTAGTAATAAACTCACCCCGTAGCCAATCATGGTCGGTAATGACTTCCATTACTGGTTGTCCATTTATCTTGGCATTCTCTGCATCCGGGTATTGAGTCGCACTATGGTTGCCCCAAATGGTGACATTACGTACCGCGCTAACCGGAACGCCCGCCTTTTGCGCCAACTGAGCATAAGCGCGATTCTGATCCAGGCGGGTTAGCGCACTAAACCGCTCATTAGGTAAATCAGAATTGTTCATGGCAATAAGGCAATTGGTATTTGCTGGATTGCCGACCACAACAACGCGTGCATCGCTAGCGGCTTTGTTTAGAGCGCGCCCCTGTCCTACAAAAATTGGGCCATTTTCACGGATGAGGTCACCGCGCTCCATGCCAGCACCACGGGGTTTTGAGCCAACGAGCAAAGCCCAGTTGACACCATCAAAGGCTGTTTCTGCATTGTCGGTTACGATGACACTCTCCAAAAGTGGGAAAGCACAATCGTTCAATTCCATTACCACCCCTTCCAAAGCTGGCAATGCGGGCGTGATTTCTAGCAAATGGAGCGAAATTTTTGTGTCTGCGCCAAATACTTCACCGGAAGCAAGGCGGAATAGAAGCGAATAACCAATGTTGCCAGCCGCGCCGGTAACAGCAACTTTTACGTTTTTTCTTGACATAAAACTCTCCTTCAGAGCATACATTATGTTAATATCAGGTTTGGTTTTGTTATTTTGTTAATTGAGGTGTGAACCTAAGTTAATTATCGTCATGGTACTAAAACTAGCAACCACTTAAGGGAAAACCATGACATTTTTCAATTTTTAGCTGATATTATGCACCTAAATTGAGAAAACATATGCTGGTCTGCCAAACCAATTATCGAGCCATCCAAGGAATCGGGGCTTTTGGATGCTTCCCGCAGGCCAAGTATTGCTATTGAGCGTTTTAAATTTTGTAGGTCTTATATTTCGTTGAGCAGTTCGGTAAGCGTTATCCAGTTTTGTAGCCAATCACTTGTTTCTGGCATTCTGGCGTCGATACCTGCTTGTCTGATAGCCCTCATATTGACGGGCACGCGACGCAAATCTACGCTAATGGTGCTGTCTTCTGAGGTAATGATAGCGTACTCTGCCCAGGGCATTACGCGAGGGCCACGGTCTGTGAAAGGCATCTGCTCAAAAGGCAAGCCAACACTACCTGCATTAACAAGTAAAATGCCATTATGCTGACGAAGCATTTGTACGTGAGTATGACCACCGGCCATGACGGTAGCGCGACGGCCGGTTAGCATTTCGTTGACTTTTTCCGAGGGGGTTGTAGCAAAAATATTGTCTGTATGTCGACGGGGTGAGCCGTGAAAGCAGATAAGCGTACTATCTCCTTCCAACTTGACTTTGAGCATCGGCTGAAAAGAGCGCATGAATTGGTAATCTTCTGGCGTTAGTCGTGCTCGGCACCAGGTTAGCACGTCATTGAACCATTGGGTTCCGCGCATGTAGGCTTGCCCCAACGAGGGTCTGAACAGGTATGTTTCGTGGTTACCAATGATACAGGGGCAGTCGAGATCGCGTAAAAGCTGTAATACTTCATGGGGTTGTGGGCCTAATGTCGCCGCATCGCCAAGAAAGATGATCTCGTCAACGCTCTGACGGTCAATGTCAGCCAAAACGGCCTCAAAAGAGACTAGATTCCCGTGAATGTCTGAGATTAGCGCAATTCGCATATGGTGTATTTACTGAGCCTCGCTTGTACCAGGTGCAGTTTCTTGGCGCTGGCGAACAGCCTCAAATACAACAACGGCCGTTGCCACTGACAAATTCAAGCTATCTATGGTACCAAACATCGGAATTTTCAGGCGGATGTCGGCATGGGACAACCAAAAGGGATGTACGCCGTATGCTTCGCTGCCCATAACTAGTGCTATTTTGCCGCGAAGATTGGTTTGTGTGTACGGCCGTTCGCCTTCTGGCGTGAGTACGGCAACTGCGATTTCATGTTGGTGCAGCCAGGGGAGCAGTTCATCGGCTGGCACTTCTACAACTGGGCGGGTGAACAGTGCCCCCAGGCTAGCCCGAACGACGTTGGGATTATGAATATCGGTCCCGCGATTGTCCGGTTGGCTGGTCACAATCACGGCATCCACACCAGCCGCATCGGCCGTGCGCAAAATGGCACCGAGGTTGCCCGGCTTTTCACCACCATCAATGACGAGTAGGAGCGGGGCTTCGGGAAGCGACAATGTTTTAAGCGTTTGGTGGAGATAAGGGATGGTCAGCAATATGCCACCACTTTGGCCCCGGTACGCTGCTTTGGCAAAAAGCTCTGGCGTTACGGTAAACAGGGCCATGTTGGTGGTTTGGGCTAAAGATTGAAGCTGGGAATAAACGGCCTTTTCCGCCGCATCGGTGATAAGTTCCGGGCAAACATATGCTTCGTGCGGCACAATGCCGCTTTGTAAAGCAGAATTTATCTCGCGGATGCCTTCGACAACTGTCATCTGCTGAGCATCTCGGTACCGTCTGTTTTGTAGCTTGAGAATGTTTTTGATGCGCGAGTTTTGCAAGCTGGTTAATAAAGTCGTCATGGAATTTCGGGTTATTTAACTGGAACGCAGCACAACGCCTGCAACGTTTTTGTGATTACGGCTGTTAAATTCTAAGCTGCACTTTACAACAACGTGATAAAACCATATTCCTTTTCCTGGCCAGCTATCGCCTGCACATACCGTTTCGCCAGAAATTCTTTTATTTGCCGGAACACAGCTTCGTAAAATGGCTCCAATTCACCCCGCTTATCTTCTGGGATTTTGATTTCACGGCCGTTTGGGCCTAGTTTGACAATAAAGTTTGGCCCTACCTTTTTAATGAAGAAGCTAAGAACCAACGAGAGCGGATACGCGCCTGATGCTTCCATGAGGTTTAGTTCTACGCCAAAGTGCCAAAAAGATTGAGCATCCATGCGCATGGCCCCAGCCAGGGCATAGAATTTGTTATTGGGGTCTAGGTCTTCACCAAGCGGAATATACGTGATTTCACGTTCTTGCGGCCATTCAAAATATTCCACCATGCCAAAGACAAGGTCACGCGCAAAGTTGCGGCAGGTTTCCTCATAATCTCGAAATGACTTTCGTGCAAAGCTATAGCTTTGTATCAACTCTTCATATTTGGATTTGGACATGGTTCACCCTCATTTTTTTTGCCTAGCAGTTGATACATTAGACGATTTGCCATTTTTTGACAAGCTATTTTGATGGCGGGGCATAGGCTGAGGTATTTCCAAATCCGGGAGCCAACATTGCTTCTTCTGTAGACCAGACTGATTCTGGAAGTTTGGGCTTGTCATCTTCGTCTTTTAGCCAATCCCGCATGAGCAAGACGGCCGTCCACGTAAACACAATGCCGCCGAAAACCCAGACAAGACCTGCGCCCAAACTTTGGTCGGTAATGTCTAAGGCAGCAGTGTTCAGATGGAGTTCAGCGGGATATTCGTAGACGGCCGTTCCTGAAAATAACAGCACCAGGCCAACCAACTTTATGGGCGATGCGCCGAGCGCGGCGTACCCAACCCGCCACAGCAGCGGCAGCGGAGAATGCAGCCGGGGTGACACTGCTAAAATATGCCACCAGTAGAGAACGGCCGTTCCCACAAGTGTCAGGTTCTCTAAACGATGAAGCCACCGATTTTGCAACAATAGCTGATTCAGTTGAACGTCATGCCACAACCAAAACGTAGCGGCAAACATAAACCAGACCAGTAGCGGCCGCATAGCCATCATCAAAATAGAATAGAAACTGGGGGCATTCTGGGGAAGCTGCTGCAACGCTTCTTGAAACCGACGCGGCAGACCCGCATGCAATATAGGCCAGGGGTTGCCACTAAGAAAGCAAAGCGGAATGAGCGATATGAACAACAGTCGCTGCAAAACGTGGAAGGAAAAGTAACGTGCGGCCATGCTGTGCAGTGGCGAAAACAAGGCACCTGCCAGCAACAAGCTAGCCAGCGCAAAGGTGAAGATACGCCCTGGCTGTGACAGCAGGGTGCCTGACCCAGCTTGTGCTTGACGCTGCCAACCACGCAAATAGAGCATTACGGCCGTTGCCAACGCCACACCAATCACTATATCCAATACCGTCATTAATTGCACCTGTTGTCCGTTGCTGAATCCAAAATTTATTTTAGCACAACTCAACAATTGGACAGAGGCAACAAAAAAGCCTGGCACCACAAATTGCAGCACCAGGCTCAAAATTTTCTTCTAACAGCCTATTTACGGTTGCAGCATCAAGTCCAGGGCCATGAGATCGCCGCTTTTGGTCGGTAAGTAAAACGGATCGCTGGTGTTGAGCAAACGGCCGTCATCAACCGCAAACATCTGCCAGCGGTACGGCCCCGTGCCTAGCTGGGCATCGGCAAACCAGAACTCTTTCATGCCCACCCAATCCTCTTTTTGTTGAATGGCATCTAACGACCCTTGCCAGCCCGCCACATCTTGCCAAACGCCATCTTCATCCAGCCATTGCACCTTAAGCCATAAATCTTCTTGCCAATGCATACTTTCCCAGGGCCAATTTTGGCTAAAGTGCGCCTGCAAATGCATCCGCGCTCCTTGTCCAGTCGCCACAACAGGCAAATCTGTGATTGGCGTTTCGGGTGCATCTTCACGTGGTGGCAGTTCATACCCATCGGCCGTGGCCGAGCCAGCAGCAACCAACAACAAACCAAATGCTGCCAGGCTAAATAGTCCTATGAGATAGTAAATACCAATTCGGCCGATTCCATATTGTCCTTGTTTCATTTTCAAAGCTCCCTCATCAAAGTGATGATTGTGTTACAAAATAGCTTGCTTTATCTAACGCTAACTCTTAACCGAGCAAACCATATTTATTTACCGGAGTGGCAACGCTAACGGTTGCCCAATAAATTGTGCTTCCAACGGATCATCCTGATCATTCTCGAATGGCAAAGCATCGCCAGATATAAATTCTGAACTCACGTTGTTATATGGTTCACCCAAAATCTCGTGTGTTTCCAGTACCCCACCGTAGGTGGTGGAAAGGTGAGCTGAATCTACCTGGGCATACACCGAAGCGCCGTCAGGCAAACTGCCACCGTAGCTGCTATTCGCTTCTGAATAATACAAATTGAGTGCGCCAGGGTCCGTGCTGTAGGTTAACGTGAGTGAGCCGCCAGCAGGGATGGCAACATCTACCCCCCACACAATGCCTTCGGTACCGACATCTGACCAAATTTCGTTTGCATGTGTTGGCACCGGGTCTGGCGCAATGTAAAGATCAACCCAAAAGCCACTGCTGGTTGCCTGCGTTCCCTGATTTTCAATGACAACTTCAATAAGGTCGCTGCTGGCAATGATATTGGTTACTACCAGATCAGGAGCATTTACAAAGTTATTGGTGATGGCTGGCATGAATACCTCATATAAACCCAGCTGTATTGTAACGGTGCCAGTATCGCTGCCCGTCGTGCCGTCGCTGATGGTGTAGGTGAAGGTATCAGTGCCAACTTCGCCAGGATTAGGGGTGTAGGTAAGGGTGCTGCCGTCGTGGGTGACGCTGCCCTTGCTGCCCTGGGTAACGGCCGTAATCGTCAAACTATCATCTTCAGGATCAGTGTCATTGTCTAACACGTTTATGGTAACGGCCGTATCGGGGGGCGTTGCACTGGTGTCATCCACGGCAACCGGATCATCATTGATTGGGTTGATGGTCACATTGACCGTAATCGCGTCTGCACCACCGTTACCATCCGTTACCAGAATCATAAAGCTATCACTGCCATTGTAATTGGCTAAGGGTGTATAGCTAATGGCTTTGGATGCACCTGTGCCGCTTACAGATGCAATGCCGTTGCTAGCCTGGCTTTGAACTCCCCAGGTTAGACTGTCGGCATCTGGATCAGTGGCGTTAAGCGTCAGGTTAAACGGTGTCGGGTTCCCATCCTCGTCCATCGTTACACTAGTGGAAGTGCCTTCCGTTATTTCTGGCGGGAAGTTCACATCATCCACGCTTACGTTGATGGTGGCAGTGTCAGTGCCGGTACGGCCGTCGCTGATGGTGTAGGTAAACGTCTCAGTTCCAATAAAGGAAACATCCGGCGTGTAAGAAAGGCTTGTGCCACCAACACCACCGATAATACTGACCGTCCCGCCATTGTCTGTAGGGCCAACGGCCGTAATCGTCAACCTTTCGCCTGTATCGGGGTAAATATCATCATTCAGCAAGGGATAGAGTGTGTTGTTGCTGCTCTGCTCATCAACGCTGGGGTAATCATCTACGGCAGTTGGATCATCATTGGTTTCATTAATGGTTACATTGACGGTGATATCATCTGTGCCGCCGCGCCCGTCGCTGACGCGCACTACAAACGAGTCGGAGCCATTCATATTGGCATTGGGCGCATAATCTACATTCACCGATGTGCCTGTATTGCCCCCAGAAAAGCTGGCAGTACCAATATTGCCCTGATCATGGATGCTCCAGGTTAAGCTATCTGCATCTCCATCGCTAGCGGTTAAATTCAATAGCGGTGAAAGCGTTCCATCTTCATCAACAGAGATGCTTTGCGGGCTTACCTGGTCAATAATGGGGTCCTCATTTACATCTTGCACCGTGATGGTAACGGTAGCTGTATCAGAACGATTTGTACTGTCTTCAATAGTGTATGTAAACGTATCTGTACCGACAAACCCTGCTTGAGGCGTATACAAAATAGTGCTGCCATTAATAGTTGCCACACCATTTTGCGTGGTGGGATTATCAACGGCCGTAATCGTAAATGTCTCACTAACATTATCAGGATCAGTATCGTTGCTCAGCACCATTAATGTGTTGTTGCTAGAATTCTCGTCCACCGTATAGCCGTCATCTGCCGCGTTGGGGTCATCGTCCTGGCTGGCAATGTTGATTGTTACGGTAGCACTGCCAGAATTAACGGTGCCGTCGTTGGCAAAATAGGTGAAGGAGTCTGAGCCATTATAATTGGCATTGGGCGTGTAAGTGAAACTGCCATTGGGGTTAAGGGTCAAGGTTCCATTGCTAGTTGTTGTGTTTATTACGGCCGTCAGGGTTCCCACATCATCCGTATCTACATCAGTATCGTTGGCCAACACGCCAGCGGCTCTATTGATATTCAATTGCACATCTTCGGTCGCATTGTAAGGTCCGTCACCCGAAGCAACAGGAGCGTCGTTCACGCCAGTCAAGTTAATTGTGACAGTTCCGGTATCCGTTCCTGTGTCGCCATCGGATATTGTGTAATCAAAGGAGTCTGACGTAGTATCGCCTGCATCAAGGGCTTGAATGGTGGCCGAACCAGTTGGATCATAGCTAAATGTACCGTCAGCATTCACCGAAACGGCCGCTCCCATCGAACTTGTTGCATCAAAACCCGTAACGGTTAGAGGATCGTTCTCCGGGTCAGTATCATTGTCAAGCAGACCATCCGCCGGAAGGGAAACAGTGCGCACCGTATCTTCATCGGTTGCGTATGTATCACTGTTGGCGGTGGGGTTATCATTGGTGCCGGTAACGTTAATGGTCACGGTGGCAATGTTGGAATCGGCAAAACCGTCATTGGCATGGTAGGTAAAGGAATCTGTGCCGTCAAACTGGGATGCAGGCATATAGGTAAATGTACCATTTGCATTGAGCGTGACGGTACCGTTGGCTGGTTGAGTATCCAGTACGGCCGATAATGTATCAACTGGATTCTGGTCTTGATCGGTATCATTAGCCAAGACGCCATTGGCCACCACATTGACATTTAACTGGGTATCTTCTGTGGCATTATACGTGCCGTCATTCACCGCAACGGGCGCATCATTCGCATCGTTGATGGTAATAATAACGGGGGCAATATCGCTCAAACCACCGTCACTCGCCAGCACATAGATGGTGTACAAGATCGTACCCGACTCAAAATCAATTTGAGCCGTATCTACAATCCTGATTTCGCCATCATCACTATCAATAGCAAAAGCGGTGACGGGGCCAGGTACAAGACTATAAACGATAGTATCGCCAGGATCATTATCCGTGGCAGAAACAGTCCCGACCAAACTACTGTTGGGCAGATTCTCATCGATGTTGAATTCGTAAAAGCCTTGATCCATTTGCGGCGGATCGTTCACATTTTGCACATTGATAATAACGGTTGCGGGCGTTGTACCGTCTGTATTGGTTGCTTCAACAGTTAATGAAAATTGAGGAGTCGTTTCATAATCAACTTGGGTTCCGTCGGCCACACGGAGAATACCGCTGTTATCGATGGTAAATGCCCCGCTGCCCGTGCCATTACCAGCCGTAATGGCATAGCTGGTTGCATCTGTAGCCACCACCTGCCCTACTAACGTTCCTGTTGAGCTGTTTTCCGTGATGGAAAATGGCCCGTTAGCTGTAAATACCGGGGCAGCAGCAAAGACGCTCATTGGCGCAAAGAAACTTATTAGCAAAACCAATAAAACCATCTTGTTTTTGGCCCAACTGAAGAAAACACGGGGTCGAGCAAAGCTACTTGATTTATGTGATATTCGCTGCAACTGCAACATAAATGCCTTCCTAAATTTTGTTTGGTGTTAAGAAAACGGCCGTTTCGACGCCAATAATTTATGCAGGAGCGTCGCCAACACTATTGGAACCGTTTAGCTGTATTGTAGAAGGAGGTACTAGCACCGTATATCACATATCAGTCATAGCAATTAAGTCCCAAAGGGCATAAATATAACGTAAAAAAGCCCCATCCAATTAATTGAATAGGGCTTTCCAAATAACTTGTATCCTGTTGATTACCGACTGGTTTCCGGTTGCAGCAACCTCACCAGCAAGGTGTCTAACTCCGGCTGCGAAACCCCCGCTACACCCAACGGCCGATCCACCCGATCATGGCAATCAGACCCGCCGCTGGTAATCAGGCCATATTTCTCTGCCCATTCAGCCATCAATTTGCGATGCACCGGCGCGTGGCCAGGGTATTCCACTTCCAAACCGTCCAAACCCAATAAGTCATCATCCAAAAATTCGGGCATCAGGATTTCCACAACCTCAATGTTAGGCAACACTTCGTTGTAGAGGCTCTTGCCAGGAAAGGAACCAGCGGCGGGATGGGCAAAAATGCGCACCAGTTGCGGATACTTTTTGAGCAGCGGCGTTAGTTGCTTGGGATCGATGCCTGATGGCACATAAGCCACGCTGTCGTTGCCAATGAGCATATTGATCTGCTCTTTGTCCAGTCCATGATTTTCCTTGAGGGCAACGGCAAAATGACGACGGGAAACGTTTGCCGCCAACGCTTCAATCCCTTCGGCCGTTAAATCTTGTTTAAGCAACGGCTGGTTGCCATTGGGGCCAAACTCTGCATTAATGGCCTGGACGCGGGCGCGCACCAGGCCGCCGCCCCGACCCTGACTAAAGATGTCGGTCGCCATTTGGCGGAATGCGTCATCTTGCAGCAGATCATAAGGGATGTACAGTAAATAATGAAGGGTGCCGGTGAAATACGGCCGTCTAAACCGCAATGAAACCTCTACCCCAGGCACCACCCGAATGCCTAGCTGTGCGCCAGCCACGAGTGCTTCATCCAGCCCGTTCAAGGTATCATGGTCAGTCACGCCAATCGCCTGCAAGCCCAAATCTTTGCCAGCCTGCACCAGTTCTGTGGGGCTAAATTCGCCGTCTGAAGCGGTTGTGTGATTATGTAAATCAGCAATAAAGGAAAGAGACATTTCGTAACTCCTGTTTTTGATAATTTTGCAGCGACTATTGCAACATGGGAACCTGTCGGGTGGGCTAACGGCCGTTTCCATAAAGAATTGTTTTATCCTAACATATCATTTATGCTAGAATGCAAATTATTCTTAACTATTCCAAAAATCAGGTAATCTTGTGACTGTTCAAATTTCAAATGCACTTGACCAACTTGTCAAACGATTAGTCAGTCGTTTAAAACCAAATGCCATTTATCTTTTCGGCTCTCAGGCACGTGGCGAGGCAACCCTTGACAGCGACTACGATTTGCTTGTCGTGTTGTCAGACAGCCCATTACCCCGTCATGAGCGTGAAACGAAAGCGTATGATGCCCTTTGGGGCCTAAAACAACCAGCCGATGTCATTGTACTTACGGCCGAGGAATTTGAAGAATCGCAGCAAGTTTTAACATCCCTGTCATCAACGGTTCTCCGCGAGGGCGCACTTCTCTATGGCTGATGCGAAATCCTCTGAAGTCATCAGTTGGCTGGAAAAAGCCCTTCAGGACTTACAGGCCACCAGAAGGTTGCTGGAAGGTTCCTTTCCGCTAACAGATATTGCCAGCTTTCATGCCCAGCAGGCTGCAGAAAAAGCAATTAAAGCCTACCTGACATCTCATGATATTGTTTTTCCAAAAACACATTCCCTTGTTGCACTAATAGCCCTTTGCCTGGAAATCAATGATGAGTTCAACGTGCTCAGGAGGGCAGCAATCACGCTCACACCTTACGCTGTCGCGTCCAGATACCCCGGCAATGTTGCTAAACTTAGCCTAGAAGATGCAAAAACAGCTTATGCGTTGGCAAAAGACGTTTGGCGATTTGTTCTCAACGAACTACCTCATGAAATCATAGAACAATTTATTCGGGTTATGGATTAGCTGTTCAAATTTCAGTGGTTTTTCCCATCACCGAGACATCATAGCCCGGCAAAGCCGCAACGGCCGTCTTAAAATCATCATCGTGCAGCAAGTCTAGCAAGGGCCATATTCGGTCGCTCTCGTAAGTTTGGCGCGTCATCACCAAATCGTACTGCTCATGGGCCAACGGCACAAAATCCAGCTGCAACGCCCGCGCCGCAGCCTGAATACCCAGCCCAAAATCAGCCGTGCCAGAGGCAACCGCCGCCGCCACGGCTAGATGGGTGTACTCCTCACGGCCGTAGCCTTGAACCTGCTCTGGCTGGATGCCCAACTTGCCCAGCTCATAATCAAGCAGCACCCGCGTGCCTGCCCCCCGTTGCCGGTTCACAAACTGCACATCGTCCCGCGCTGCCGCCGCCCAGCCCTGAATCTCATTCGGATTTCCTGGTGGCACCAGCCAGCCCTGCTCCCGCCCTACCAGCGTCAGCGCCACGACGTCCTCGTCGGGCAGGTAGCGGCGCACATAGTTCTGGTTGTAGATGCCCGTTTCCGGGTCCAGCAGATGGCTGCCCGCCAAATGGCATTCACCGCGTCGCAGCGCAACCAATCCGCCCAAACTGCCCACATTGGCCGAAGCCAGGCGCACGCCACCGCGCTCTGCCAAAAATTGGGCGATGAGATCGAGCGTTAAATCGTGGCTGCCGATGGCCAGAATGGTCTGAGCCAATTCACGAGCGTCCCGGTAAAGATGGACGGTGACGTCGCTGCCCGCCTCGGCACCTTCACTAAAGCGGGGAATACGGACAATGCCATCGGCCCGTACTAGCGAGGTGATCACTCCGGCCCCGCGACTGATTGGGGTGGTGACGAAACGGCCGTTCACTTCCCCCACCGCCACGCGCACAAAATCATCATCCCCGGTGTGCGAATTCAGCTTGCGGGTAAGGGTAGCAGTGATGGTTTGGGGTTGGAACGGCCGTTGTCCTTGCCATCGCGCCAAAAGCGGCTCTACGAAAATTTCGCCGGTAAGTGCAGCACTGACTGGGTAGCCGGGGACACCAACAATTGGAATATGAGATTGGAGATTGGAGATTGGAGATTGATTTTCACTCCCTAATTTCCGATCTCTAATCTCCAGTAGTCCTAAAATGACGGGATGGCCTGGCCGCACCGCAACGCCATGAACAAGAAGCTGCCCCAGCGACTGCACCACGTGGGCTGTATAATCCTCGCTGCCTGCGGAAGAGCCGGCATTGAGCAGGATGAGATCGTGGTTCTGGGCAGCTTGGCGCACGGCCGTTTGAATGGCATTAAACTCATCCGGCACAATGGGCCAGCGGGTGGGCAGTCCGCCCCACTCAGCTACTTGCGCAGCCAGCACCATGCTGTTGTACTCAATAATTTGCCCTGGCTGAATGCCGCTCTCAGCCACAACCTCGGCGGAAACTAACTCAGAGCCAGTGGGAATGATGGCCACGCGCGGCTGGCGGTAAACCGACACGGTGGCGTGGCCAGACCCGGCCAACGCACCTAAATCGACCGGGCGCAGCTTGTGGTTGGCGGGCAGCACCAGCTCGGTAGCCACCATATCCTCCCCCATAGGGCGGACGTGCTGCCAGGGCGGCAAGCTGGCGCGTATTTCGATGCCAGAACGGCCGTTTGCCAATTCTACTGGCTGCGTATGTTCAATCATCACCACAGCGTTGGCCCAGGGGGGCAGTGGCTGCCCGGTGTTAACCGGACGTATCGGGCGTGGTTCAGTTGGTGGCGTCTCCCAATTTTCGACGAGGGTAAACTGAAGCGGCTGGGTTTCGGTGGCACCTTCGCTATCCTGAGCCCGAAGAGCGTACCCATCCATCGCGCTGGCATGGTAGTGAGGGGAAGACAGTTTGGCCCAGACGGCAGTGGCGGTGATACGGCCGTGTGCCTGCGCCACTGGCACTTCTTCTGCCGCCAAAGGCTGCCACCAGCCCGTTGCCTGCAAAGCCGCCCGGAACGCTGCCTGTGCCTCGTCAAGCGGTATATCTTCTAAATAAACGTGCCGCTTCATAACAACCGTATCCTATGGTGAAACCAGAAATAAAAAGAGCCCGGAAAATACCGGGCATCTCAAGGAAATGCGAGTGACTCCGGCAGGATTCGAACCTGCGACCAAGTGATTAAAAGTCACCTGCTCTGCCAGCTGAGCTACGGAGCCGAACAGACAGAGCGTAAGTATAGCCGTCCCCCAAACGGTATGCAAACAAGCTTTGGCAATTTTTTGGCCAAATTTCCGTTATTGTTTGTGTAATAAATTTGCCAAACACTTTACGAATCCAATATTCTTGACTACGATAGCCAAGCTGTTCGCCAGAAAGCTAGTTTGCTCCACTTTTAGGCGTCGTTTATAATTTCAACCATCTTCAGGAGAATCATTTCATGGCTCTAACTGAGTCCAATGCCCCACAACCCCCATTCCATGACACAACCGCCGTCGCCGACGAAAGGAAGCAACCCACGGAGCTTGTGGTGCGTGAAATTGTCGAGACCTTACTCCTGACCTTTTTCATTTTTTGGTTGGTCAATAGCTTTGTGGGTCGCTACCGCATTGATGGCAGCAGCATGAATCCAACTCTTGCCAACGGCCAATATTTGCTCATCAATAACTTTAGCTACTACTTGAATGAGCCGAACCACGGTGACATTGTTGTTTTTAAGCACCCAAATAGCGACCTAAATTTGATCAAGCGCGTCATTGGCGTGCCTGGCGATCATGTGGAAATTCAGGAGCGGCAGGTTCTGGTTAATGGAATGCTGTTGGCAGAGCCTTATATTCAGGCAGCCCCAACTTATACAGGAGATTGGACAGTACCAGACGGCGAGTTTTTTGTGTTGGGTGACAACCGCAACAGTTCTAGCGATTCCCACTCCTGGGGCTTTTTGCCGGAGGAAAATATTCTTGGTAAGGCGATGGTGGTTTATTGGCCCATTGCCGACTGGGAATTGGTGCCCCATGTGGATCACCCCATAAACTGAGTATGAGCTACAGTGCCGAAGAGATCGAGGCGTTGGTGCGCCAAGTTGTTAATCGAGTAATTGGTGAAGGGCAAACGGCCGTTTCCCACACACTTTCTGCTAGTAAACGGCCGCTCATAGACGCCGAGTACATACAGCAAATCCCACCTAACACAATATTTGCTCTGCCACCCGATGCCCTGATCACCCCGCTGGCTCGCCAAGCCGCTCTAGAACGGCACATCCACCTAGAAGAAAGCAGCCCCAGCCAGCCAACGCCCAAAACAAACCAAACCGTCATTGCCATCGGCGCAGATCACGGCGGCTACACTCTCAAGGAAACGCTCAAAAAAATGCTAGCCACCACCCACCCAGGTCATGAGGTGGTAGATTGTGGCACACACGGCATGGATTCGGTAGACTACCCAGAGTTCGCCTATGCGGTGGCTCAACTAGTGGGTACTGGACGCGCCTGGCGTGGCATCATTATCGACGGTGCGGGGATTGGTAGCTGCATGGCAGCTAACAAAGTGCCCGGTGTGCTGGCCGCGATGTGCTATGATCAGGCAACGGCCGTTAACAGTCGAGAACACAACAATGCCAACGTTCTCACCCTTGGTGCAGGGCTCATCGGCCCCAACCTGGCTCAGCAAATTGTAAAAACGTGGCTGGCTACAGAGTTTGGTGGCGACCGCCACGCCCGTCGCGTAGACAAAATTTGGGCAATTGAAAAGCGATTTAGCAAGTAAGGAAGCGGTTAGTAGCTAGACTGTTAGTGGTTAGTGACGAGCCACTAGCCACTAGCCACTAACAAATTAAAATGCAAAATCAAGCAGCCATCGAACAAATCATAGAAGAAATCACCCGCGAGGTGTTGCTGCGGCTAAATCAGCCCCAGCCAGCCGACGTGGGTTCTGGCTGTAACTGCACCGATGGCTCTTGTGTGCAAAATTGTGCCGACAAGGTGCAGTCGGTGGTGCAGGCTGGGGCCAGCCGCGTCACGGCCACGCTAGGCACACGGCCAAAAGACGGCGGCATTGCTCACTACATTGACCACACCCTGCTCAAGCCAGATGCCTCGCAAGACCAGATTGCCCAACTATGTTACGAAGCCCGCACCTACGAATTTGCTTCCGTTTGCGTTAATCCAGCCCAGGTGAAGCTGGCGGCACAGCTGCTCAAAGGGTCGCCCGTTAAAGTGTGTACCGTGGTCGGCTTTCCGCTTGGGGCGACGCCCGGCACGGTGAAAGCATACGAAACTCAGCAAGCCATCCGGGATGGCGCCACTGAAATTGACATGGTGATTAACGTGGGTGCCTTGAAATCGCAGGATTATGTGACGGTGAAAGAGGATATTGGTGCTGTCGTGCGTGCCGCTCATGCGGGTAATGCACTTGTCAAGGTGATCATTGAGGCTGCACTGCTAACTGATGAAGAAAAAGTGATCGCTTCACACCTCTCCAAGCTGGCCGGGGCCGATTTTGTGAAAACATCTACGGGCTTTGGGCCTGGCGGGGCTACGGCAGAAGATGTGGCCCTGATGCGAAGCGTGGTCGGGCCAGACATTGGCGTAAAGGCAGCAGGCGGCGTGCGCAATTTGGTTGATGCACAAACGATGATTGCGGCCGGTGCCACCCGTCTGGGAGCGAGTGCAGGTGTACGGATTGTGAAGGAAGCAACAGGCGGTATGGTGGAAACGGCCGTTTCCCCTACAAATTATTAGCCGCCCAAAACAGAGTTTTAAGGGAATATTTTATATGGATTGTCACCATTGCCGGATTGGAAAATTCCAGCCCACAAAAATTGCTTACTACAGCCCTCTCAACAACCATCTGATGGTCATCCCCAACGTGCCAGCTTACCAGTGCGACGTTTGTGGCATCACCGACTACGATGAGGTTTTCATGCTGCGTCTGCACTACCTCATCGACAAATTAACGGGCAAAGAACCCAATCTGGAAATGGATGAATGGCAACCACGCCCTGAACCCACCCACCAATGGCACTCTGAAAGAAGGAGTCGTTAACGTGACAGTTGAACTGCGTAGCTATGTTTTTTTAGATAATCTTCAGCCACAACATTCAGCCTTTCTAGGTACAGTTGCCCGTGGATTTCTCCCTCTACCCGGTGATGCCTCTCTGTGGATTGAAATTTCCCCGGGGATTGAAATTAATCGCATTACTGATGTTGCCTTGAAATCGGTTGACGTAAAGCCCGGTATGCAAATTGTCGAGCGATTGTATGGCTTGTTGGAAGTACATTCCAGTAGTCAAGCAGATGTACGCGCAGCTGGGGCTGCTATTTTGGAAGCACTGGAACTGAAGGAAGAAGACCGCCTCAAGCCACGCGTGGTCTCCAGCCAAATCATCCGCAACATTGACCCCCACCAGGTGCAGTTAATTAACCGAATGCGCCACGGGCATATGATTTTGGCCGAACAAACGCTGTACGTAATGGAAGTGCAGCCTGCCGCCTACGCTGCGCTGGCCGCCAACGAGGCGGAAAAACGTGCCGATCTAAACATTTTAGAAGTGCGTGCTTACGGCAGCTTTGGCCGTGTTTATCTGGGTGGCTCAGAACGGGACATTATGGCGGGGTATCAGGCAGCTATTGACGCCATTGAAAGCGTAAGCGGCCGTTCCCCGGAAAGCAACAAAAGTGAATAGTTTTAGTGGCTGGTGGCTGGTCAGAAACGCCTAACGCAACTAGCCACTAACCACCAACTACTATAAACAGGAGAATCTTATGACAGAAGCATTAGGAATGATCGAAT